>JANMPD010000269.1:0-3303 GCA_031369685.1 Chloroflexota bacterium | reverse complement strand
TGGCGACGAGCTTTTCCTCGATCGCCCGGAAGCCAGCCGCGACCTCGCTCCGGAACTGGTGGAGGGGCGAGCCCAGGCGGGTCGGGTCGAGCAGCGTCGCGAGTCGCGACGCGTCGCCATCGAAGTACGTCTCGAGCATCGTCGACATGCGTCCGATGGCCGAATCGCGGCGCTTTGGATCGAACAACTCGGCAACCATCGATTGGAGTTTGCCCCGGTCACCGAGAAAGGTCTCGAGCGTTCGCGGCAAGCGTCCATCGCCATCGCCGAAATTCGTGCGGAGCACCTGTTCGAGGGCCTCCGCGGCGCGGTCATTGGCGGAGCGGCTCTGCTCAGCGAAGCGGTCGAACTCGGACCGCACGGCATCGAGGTTGAGGGTCACGCCGACGCTCTGGAGGGCGGTGAGGCCGATGCGCAGGGCTCGCTCGACCACGAGGGGCCGCTCGAGCTCCGGCTGGCCGGCGAGCCAGGCGGCCTGGCCCGGATCCACGAGGGTCATCCGGTCGATGAGGATCCGGTCGCCGTCGATGCGAATCGACGGGTCCGGACGGGACGGGAGCGAGACGATTCGTGCTTCCATGCCCGCATCTTGGGGGCCGCGCGTGCCACCTAGCGTGTCACAACCGATTCAGTTGCCGCGGTACGTCGTCATCGAGAATGGCGAAAGCAGCAAGGGCACGTGATAGGACCGGGTGACGTCGTCGATCTTCAGGTCCAGCGACATCCTGCGGAAGAACCGATCGTCGGCGGGCCGCAGGCCGCGGATGCCACCGAGATTGAACTCGAGCCGGTAGACGCCCGGCGACATCGGTCGCTCGAGGAGATCCCGGATCCGCCCGTCGCCATCGGTCAGCGCCTGGGTCAGGCGGATCGGGCGATCGTCTTCGCCCAGCTTGTACAGGCTCACGTGAATACCGCCCGCGGGCAGGCCGGTCTGGGCATCAAGGACGTGCGTTGAGATCGTCGGGCCGGACGGGGCGGCGCTCGGCGGCAGTGAATCCACCACGGGATCCGGCGCTGGGGGTGTTCCCGAGTCGCTGCTGGACACGTATCCTCCGGGCATGGGAAATCTTGCGATCACGGTCGGCGACGACCTCCACTTTACCGCCCGGTGGGAAACCGCCGCGCCCCAGACCATCGAGGCCATCCGGCGGATGCTGCCGATCGAGAGTCGGCTCATCCATTGCCGCTGGTCCGGCGAATCCACGTGGATCCCGTATGGCGACTTCCGCCCGGGCATCGACTACGAGAACCACACCTCGCATCCGGCGCCCGGCATGCTCGCGATGTATCCCGGCGGGATCAGCGAGTGCGAGATCTTCTTCCCGTACGGCGCCTGCACCACGGCCTCGAAGGTCGGCCAACTGGCCGCCAACCACTTCGCCTCGATCATCCCCGACGATGGCTGGGACGACCGCCTGCGCGAGGTCGGCCGGCGCGTCCTGTGGGACGGCGCCCAGCGGATCGTGATCACCGAGGAGTGACGTGGACGTGAGCGGCGGACTCTTCCTCATCGTTGGCGGCCTGGTCGTCGCCGTCATCGCGGCGATCCTCATCTGGGTCGTGATGGATTCGAAGCGCGGCGGGTGACGGGCCTCCTCGTCCGTGGCGGCACGATCGTGACCGCGGCCGGGTCGCGACGAGCGGACCTCGCCGTCGACGACGGACGCATCACGGCCATCGATGCGGAGCTGGGCGCTCTGGCGGCGTCGGCCGGCGAGGTCGTGGATGCGACCGGGCTGCTCGTGCTGCCCGGTGTCGTGGACGTGCACACGCACACGCGAGTCGCCACGGACGCGGAGCCGGATCGGTTCTTCCAGGATTCCGTGGCCGCGGCGTTCGGCGGCACGACCACGTTCCTTGCCTTCAACAACCCGGGCACGGGATCGTCTCTGGCGGCCGAGCGATCTCTGCTCGCCGGGCTCCGGGAGTGGCGCGCAGCCACGAACGCGGACAGCGCCGTGGACTACGCGGTCAGCCTGGCGATCTCCGGGCGCATGGAGGACCCGATCGCCGAGCTGCCGGCGATGGTGGACGCCGGGGTCTCCACGGCCAAGGCATTCATGGTCTTCGACTTCCGGCTGGACGACGTCCGCCTGTTCGAGGCGATGGGCGTGCTCGGCAGGCGCGGCGGGATGCTCCAGGTCCATTGTGAGGATCCCGTGATCATCGATGCGTCGGTGGCCGCGACCCTGGCGCGAGGCGATACCGCGCCGCGTTTCCACGCCTCATCGCGACCGGCCTACGCGGAAGCGGTCGCAACGGCCCGCGCGATGGCCTTTGCCCGCGCCACGGGTGCGCCCGTGCACATCGTCCATCTCTCCTCCGCGGACGCACTGCGCCACGTCCGCGAGGCGAAGGCGCTGGGCTTGCCGGTTTCGGCCGAGACGTGCCCGCACTACCTGGCCCTGACCGATGCTCGCTACGAGGCGACCGACGATCTCGAGGTGGCCAAGGTCGTGATCTCGCCACCGCTCCGCTCCGCCGCAGATCAGGACGCGCTGTGGGCCGGCCTCGCGGCCGGTGACCTCGATCTCATCGCCACGGACCATGTCCCCGATCGGGCGGCGATCGAGAAGGGGGGCGCGCTGCGGCGCGTGCCGTTCAACGAGGTCAGCAACGGCGCACCCGGCATCGAGACGCTCCTGGCGGTCGCGTACGGCGAGGGTGTCGGCACGGGGCGCCTGTCGGTGGAGCGACTCGTGGACGTCATCTCGACGACACCGGCCCGTCGGTTCGGTCTGGCACGCAAGGGCGCGATCGAGGTCGGCAGGGACGGAGACCTGGTGCTGTTCGATCCCACCGCGCGCCGCACGATCCGGGCCGAAGACCTCCACCACACCAGCGACTACACCCCGTACGAGGGCCTCGACGTCACCGGGGCGGTGCGCTCCGTGTTCGTGCGCGGTCGGGCCGTGGTCCGGGAGGGGGCATTCGTCGGCCAGCGCGGGTACGGCCAGTTCGTCGAGCGCGAGGGCGCCGGTGGCTGACGCGTCGACGAGTTCGTCGCGCTCTTCGATCGCAACCAATGGCCGATCCTGCGAGACAAGCTCGCGAACGGCCCGTGGATCGGCGCAAGCCTCCCGCTCGCTCCCGAGCTCACTACGGGAGCGTCGTGAAGCCGGCGGTTCGGAAGTCGGCGTCAAGGGCGATCGCGCGCTTGATCCCCTCTCGGTGCATGAAGGCGAAGCTCGTCCGATCCACGAGCGAGACCGACGACTCGATCGCGTCGCGGAAGGCCGCGAGCGCAGCAAGATGCAGCTCGGCATCGACCGGTGCCACGTCCAGGGCCGGGATGACTCG
>JANMPD010000256.1:0-2253 GCA_031369685.1 Chloroflexota bacterium | reverse complement strand
GTGGCCATGGTCTCGGCCGCGCCCGAGGCGGGGCCTCTCAGCCTGGAGCCCGACCCTCGGCCAGCACGGTCCGACTGACCCGCCGAGCCATCGACATGACGGCGAGCATCGGGTTGACGCCGACACCGGTCGGGAACGTGGACGTGTCCGTCACGTAGATCCCGGCGATCGTCCGG
Organism: Chloroflexota bacterium; assembly: GCA_031369685.1. Classification (GTDB taxonomy): domain Bacteria; phylum Chloroflexota; class Limnocylindria; order Limnocylindrales; family CSP1-4; genus UBA5189. Next base: position 2,077 of record JANMPD010000256.1, on the reverse strand, counting down.
CCGTCGGCATCGCGGACTCTCCCGCGCGGATCGGCCGCATGGTCGCGGGCATCGGCGCCCATCCGGATCGTGCCCATCTGGTGCGCCGAGAACACGGTGCCTCGGTTCGGGCTGAAATCCATGGCTTCGACCCGGGCGATGAATGCCTCGAACCGCGCTGCCTCGTCCTCCCCGTCCTGGACGTGGCGCAGGATCGGCGTCGCCGCAGCCAGGATTTCGACTGCACCGGCGGCACGAATCAGGCGCGCCATGGACCCGGCGGCATGCCGAAGCGTGCGGATTCCCTCGGCGTCGAGGCGATAGTCAATGCGGACCCGACCGGCGCGGGTGAGCGTGGTCCGGCCCTCGCCCCCGTCCCTCGTGACGGCCACCAGGGGCACCAGGTATCGGCTGTTCCGCAGCCAGCCTGCATGCTCCTCAGCCCCGTCCCACGGGACGGCGAGTGCGAGCAGCCCCGGATGCCCTGGCGCCGATTCGATGACATAGCCCTGGCGGCCGCCTTCCGCGTTCAGGAACTGTACGGAACGGGCCGCCTGCATCGTGCCTTGCCACATGTCAACTGGCTCTGACATACGGCCCGCGACGACGGGAACTGGATGGATCCGCAGGTGCCGACCAACGGACCGGTGATGGGCCCCGCTGCCCTGGAGGATTGCCGGGCTCCGCAAAGCGCCGGCCGCGAGCACGACCTGCGGTGCGCGAGCCACGAGTCGCCGAGCCTGGGCCGACGTCGGGTCACCAGGTCGCGCGAGAACGGGCATGCCGCTGACGGGGTCCTCGACGAGGACGTTGCCCTCGACGCCAACGACCCGGCCGCCTTCGATGATCAGGTTCGTCACGCGCACCCGATCCACGATCCGGGCGCCTTCCCGGGCCGCCGTGGCGAGATGGGCCCGCAGCCCACCGAGCTTGGTACCGCGCGGGCATCCGAACGGACAACTGCCGCAGTCCGTGCAGGCGCGGGCGTTTCGATGGATCGTTCCGGCCTCCCATCCGAGCGCCGCCGCGCCGCGCAGGAGGGCCGCATCCTTGGGCGGCACGAACGGGGTTTCGGTTACGCCGATCTCGAGCTCGATCTGCGTTCGATCCGCGTCCCACTCCGACCCGTCGACTCCGTCCAACCCGTGATCGCGGGCCCACTCGGCGCGGACCGGGTCCGGAACGTCGATACAGGTCATCCAGTTGATGACCGTCCCCCCGCCGACCGCGGACCCCGCGAGCATGCTGACGGATCCATCCCAGGTCGACAGGAGCCCGTGGTTCAGATAGAGCCGGGAGAACGCGTCCAGCTCGGTCCGTGGCATGGTCGTCTCGTCGACGGCGGGTCCCGCTTCGAGGACGAGCACCGCTCGGCCTGCGGCCGCGAGTTCCGAGGCCATCACCCCGCCGCCCGCGCCGGATCCGACCACGATCACGTCGGCTTCCAGCACGATCGGTTCAAGCCCCGGCGTCCGTTCGATGAGCATCGGCTTGACGACCGTCGGCTGCGACGTGGCCGGCGGGTCATCGGTCGCGTAGCCGATGGCGGTCAGGAGGCTGTTCTGTCCTTCGGCATCTGGGGCCGCGTAGGCGAGGAACGACAGGAGCTTGCGGAGAGCCTGGAACCCGGACCGCTTGAGGGCGAGCGGAGAATGTGCCCAGCGGAGCATCAGGCGCTCGCGCTCCGGGATCGTCATGGCCGTCAGGCCTGCCAGGCGCCCGGCCGTCACGAGGTTCGCCAGCGGCTGCTCAAGGAGACGGAGCACGAGTCGCAGCTGGGCCACCTGCGCCGGATCGGCCGCGCGGACGAGCGCCTGCGCCGCGAGGTCCCCGATCCGGGCGGCATCAACGCCCGGGACGAAGGTCTCGGCCAGGGACGCCAGGGTGCGGACCTCCGACGCGCTGAACCGGCCGGCCTCGGTCTCCACGTGTGGCTTGTTCGAGCTGAGGGTCAGGCCCGGCCGGCGCCGGCAGCGACCGATGCCGGGAGCCGTTCGAACCCGTGGGCGGGCATCGGCTCGCACCGGATCGACCGATCCTCGCGGTAGCCGAGCGCGTAATCGGCCTGGATCAGCGTGTGGAGCTGGCTCGTACCCTC
>JANMPD010000184.1:0-1714 GCA_031369685.1 Chloroflexota bacterium | reverse complement strand
GGCGCGGATCTCTGTCGTGGCCTTCGACGGCCTCACCGTTGATGCGGTCCGGGTGCACGGCGGCAGTTCGATCGTCCGCGGCCTCCGTGCGGTCTCGGATTTCGAAGTCGAGATGCAGCTTGCCCACAACAATCGGAAGCTCGCGCCTGATCTGGATACGGTGTTCTTCATGACGGCCGTCGAGCACGGCTACGTGAGCTCCAGCCTGGTCAAGGAAATCGCATCGTTCGGGGGCGACGTGTCCGGCATGGTGCCAAGGAGCGCCGCGGCGGCCATCACGAGCGCGTTCGCTCGCGATCAATCCATGACCAGCGTGCGATAATCGCGGCTGACTCGCCCCGCTGGAGGTTAGCGCCCTGGACATCATCTTCCTCCTCGAGCGGCTCGAATCCCTGATCTCGAGTGGCAAGTCGTTGCCGCTCACCCGGAACGCGGTCGTCGATCGGGACGGGATCCTCGATCTCATCGATCAGCTTCGGGTGGCCATTCCCGAGGAAGTGCGTGCCGCCAAGCGGATCAACGCCGAGGGTGAGCGGATCATCGAGAAGGCCGATGACGAGGCGCGCAGCATCACGAGCCGGGCCCAGGAGCAGGCAGCCTTCCTGATCGGCGAGCGTGGGTTGCTCGAACGAGCCGAAGCCGAGGGCCTCCAGATCATCGCCGAGGCACGCTCGCAGGCCGAGCTGGTCCGGGCAGGTGCCGACGACTATGCCCTCGGCATGCTCGAAGCGCTCGAGCTAGAAGTCGGCAAGGCACTGGGCGGCGTCCAGAAGGGCATCGCCGTCCTCGACGAGCGACGTGCCGATCTTGCGGCGGCCGAAATTGGTGCGTCCTTTGAAGGCGCTGACGGCGATGGGCTCGAGGATTACGACGCGGCCGACGCCGATTCGGACGGGGATGCACCCACCTACCGGTGATGGGCAGCCCTGATCTGAAGGTTCCGCTCGCGGGGTTCCTGGCCGAGTCCGCGGGTTCCGTACGGCACCTGGACTTCGACCCGATAACCATCGACCTGGACGATGATCTCGTCCTCGGTGGTCCGATCTCGGGGGCGCTTGAGCTGTCGCGCACGAATCGGGGCATCTTTGTTCGTGGTGAGGTCCGAACCACGCTGTCGATGGACTGCTCGCGCTGCCTCGGGCCTGCGGGCGTGGAGCTTGCTGCGGTCATTCGCGAGGAGATCCTCCCGGCACTCGACCCGGTCACGGGTCAGGTAGTAGACCCATCCATCGAACGTGACGTGATGCGCCTGACGGCCCACAATGAGCTTGAGGTCGAGTCCCTCCTGCGCGAGGCGATCTCGCTCTCGGCGCCCATCGCCCCGTTGTGCCGGCCAGATTGCCCCGGGCTGTGCCCGGAATGCGGCTCGCGCCTGGCCGACGGGCATCCGCCCCACGAGATCGACGATATCGACCCACGGTTGGCCGCACTTCGAGACTTTCGGGTCGACGCCGACGCCAGGAACGAGTAGACTCCGCGCTCGGTCCTTCGCCTGTGCGCCCCGGGCCAGCTGTCCTTCGAACTTGAACATGGCGTCGCGGTGCGCGGCGCAGCGGATCCGGCCATCACGCGGTGACGGGCCACCGAAAGGAGCAACACGACACCATGGGTGTGCCAAAGAGACGTGCCTCTCACGCTCGACAGGGAGACCGTCGCGCGCATCTGGCCATCGAGCTCCCGAGGCTCGAGGAGTGCTCGCACTGTCATCAGCCGA
>JANMPD010000171.1:0-6877 GCA_031369685.1 Chloroflexota bacterium | reverse complement strand
TCGTCACTGCGGATCAGGCGAAGATCGCCGAGGATGCCGGCGCCGTTGCCGACATGGCCCTCGAGCGCGTGCCCTCCGACATGCGCGCCGCCGGCGGCGTTGCCCGCATGTCCGATCCCTCGATGATCGTGGGGATCATGGACGCGGTCAGCATCCCGGTCATGGCCAAGGCCCGGATCGGCCACTTCGTCGAGGCCCAGATCCTCGAAGCGCTCGGCGTCGACTACATCGACGAGTCAGAAGTCCTGACCCCGGCCGACCAGGCCAACCACATCGACAAGCACGCCTTCAAGGTGCCGTTCGTGTGCGGCTGCCGCAATCTCGGCGAGGCGATCCGGCGGATCAACGAGGGCGCGGCGATGATGCGGACCAAGGGCGAGGCCGGCACGGGCAACGTCGTCGAGGCCGTCCGCCAGCTGCGTGATGTCCTCGCTGAAATCCGGCGTCTTCAGGGCATGCGCGAGGACGAGTTGTTCGTTGCCGCCAAGGAGCTTCAGGCGCCCTACGAGCTGGTGAAGCAGATCGCCAATGACGGGCGACTGCCGGTCGTCAACTTCGTCGCCGGCGGCATCTCCACCCCGGCCGACGCGGCCCTCGTGATGCAGCTCGGCGCCGAGGGCGTGTTCGTTGGATCCGGCATCTTCAAGAGCGAGGATCCGGCGCGGATGGCCAACGCCATCGTCCAGGCGACCACGCACTTCGATGACCCGAAGATCCTGGCCGAGGTCAGCAAGGGTCTGGGCGCTCCGATGCGCGGTATCTCCATGGATCAGCTCGCGCCGTCGGATCGGCTGGCCAGTCGGGGTTGGTAGGTCACCGCGCCGGCAACGGCGAGGTGCGACCGATGCGGATCGGGGTTCTCGCCGTCCAGGGGGCGTTTGCCGAACACATGACGGTTCTCGGCGCCATCGGCGTCGAGGCCGTCGAGGTGCGCCTGCCCGCGGATCTCGAGGGCGTCGCCGCGTTGATCCTTCCCGGTGGCGAATCGACCGCCCAGCGTCGGCTCATCGATCGGTGGGGCCTGCGCGAACCGATCCTGGATCTGGCTCGATCGGGGGCACCGATGTTCGGCACCTGCGCGGGGATGATTTTGCTGGCCAAGGACATCGTTGATGGCGATGAGCCCGTTCTCCCGCTGCTCGACGTCGGTGTGCGGCGCAACGCGTTCGGGCGCCAGCTGGACTCGTTCGAGGCGGACGTCTCCGTGCCGATGCTCGGCGCCCAGCCGGTCCACGGCATCTTCATCCGGGCGCCGATCGTCGAGCGCACCGGCCCTGCGGTCGATGTCCTCGCCTCCCTCGACGACGGCCGGATCGTGGCCGTCCGCGAGCGTAACGTGATTGCCACGGCCTTCCACCCGGAACTCGCGGGCGAGACGCGGTTCCATCGGCTCGTGGCCACCATGGCGGCCGAGCACGAGGATCCGGGCGAAGGTTCCGGACGACGCCATCACCCGACCCGACGAACGGGACTTGCCCGATGACCGGCGCCCGACCCGGACGCTCGAGTGGCAAGGTGCGTGCGGCGCGCCTCACTGACCTCGCCGCGCTCGGTGAGCTGTCCCGCCTGTGCGAGGACGACGCCGCAGGCGGCCGCTCGCTGGGGCTGCCGGTCAGCGGTCCGCGGATCGGCGTGTTCAGCCTGTTCCGGCTCCCGCTGGGTGCGTTCCGACCCAATGACCTCCTGTTCGTGTACGAAGAGGACAGGCGGGTCGCCGGCCTCGTCCGCGTGGAGCGCGAGAGCCACCGCGATGACTGGACGATCGTCGAGTTGGACGGTCTGGCCGGTCTCCCCGGCGCCAGCGCGGGCGACATCCGGTTCCGGCTCGTCCAGCAGGTGCTTCGAGAGGGCCAGAAGCGTGGCGCCGGCCACTTCCACGTCGCCTGCACCGATGCCGGCGGCAACGTCGAGTTGTTCATGCAGGCCGGGTTCGCGCGCTACGGCGAGGAGCGGATCCAGCATCGCCAGGTCGGCCAGCCGCTCCCCGAGCCGTGGTCCGACGAGCGCCGGATTGCGGCCCGGATCCGGATCGCGACGTCGCGCGATGCGGTCGCCCTGATGCAGCTCTACACCGCCGTCACCCCCGCCCCGGTGCGTCGCCTGGAATCGTTCCGGATCCCGGACTGGGAGCGCCAGGGTACGCACTGGCGGGTCCCGCGGAGCAGCCTCGCGCCGCTCCTCCGATTCGCCGACATCGAGGGCTACGTGCTCGAGGCGCCGGACGGCGTAACGATCGACGGGTTCATCCAGCTGGGCGTGGCCCGCGAAGACCAGCCTCACTATCTCCGGGTCATGGGCCGGCCAGAGGCCGATCTGGGCGCCCTCATCGACTTCGGGCTCGGCGACATCCGGGCACGTCTGGGTCGGAGCGGCGAGCAGGCCCAGACCAACGGGGTCATCGCCCCCGTACGAACCTATGAATCGCCCCTGGACCGACGACTCGAGGAGGCCGGCTTCCGGACGATCTCCACCGTCACGCTGCTCATGAAAGAAACCCTGGTCCGTGTCGCCGAACCCGCGCTCGCGCCGGCGGGCGTTCGTTCATTGGAGGTCACGCGTGGCTCCTGAGAATCGCTCCGAGCGCCGCGAAACGATCGACGACATCGACGCCCTTCTGTCGTCGCTGCCCTCGGAGATCGTCGCCGCCATCCACGCTCTGCCTGACCAGTCATCGGTCATCGAGGTCGTCCTCGATCTGGGCCGACGGCCCGAGGCGCGCTTTCCGGATTCCGAAGTCACCCTGCTCGATCGCGAGATCAACGAGTCGGACATCGCCCACGTTGTCGAGCACATCGGGACGTTCGGGGATGACAACCGGGCAGGCATCGAGCGGACGCTCCACCGAATCAGCGCGATCCGGAATCGAACCGGCAAGATCGTCGGGCTGACCTGTCGAATCGGGCGCGCGGTCTACGGCACCATCGACATCATCGCGGACTTCGTCGAGAGCGGGAAATCGATCCTGATCATGGGTCGGCCGGGGATCGGCAAGACCACCATGCTGCGCGAAGCCGCCCGTGTCCTGGCCGATGATTTCGGCAAGCGCGTGGTCGTCGTCGACACCTCGAACGAGATCGCCGGCGACGGCGACATCCCCCATCCGGCGATCGGCAAGGCCCGGCGCATGCAGGTCCGGACGCCGTCGATGCAGCACGAGGTGATGATCGAGGCTGTCGAGAACCACATGCCCCAGGTCATCGTCATCGACGAGATCGGCACGGAACTGGAGGCCCAGGCCGCCCGGACGATCGCCGAGCGGGGCGTCCAGCTGATCGGGACGGCCCACGGCAACAACCTCGACAACCTGATGCTCAACCCGACCCTGTCCGATCTCATCGGCGGGATCCAGAGCGTCACCCTCGGGGACGAGGAGGCGCGTCGCCGACGCACCCAGAAGAGCGTCCTCGAGCGCAAGGCACCGCCGACGTTCGACGTCATCATCGAGATCCAGGACCGCGAGAAGGTGCTCGCTCACAGCGATGTTGCCGAGACCGTCGACGCCATGCTGCGTGGCGAGGCCGTCGCGGGGGAGCAGCGCTGGCGCGATGAGGAAGGTGTCCATCGATCCCAGGCGCGCCCAAAGCCGTCACCTCGGGAGGGATTCGGCCCGGACCGGTTCGCGGGGCTCGCCGGCAGCGGTTCCCCGTGGCGAATGGAGCCGGGGTGGCGTGGCGATGGCGCATTCCGACCTGGCTACGGCAGCGGCGGCGTGGCGTTCCCGGCCGGCGAACGAGGCGGCTATCGATCCGGCTACCGACCCGGCGCCTCCGGCTCGTGGCGCCCGACGCGCGGTGGTTTGTCCGGCGGGTCTGGCGGCGAACGCGGCGGCGGTCCCGCAGCCCGAGTCAGCCCTGACGGCCCGTTCGTGGCGGGGGGCCTCGCAGACAGGGGACCGCTCGAGCGCGGCAGCACCACGTCGCTCGATGCCCGCGCTCGTGAGGCGCGTGAGCTCGCCCGGCAGCGCGAATGGCGGGCGTCAGCGTCCAAGGCGATCGATGCGCTGAAGGCCGACGAGGGCACCGCGCCCGTGAATGCTCCCGACCTGGTCGCAGATCCCCTGAATGCAGCCGCGCCGGCGATCGGCCGAGACCCAGGCGTGGGCCTGGAGGACGGCCCGGAGTTCGATGATGACGGCACGCTCCGGCTCAACTCCGCCCAGGGACTGCCGACGTTGCGGGTCCTTCCGCAGGGGATCAGTCGCAAGCGACTCGAGCAGGCGATCAAGGAGCTCCAGCTGCCGGTCGTGGTGGCCGTGGATGTCGATGAAGCTGACGTCGTCATGACGGTTCGAACCGAATACCGCCAGAAGACTCCCCTCGTGCGCGAGGCCGAGGAGCGAGCCCTCCCGATCTACGTCCTCAAGAACAACACCATCCAGCAGATGCAGTCCTCGCTGACGTCGATCTTCTCCCTGGAACTGGATCCACGGGACGCCGCCCTCCGGGAGACCGAGGAGGCCATCGGCATGGTCCTGCAGCAGTCCGAGCCGGTGGAGCTGTCTCCACAGAGCGCCTACATCCGGCGACTCCAGCACCAGATGGCGGAGCGGGCAAACCTCGTTTCCCGGTCACGTGGGCGGGAGCCCTACCGCCGCGTCCGGCTTTACCCGGACGCGGCGAAGAGCGCCTGGCGCTGACCTCCATGGCGCCGAGCACGCATTGGCGCTGTCGCGACGCGGGTATCTGGCGGCGCAGAGTGCAACGAGTCCTGAACTCGTGACGTAACGCATCGGTTGCCTGGGCGTCTCCTATACCGGATGGGAAGCGCTCAGCGTTGATGGGAGGGACGGGCGACATGCAGACGGTCCGGCGGATCTACCTCTACCTGATGTCCGGGGTCGCCCTCGGGGTCCTGGCCGTGGGCCTTTCCACGCTCCTCGACGTGATCCTGACATCAAGCGGGGCGCTCCAGCACCTCTACGACAGTTTCGGCGGTGATTCTCGACAGAAGGTCAGCCAGGCGATCGCGCTGCTGGGCGTGGGAGTCCCGGTCTGGGCCGTCCATTGGTGGTTCGTCCAGCACGGACTCGCGTCCGCCCGGCCGGAACACGACGCCGAGCAAGGGTCGGCCATTCGGGCTCTGTATCTCTCGATCGTGCTCGTGGTGTCGCTCGTCGCCTGGGTGAACGGGGCCATCGGCCTTGCGCAGGGCCTCCTCGCGGACCTGGCCGGAGTCGCTCCGACCTTCTTCATTGTCGACCCGGTCAATTCTGCGACCGCCCTCGCGGTCGGACTGCTCGTCTGGGTCTTTCACGGCCTGGTCCGGCGCCGTGACCTCGCCGCTGGACGCGTGCAGGGCGCGGCGGCGTGGCTGCCGCGCCTCTATGTCTACGGCGTTTCGCTTGGCGCGCTCGTCATCTCGGTGGGCGCGGTCGAGTCGGTTGTCGTCGGTCTCGTCTCCACGCCGGCGTCAGCTGACGACTACGCAAGCGTCTCCCTGATCGGGTTCGGACTTGGCCTTGTCGCCTGGGCGTTGACCTGGCTCGGTCACTGGCGGTATGCCACGTCGCGGGCGATGGCCAACGACCCGCAAGGCATCGATGAGCGCGTGTCGCGGACGCGCCTCGCGACCTTCATGGCCACCATCGTCATCGCGTCCGCCTTCACCCTCGTCGGGATCGCAAGGACGCTTGAGGCCGTCATCCGCCCGATGCTCGGTATGGAGCTCGGCGGGAACGAGACTTGGGTGAGCGTGGTGGTGGCACCCCTGGGAATCGCCATCCCATGGGCCATCGTCTGGTTTGCACACTCACGCTGGCTCCATCGCGATCCTGCGGCTTCGGATCCGCTTCGTCGTCGTCACGTCTCGCGTCTTGAGTCGCACGCCGTGGCGGCTGTTGCTCTGGGGTTCGGGGCGCTGGGTCTTGGATGGCTCATCGGCCTCGCGATCGACGCCGCGTTCGGCGGTCTCAGGACATCGGATCCGACCGCGTTCCCGTGGATGGCCGAGTTTGCAACGTGGCTCTCGATGGCGGTCGTGGGTACGGCCTGCTGGGCGTGGCAGTGGTCGAGCGTCGTGGTTCGCCGTCGATTCAACCCGGAGGAAGAGGCGAACTCAACGATCCGCCGGACGTTCCTGTATCTCACCATGGGCGTCGCCCTCGTTGCCGGGCTCGGCAGCGCCACGGTGATCCTGTACCGGTTGGTTGGGTCGTTGCTCGGGGCGAGCCTGACTGGAAACGCCACGTCGGAGCTTTCGACGCCGCTCGGCGCGGTCGCGGTCGCGGTCGCGGTGCTCGTCTACCACGGTCTGCAGCTCCGCCGAGATCAGGCGCTGCGCAGCGAGGCTCCGGCTCCACCCGCGGCTCCGATCGGCGCTCCGGCTCCACTCGCGGCTCCGATCGGCGCTCAGGTGGCGGACGTGGCTCCGATCGGCGTTCCGTCCGCGGCCTCCGTCGCCGTTCCGTCCGCGGCTCCGACGCCGGCGCTCGCCTCCGACCTCTCGGCCATGATGGCTGACCGGATGCTCGTGCTTGTCGGTCCGGCCGGCGCCGATCTCGGTGCCGCGTTGGCTGCCGCGCGAGCCGCTCTGCCCGAGGGGATCCGGCTGGAGGAACGGTCGGCCGAGCCCGCGGACGCTTGAGGTCTGCCGCGTCTCAGCGCAGCTCGTGGCGGAGGGCGGAGCGCGCGGCATGAAACCCGCTCATGCCGTGGATGCCACCGCCGGGTGGCGTTGATGAGGAGCACAGATACAGACCAGCACCCAACCGGTATGGATCCAGGGCGGGCCACGGCCTGAACAGGAGCTGCCTGATGTCGCCGATTCCGCCATTGATGTCGCCACCGATGTAGTTGGCGTTGTGCGCCTCCATCGCCGCGGGCCCGTGGACGGCGCGGCCGATGATTCGGTCGCGAAATCCCGGCGCGAAGCGCTCCAC
>JANMPD010000152.1:0-1684 GCA_031369685.1 Chloroflexota bacterium | reverse complement strand
CCCCGCCTACGAGGCAAACGGCATGCCGAGCAGTTCCAGCAGACGCCGGGACTCCTCGTCGGTCTTTGCCGTCGTCACGATCGTGATCTCCAGCCCTCGGAGACGGTCAACCTTGTCGTAATCGACCTCGGGAAACGCGATTTGTTCCTTCAGGCCGATCGTGTAATTTCCGCGTCCATCGAAAGAGCGTCCCGGGACCCCCCGGAAGTCGCGGATGCGGGGCAGGGCCAGGAGCGAGAACCGCTCGAGGAAGTCCCACATGCGCTGGCCGCGAAGCGTGACCTTGAGGCCGATCGGGTTGCCCGTCCGAACGCGGAACTGGGCGATCGACTTCTTGGCGCGGGTCACGATCGGCTTCTGGCCAGTGATCTGTGCCAGGTCCTTGGAAGCGGCATCGACGGCCTTGGCATTGGTCAATGCCTCGCCCAGACCGACGTTGACGACGATCTTCTCAAGTCGCGGCACCTGCATCGGGTTGGTGTACGCGAACTGCTTCTGCAGCCCGGGCACGGCGTCCGACTGGTAGCGATCCTTCAGGTTGCTGGCAATCACGCCGTCACCTCCAGGGCCTTGCCGCAGTGGCTGCAGGTGCGAACACGATGCCCGTCATCGAGCGTGGCGTGTCCAATCCTCGTGGGCAGATCGCAGCTCGGGCAGACGACCATGACCTTCGACACGTCGAGGGGCATGGCGATCTCGAGGATCCCGCCCTGCTGGACCTTCGGCACCCGGTCGGTCCGACCCGCGCTCTGGCGAGGCTTCGTGTGACGCTTGGCGATGTTCAGGCCCTCGACCACGACGGCGGTACCGCTCGTGTTCGTTCCACGCCGGAACGGAACCCGGAGCGCCGATGCACTGGCGGTCCGGCGGATGACCTTCTCGACTTTGCCGCGCTTCCCGGCATCCTTGCCGGCAAGGACGACGACGGTGTCGCCCCGACGGATCTCCGGCACCCGTGTCGGGTGGCCGTGAACGTACTGGCGGACCATCACAGCACCTCCGGGGCGAGCGAGACGATCTTCATGTAGTTGCGATCGCGAAGCTCGCGCGCAACCGGCCCGAAGATGCGGGTCCCGCGGGGATTGCCCTGGTTGTTGATGAGCACGGCCGCGTTCTCATCGAACCGGATATAGCTGCCATCGGGCCGGCCGTATTCCTTGGCGGTCCGCACGATCACAGCCCGAACCACGTCGCCCTTCTTGACGGCGGCGTTCGGGATGGCCTGCTTGACGCTCGCGATGATCACGTCGCCGACGCCGGCGGTCGTCTTGAGCGAACGACCAATCACCCGGATGCACTGGATGGTGCGGGCTCCCGTGTTGTCGGCGACCTTGAGGCGGGATTCTGGCTGGATCACGCACCCTCCTCGGTCGGTTCGACCGCGTCAGCGACATCGCCGACCGCCGTGTCGGCGGCCTCGCTCGCAGCCGCTTCGGCTTCGGCATGCGCGCGATCGCGCCCGGGATGCGCTGCACCATGGATGGCCTCGGTGACCGCGGCCTCTTCGCCGACCATGTCGGCGACGGTCCCGTGATCGCCGGCCCGCTGGACGACTCGAATGAGCCGCCATCGCTTGGTCGCCGACAGGGGCCGTGACTCCTCGATGAGGACGGTGTCCCCGACGCGGGCGTCGTTGGTCTCGTCATGGGCCTTGAACTTCGTCGACAGCCGAATGACGCGCTTG
>JANMPD010000112.1:0-6909 GCA_031369685.1 Chloroflexota bacterium | reverse complement strand
GGCCACGCCGTCCATGACGTTGCCCTTGACGTCCTTGGTCGGATCGAGCTCCGGCTCCTGGCTCAGGTAGCCAACGGTGAACCCCGTTGTCAGGCGTGCCTCACCGACGAAGTCGTCGTCCAGGCCGGCCTTGATCCGGAGCAGGCTCGATTTGCCCGCGCCATTGCTGCCGATGACGCCGATCTTGGCGCCCGGGTAGAACGAGATCGAGATGTTCTCGAGCACCGTCCGATCGGGCGGATAGTGCCGGGCGAGCTTGTAGGCGGTGTAGATGAATTCGTGGGCCATCCGTCAAGGGTAGCGGCGGCGGTCATCCGTCGCGATGAACGGCCGAACCAGGGCTCGGTGACGTCAGGCGCCGAAGGCCTGCTGCTGCGGATCGGCCGATGTTTCGGATGGATCAGCGCCGGACAGCCAGCCACGCTGGAGGACGACACGGTTGCGTCCCGCCTGCTTCGCCCGATAGAGCGCCTCATCGGCCGCCTTCAGCAGGACCATCCGTTCGACGCCGTCGGCCGGTGCAGCGGCGATCCCGATCGATACGGTGATGCGTCCGGTCGATCCCGGACCGAGCGGGATGATCGTCGCCTCGGTCCGTTCCCGGATCCGCTCCGCGACCTCGCGCGCCCCGCTCGCGTCGAGGCCCGGAAGGTAGAGCGCGAATTCCTCGCCACCGTAGCGCGCCGCCACATCGTTCTCCCGAATGCTGGAGGAAAGGAGATGCGCGAAGACCCGCAGGGCCTCGTCACCGGCTGGGTGACCGTACCGATCGTTGAAGTCCTTGAAGTGGTCAAGATCGAGCATCAGCACCGCGACATTCTCCGAGTCGCCGCGATCGGACAACCGCCGCTCGACCAGTTCATCGAACGCCCGACTGTTCGTCAGGCCGGTGCGCCCGTCCGTGTTGGCCTGGCCTCGAAGAGCCAGAAGGAGCCGTCGATTGGCGATCGACAGGGCGGCGTGTTCGCTCACCCGGGTGATCGCGAGGCGAAGCGGCAGTGACAGCTCGCGTGGCTCGGCCCAGTGCAGGTGGATGGCACCAACCACTTCGCCGAGAGCCACGAGCGGAACGCAAGCCAACGTTCCGCCATCGACCGGGTAGACGGGGCACCGGAAGCTGAGGCGAGCAGCAACATTGTTGGTGACATAGAGGCTGCTCCGACGGAGCGCCGGACAGCGTTCGAGATCGTGGAGCGACAGCACGTCGGCCGCCTGCTCGCCGAGCGTTGCCTGGGGCACGGCTCGATCCTGGGAACGATTCGAGACGTGCAGCGCCGCCGACTGGGGGCCGAGGAGTTCGTCGAGGGTGGCGAGGGTTGCCACCGACAGCGACACGTCATCCTCGGTCAGGGCCGTCAGTTCGGTGAACTGGTTGATGATCGCGGATTCGCCGGCCAGCTCGGCATTGTTCCGACTGGCCTCCTCGAGGCGGGCGTTGGCGCCCGTCAGGCGCTCGTTCAGGGCTGCCAGTCCTCGATTTGCGCCGGACGCGCGCCGCGCGAAGCCAACCGTGACCACAACCATCAGGAGAACCAGTGGACCCACGGTGATGGCCAGATTCAGCAGCAATCGATCGACATCCGCATACAGCTCGCCGAGCGGGGTGGCTACAGCGACGACGCGGTCCGAGTTCGCGACGGGTCGGTAGCTGACACGGTACGTGACGCCGCCTTCCGTGAACGTCGTGGACCCGGCCGGACCCGAAATCATTGCCCCTGCGGCGTTGCGCCACGAGGTCGAGCCCGATGCGATCGCCAGGGGAAACGGATCGGTGGCTGGATCCGCGGACGTGCCAGACGCGATCCGGAATTCCGCAAGCTTGGGATGGGCGAGCACCCGTCCGGCACGGTCCAGGAGGATGTTGAAGCCGGTCCCGCCGAACTGGGCCCCGACGACGGCATCGGCGAGGGCCGCGACCGGGATCTCGAAGTGCAGGATTCCCGCGTGCTCGCCGCTCGCGAGGACGACCGGCGTGGCGATCCCGATGACCCACCGACCCGAATCGGGCGACACGTAGGGCGACGATTCGTAGAACGCGTCGTCGACCAGCGGGAGCGTCGGCAGGACGGTCGGGTTGGCCTGTCGTTCGTCGAGTGACAGGTCCTCGGCCGGGGCGACCCCGGTGCCGCCGACCCAGCGAGCCAACTCGAGCCCGGTCGATCGGATGAAGCAGATTTCGTCGACCTTGTAGCGATCGCCGAGGTAGGTGATAGCGGTCTCTACCTGTTGTCGGTCGGCGGGCAGCAGTTGGCCCGCCGTGTCGGCGAGCGCGGTCTCGAAGACCTCGTTCCGACGAGCGAGGCGAATGTCACTCGAGGCCGAGGTCATGGTGGCGGCGAGGCTCGATGCGACATCCTCGGCCCGACCATCCTGGCGAGCGTCGGCCTCGCGTCGCATCTGGTCGGTCACCTGGGACACGACCGTCGATCCCGCGATGGTCGCCAGGGCGGCCAAAACGAAGATCACGAGCGACGACCGGGCCCCGAACGGGCCGAAGTGCGCCTTCCCGATCTCGGGGCGGAGTGTCATTGAGTGGATCCGGGACGCTGCTGCACGTGAGGCTCCTGAGATCAGATCTTCGACCTCGGATCCTCAGGGAATGCGGGGCGTCCAGGCCCTAGGCAATAGTCATTTCGCCGTGGCCCTTTCTCCGCCCTTGGCGCGATCGGCGTGTCGCTTCTGATCGATCTGTGGCTCGCGAACTGCCTCGAACCGGCCGGACGCTTCACAACGGATATCGATCTGGCACGCAACGGCCTTGTGATCGGCTGACACAGCGTTCGAAGGCTCGGCGAATCATCGCTATGGACGGTCGCCTCCGCCCGTTCGATAATTCGGCTCCGTTCCCGAGGTTCGCTGATGCCCGACGCTGACCAGATATCGGCAGCCGTGTTGGTGGCCGAGGTTCGTGTTGAGCAGGAACAGAGGAACGTGTCCAAGCAGACCGCCGTCCAGATCCAGCAGGTCGCACTGGTCCGGGCCATTCTCCTGCGCTCCGAAGGTCGCGAGATCGAGGGTCCGTATGGCGACGCTTGTCTCGCATTCGGAGCATGGCAGCCCGCGGTCCGCACGGCACTGGCGCTTGGTTCCAGTCTCTCGCGTTTGCCGGTCGAGCTGGGCCGCATCGAGGTGCGGATCGGCCTCGCGCTGTCGCCGGTCGACGCCGACGAGGCCTCGATCAAGCGAGCCGCTCAGATTGCCGGGTTGGTCGACGCGGATGAGATCGGTCTCGATGAGGGCCTGGCAGCTCTGGTTCAAGACGACCTACCAGACCGGATGTCGGTCACGCCGCTTCGGTTCAGGTCCGGCATGGTATCGCCGGGTTTTCAGCATTTGACGCTCGCTCGGGCCCAGATCAGCCACTCTCTCCCTCAGCCAGTCACCAGTTTTGTGGGCCGTGGAGACGAGATCGACGCCGTTTCGACCTTGGTTGGTTCGAGCAGTCTCGTGACAATCACGGGACCGCCCGGGACCGGAAAGACCCGGCTCGCGATCGAGATCGCGGACCGGGTTCTCGGTCGATTCCCGGACGGTGCCTGGTTCGTGGCGCTCGCACCCGTCGGCGATCCGCGACTCGTCATGTCGACGATCGCCAACGTCATCGGGGCGGTTGCCCCGCCTGGTATGTCATCGGTCGATGTGGTCAGCACGCACTTCAGGAACCGGATCGGCCTCCTGGTGCTCGACAACTTCGAGCATCTGGCGCCGGCTGCGGCCGAAATCGGCAACTTGATGGCCGCTGCCCCGAGTTTGCGTTGCATCGTCACCAGCCGCGAGCTACTGCACCTGGACGGCGAGCGAGAATTCGCCCTGCGGCCGTTCGAGGTGCCGCCGGCCGGGCTCGCATCGACGGAATACGAGGGGTCCGTGGCCATCGAGTTGTTCGCGCAACGCGCGAGGGCCGCGCGGCCAGACTTCCACCTCGGGCCGGACAACGCAGCGCTGATCGGAACTCTCTGTCGAAAGATCGAGGGGCTGCCATTGGCGATCGAGCTCGCCGCGGCACAGGCGAAGCTCTTCTCGATCGAGGCGATCGCGGACCATCTCGACCATCGGTTGACGCTCCTCGGCGGCGGCCCGAGTGTTCCCGCGAGCCATCATGAGAGCCTCCGGGCCGCTATTGCCTGGAGCTATGACCTCCTCGGTGCGTCACGCCGGCGGGCATTCCGGGCGCTGTCGGTCTTCCGGGGCGGTTGGACCGTGGAGAGTGCGATGGCCATCGCCGTCCGGCCGACGACCGACGGCGATGATCCCCTCGATACCCTCGTGGCGCTCCAGGATGCGAGCCTTCTCGTTCGTCAGGAGACGGCGCCCTCGAGTTTGCGATTCACGATGCTCGAGACGCTGCGCGAGTTTGCAGAGCAGCAGCTCGACCAGGAAGGCGAGACCGATCTCGTCCGCCATGCGCACGCGACGCACTTTCTCGAACTCGTCGCGCGCACGGTCGGCGAGGTGCCCGGGCCTGGTCAGGCGGGCGCCCTGGACAGGCTCGCCGCCGAGCACGACAACATCCGCGTCGGCCTCCGACACTTGATGTCAGTCAGTCCCGTCGAGGCGCTTCGGATGAGTGCGGGCATGTGGCGGTTCTGGCAGATGCGCGGACATCTCGGCGAGGGAAGCCGGTGGGTGGAGGATGCGCTGCGGGCGGCCGGTGATGATGCACCCGATCTCGAGCGCGCGGCCGCGTCCACGGCGGCCGGCGGTCTTGCGTACTGGCGTGCAGACCTCGCTGAGGCAGAGCGGCATTACGATCGCGCGGTCGACCTCCGACGACGCCTCGGCGACGAGGTGCCACTTGCCGACGCCCTCCTCGACCTCGCGTTCGTCTTCGATCCGTCACTGCGACCCCCTCCCGAGGACCAGGACCGGACGGCGATCGGTGTTCGACTCGCTGAAGAGGCCCACGACCACTTTGAACACGCCGGCCACGGTCCTGGGGTCGCCAGGAGCGAGTGGCTGCTCGGATCCCTGATCGCGAGTCGCGAGCTCGAGCGCGCGATTGGACTCCTCGGATCAAGTGTCGGCCGCTTCCGCCAGTACGGGGATCCGTTCGGCCTGGGTTGGGCGTTGCACTCCTCTGGCCTGGCGCTCCTCCGGAGTGGGGGCGCGGAGGCGGCTGGCGCAGCATTCGGTGAGGCCCTGCGATTGTTTGCCGCCGCCGGTGACGGGAGCGCCACTGCGCTCCTCCTGGACGACTTCGCAGAACTGGCCAAGGCTGAGGGTGATGCGTTACTCGCCAGGCGCCTTCAAGGTGCGGCGGCCGGAATGCGTCACGTCAGCGGGGCCGAGCTGGTGGTCGCCAATGCCCCCTGGCTGCTCGACGACTCTGACCCTCGTGGCCTCATCGACGCCGCGGCCCTGGACCAGGCTTGGCATTCCGGTCGGGCGCTGTCGCAGGCCGAGGCGATCGAGCTGGCACTGGATCCTGGCGGCGCTCGAACGACCAGCATGGGATTGCGCGTCTGGATACTGGGGTCCCTCGCGGTCACGCAGGCTGGCGAACCTGTCGCTGACTGGGGCGGGCCGAAAGCGGGAAACCGTCATGCGTTGGCGATATTCGCGTTCCTCGTTGACCGCGCGGACCGAGGCGTCACCAAGGATGAGTTTATCGAAGTTCTTTGGCCCGACGCCGAGGTTCTCCAGGGCGACCTCAACTTTCATCGAACGCTTGGCGGTCTTCGAACGACGCTCGGACGGGTCTGCGCGGCCGAGCCCCTCCCCACCGTGAGGTTCACGAACGGACGATATCGTCTGGCCCCGGCCGTGCTCGGTTGGGTCGACGCCGACGCGTTCGAGGATCACCTGCTGCACGCGGCCGAAGCGACCGATGAGCTGTTGGCGATCCGGGGCCTCGAGGCCGCCCGATCGCTGTATCGAGGAGACTTCCTCGATGACTGCCCCCTCTACGGCGACAGCGAGTACGTGGAAGAGCGCCGCAAGCGGCATCGGGGCCAGATCGTGGATGCGCTCGTCGACCTCGGACGTCGCTACGCGTTGCGTCACGACACCTCCCTCGCGAGCTCGCGCTTCCGGGAGGCACTGACGCTGGCCGGAGGCGACTGTCCATCTGCAACTGAAGGGCTTGCGCGCCTCGGAGTCGCCGCGGACTGAACGACGGTCCCTAGCCGTCGGCGTCCGTGAAGCCGGTCAGGGACCCGCCCGACGGCAGTTGCATGATCCGCAGGACGTTTCCTTCGCTATCCCGGAGCCAGGCCGCGAGCCCGCCATTGGCGACGATCGCGACTCCGTTCACGGTGGTCGGTCCCCGACTCGTTCGGTGATTCCCCTCGAACTCGAGCCCGCGTGAGCGGAGTTCGTGCATGACTCGCCCGAGATCGTCGACGACCCAGATGGCACCAGTTGATCGGGCCGATCCCTGGTCGCGCATGGGATTGATAAGGAACGGAACGCCACCGGACTGATACAGGAGCCCTGCTCCGAACGCTCGTGTCGGGACAAGTCCGAGCTTTTCCTCGTACCACCTCCTGGCCCGGCTGGCGTTCGTCGCCGGCAAGTTGACGTAGACCGGATGGTCGATCAGCACGGGGACATCATCGGCACGGCTGACAGCCGCAGCCCTTCTCGGTCGTCTCGGGCGCCTGTCCAAGTTCGAATGGCCGCTTCATCGTGTTGGACGCCGTGGGCAGTCGGCCTTGGCAATGCTCAATTGCGAAGGCTGGCGGCCGAGTCGGATCAATGTCGAGCCGACGTCCACACGACTGCTCCGTCGGGTCCGGACCCGACCAGGACCTCGGCGTCCGGTGACACGGCCGCGTCAGAGACGGTCGAATCAGCGAAGACCGGGTCGTTGCCGATGCAGCTCCACGACGAGCCATCGTCGGAGCTCCAGATCGAGCTCGAGCACGTGGTCCCCGTGCCCGCCCCGAACATCGCGAGGAGACCGCCCGG
>JANMPD010000072.1:0-4985 GCA_031369685.1 Chloroflexota bacterium | reverse complement strand
TCATCCCACGACTTCTCTTCGCGCTCGGAAGGCTTGCGGTAGTAGACGATCTTGTCGAAGTCGATCTTGTCGAGGCCGTCGGTCCAGACCGGCATCGGCCGCTTCAGGAAATGGTCGTAGGCGCGGAGGCGGGACGCGAGCATCCACTCAGGCTCGTTCTTGAACCCGCTGATCTCCTCGACGGTCTCGCGCGTGATCCCGCGCTTCGTCTCCTTGAGGTAGACGATGTCGTCGTGGAAGGCGTACTGCTCGCGGCGGTCGGCTACGAGCTCGCGGGTGGTGGTCATCAGGTCTCCCGGGCTGCTTTCCGGTGGCGTCGAACCGGTCGTTCGTCGCCGGCTCGTGGCGTCTGTTCGTAATCCCGAGTGAAATGATAGGGATTAGCGCCCAAAGCGTCAACGACGCCCTGGTTTCAGGTACAGGGAGCTCGGAAACGCGCCACTCCTCCCTAGCCAACTATTCGGTTGGCTCCTCTCCTATGGCGCGCCGTAGTTGTTCGGGCGTGATTTGGGAGCCAAAGAAGCCTTGGCCTCGGAGGCGATCGTGGGCAGCTACGTAGCGCTCGACGAAATGTTCTCGGTAAGACTCGCCGGTCTCGAGGCAGGTTCGACCCAAGATTTCAGCCATCTCGTTGTCGCGCCCAACAAGGCGAGCGAGATCTTCGATGCCGCGAGCGTAGTGGTTCCACTTGAACGACCAAATGCCAGCTGGCTCGGACCGCAACCCTCGTGCTTCCGCCTGCACTGCCAATAGGACCCCAGTCCAGATCACGTAGTTCAGCGGCTCGGTCCGATCTTGTGTGCCTTCCTTCCACACCTCGCTTTGGCCGAGGATCTGCTCATGAGCGTATGGAAGCCATCGCGCGTCAGTATCAAAGAATGCGTAGTGGTGGAATGATGGCGTAAGGCCGAGCGTCGCCGATGGCGCCCCCGAGTCCGGCCACATCATCAGTACTTCCAATGACGGCCACGCGCGTAGTGCAAGAGCGGCCGCCATCAACTCAAGCACAGCCGCATATGCAACGTCCGCGCAAGCACCCTCGACCGTTGGTGGGCGCCCTCCACGAGGCGTGCGGCACTCCGCCAGGAGGCGGTCGATCCACTGAAGGAAGCTCGGCAGGTCCTCTCGACGATACTCAACCAGAGGCATACCGACCGCGATGAGATCCTCAATGGACGGCCCAAGCTCCTCCCGGAAACGGTCAATTCGCGGACGCCATTCGTCGAGCCCCCAGCTTGGACCGGATCTCCAATCGAGATTCGCCTCCGAAATGCGCTCGCGCCAGTCTCTGTACCAGCCGATGATCGCCGACCCACGTCTCTTGATGGCCTCGCGAAGGCCGATCAGATCGCCACGTCTGATGAGTCCCACGGTCTCGCGATAGACCTCAAGCGAAAGTTGCGCTGAGGGACTAGCGGACATCGCGTCAATGCGGCGCTGCAAATCGGGCATGAACGTATCCGCGTCTTCGATCTGGACCTCGTAACCGTCAACGGCACCCAGCAAGTCGGACTGCTCACTTGAGGCTGATCCTCGCACGGCCCAATAGAGCCCGAGTCTCGGGCGCGTCGACCTGAGGATGTCGGCGACTGCGGGATCGGTCCCTGCATATCCGACCACGACAAGACCATGAGACCGAAGGATCGCCGCGAGCTCAGCGCCAACGCCCAAATCGATCGCCGAGATTTCATCGGTCGTATTGCGCATGTCGATGGAGCCGTAGTCGCCATGCAGCTTGAGGATGAACACCGGCGCGACATCTCGTGGTTGTGCGGTCGCAAGCTCAGCGTCGCTCGAGACCCGGCTCCACCGGACACCTACGTCATCAAGCGCTGCTTCGATGAGACGGTCGAAGTTGGTAGTCACCACCACGCGGACGAGACCAGCAACCGCCATGCGCGCGAGGACGCGATGGGCGGGTGTTGGCACCTTGCCCACGAAGTAGCTCGCTAACAGCTCCTGTCGTTGGGCGCGCTCCGGAAAGAGCTGCTCGAGGACCCCGCTGTAAGTTGCGCCTGCCTCAAGCCGTTCACCGGCCCAACGGAGCGGGTCCACTTCCGCTCCCGCAGGGGCCCCCGTCTCCGCTGCATACCATCGTGCCGTAATGTCGCGGAGCACGTCCCAAGCGGACGGGACGCCAGCCGACTTCGAGAACCCCGCCCCGACCAGGAAGGCGAAACCTGACGGAGTGACCGCCATGTTGACCGCCAAGGCGGCAATTGCGGTCGGGATCCGCGTCACCAAATGGATACTCCTTTAGCCGATCCCAGGGTCGCCTCATCTCCTTCGAACTTGTTGCCGGAAGCCTCGGTCATGTGCGACTCAAGCTCGAGCGCGACCTGCACTTCCACCCCTTGATGAGTTTGAGGCTTAAGAGGACCGTGTAAGTCTAGTTGCTTGGCACGGTCGTTCGGCGCCCCCACGGCCGCCCGGCTCCAGTCTCGATCGTCCACCTGGTCACCGGTAGGACTGAGCGCGGATCGTCGATGTGCGGGTAAGCGTCGGCGTAGTCGGCTGAGGGGACTGCCATGTTGTGAGGTGGTGGCGAGATCCCAATCAATGCGCGCTCCATAGGCCGGTCACTCGGACCGACGAGCAATGCGCCGGCCACTGCAGTCCATTCGGCTTCGTAGCGCGTGACAACCAAACCGAGGACCATCTCTGATCTGCCTGTGTCAACGACGAGAAACCGAAATGGTTGTCCTGGGTAGTAGTGATGCGGCGGGCCTCCAACCACATCCGATCGCGACCGTGAATGGCACTAGATGGCGCTCACCGCGGGAGCGGCCAGAACTCGAAACCAAGAACGCGACCCGGATCGCTGGTGTCGGGATGTCGATCATAGATGTCGGCCTCCTTAAGCACGAGGCAACCGCGGCGATCAGCAAGCTCCGGATAAGTCGCCACGCCCCACGCGGCCATCCCGAACATAGGTCCGGTACGTCGGTGGGTTTCTGACCAGCCAGGTCTCGTATCCCAGACTTCGAGGCCGGTCCGTGGCTGGGTCTCGGCCCGACAGTACGCCTTGCATGTCGACCTTGGAGAACTGAACGAACCCGCGGCCGTGAATGGACAGCTTCATGCGATACGCCGATCTCAACTCTGCAAGCAAATCTGGTCGCGCAACCACGAAACCGCCACTGCGGCTGTAGCCAACTGGAACCAGCATTAGGAGCCAGCCCGGAAAAGGATCCGGACGGAAAAGGGGATCAGGGACCAGCCACCGTCGCTAAAGGGCAACACCTTAGCGACGCTGTGAATCGCGCCGTGCGCTGCGAGTCCAATCGTGATCGGTGGCATTCCATGGATCCTGCCACGGGGCCGCACAAGACGTTCAGCGGACCGCTCGCTCCAAGCGACGCTCATCGGGAAATTGAAGATTTGTCGGCCTCTGCCAACTTCCGCATTGACTGTCGCTCTCCGCTCATCGCTTCGTACGTGGGTTGCTTACGCCTGCCCGGCGTCGACGCGCCTCTCAATCCAAACGCTCGCCGAGGATCCCAACCGGTCGGACGCCAGCGAACGGTCTGTAAAGGATGTCGAAGGAATTGTCGTCGACGAGGTCCTGAACGAACAGCGCCACGCTTGCCCTGGCCGCCATCTCAGCGAGGCGGGATCTCGCAACGGCAGGGGTCCTTGCCCCTAGTGTGGTCGCGATGGCCTCGCGGTCCGAATCAGTCAACCGGCTCAAGGAAGCCTGGACCTGGTCGCGAGCAAGAACCTCGATAAAGGCGCAGTTTGGCGTCCGATAGTTGACCGACTTCCGCTCGACTTGATTCCAGACCTCGCTGGGATCTCGACCGCCCTCTCGGGAGGACGCGCTTGCAGCCCTCGCAACCGCGAGCCACTCTAAGGCGGTCATGATCACGAGGTCCCCGACGAAGTGCTGGGCTCGTATTCGCTCGGGCACAGCTCCAGTGTCCCAGGAAGCTGATCGATCAGCGTGGAACGGGGGGATCCCTCGATGCTTCCTCAGCTCCGCCCACGCATGCGACAGGTTGTGAGACAGCTGGCCAAGCCCGGCCGCACGATCAGCTGGGTCGGCGATCGCCAGCACGTCAATCGGCAGGATGTCCGCGAACGGCGCCCAAAGAACGGCGAACGACGCCGCCGGGATCAAGTCTTTCGCAACCAGCGCATAGGCTGCGTTCTCAGCCTTCATACCGACGAAGACGTCCGGCAACGCGGCAAAGGCGAGAGTCGCCTCAAGTTCGTCATGTGAGGGCCCTTCGTGGCGGCGCACTGCCTGGCGGGCGAGGGTGCTGGCTGCCTCGTAGCCCTGCTCTCTGCGACCGATCTCGGGAGGTACTCGCCGCACTACCGACCAAGCCTCCTGGTTGAGACGTGCGAGCTCTTCAAGAAAGCGACGAGGCAGGGCCTTGAGCGGTCCGTTCGCGAGGTCCGACTCCGCAGTCATACGCGAGAGGATCGCACATCCGTCCGGCGTTCAGCCATCCTGCGAGCTCCAATACCCCCTCGGACATTTGAAGAATGCAGAGGCCCTTGGGACACTCTTGGGTGGAGCGGCGGCTGTTGGATGGTCGTTTCCGAGCTCCCTGCACCAGAACCCGTCAACGACGCGCTAGAAGAAGGTAATGCAGCGCGGCGGCTCGAGCGTTCGGAACAGGGCATCCGCTTCGGCGAGGGCGCCCGGTCGGTGGTCGTCGAAACCCCTCGAAATCGCTGCGAGGCGAAGCGGGGTCCCACCGAGGTAAGCCGCCCCGAGGGCGTTGGCGTGGATCGTGAGGTCGGGAGGTCGTTTCGTGGCAACGCACGTGGCTCCGCCCGGCCCTGCGTTTAGGTGGACGCGCTCCGCGGTCCCGCCCCGCTCGGCGTCGATGACCTCGAGGACGATATCGCCGCTCCGCTCGTAGGTTCGGGCGCCGAGCGCCCCCGGAACGTCGAGCAGATTCACCCACAGGGAGTCTCCAACGCCGGATGTTTCGGCCGCCCGGCTGTTGGTCAGGAGCCACGGAAGCCGGTCA
>JANMPD010000071.1:0-5069 GCA_031369685.1 Chloroflexota bacterium | reverse complement strand
ATCTCGGCGGTCCGGTCCTGCTCGTGACGACAGACACGATTCCGGCCGCGACGGCCGCGGAGCTGGCCCGCCTGAAGCCCGGTCGCATCGTCGTCGCCGGCGGCATCTCGGTCGTGAGCGACGCAGTCCTGGCGGCCCTCGCGGCATACTGAATGTACTGATCGAGGCTTGGTCGTCGGATTGACGGCTGACTGTTGTGCATTATCATCCTCTGTATCGCATGGAGCGCAGAGCATGCACATGAAGCAGTTTCTTTCGCCTGCGGATGTCGCTCGGGAGTTGGACATCAGCACGAGCACGGTCCTTCGCCTGATCCACGCCGGTGACCTGCCGGCAATCGCCGTTTCGGCGCGGATCTATCGCATCCCGGTGGCCACCTTCGAGATGTACAAGGCCGGAACCCTCACGCGGCCCGCGATCGCGCCGCTCGGCGGCCCCAGGCCCCGACCAGACATTGGGCGCGGTGAGCGCCTGCCGGCCGCCACGCACCGTCCCTTGGCTCGTGCTCGGTGATGGCGACGAGCGGAGACCTTCGCCGGCATCTCGGCACCTTGTCCTCGATCCTCTGGAACTACGGTGCGACGTTCGCGGTCCCGACACTCGACCGCTACGGCGAGAGCGAGATCGGCTTCGCGTTCGCGGCGGAGCTGCCGGGAGGATCTCAGCCGAAGCCTCCGCTCCTCGAACTCACCGAGGTATGGACGCCCGAACGCCGCGGCCAGTACCGACTCGTGGAGTACGCGTACGACTTCATCGAGCACCCGCTCGCCCGGCGCCGGGCCTTCCATCGCCATGATCCCGACCGTTTCGCGCGAGAGTTCGGCGTGGTGGTTCACGAGCACTGCGAGGAGAACCTGGGTCAGCCCGCGTGCGATCACTACTACGGTCTGCCGGTGGACGCGTATGTGGCGATCGATCGCTTCCTGTCGACGTGGGGACAGCCTGCGCCGCTCGGCTGTGCCGAGTTGCGCTGCATGGGCGAGGCCGCGTGATGACCGTCACCGCCCGCCGCCTCGCCACCCCGTCATCCGTGAATGCCGCGATCAAGCAGGTCGCGGACGTCATGCGCCGCGCCAACTACGCCGGCGCGTTGCAGTACGTGCCGGAGATGTCGTGGATCCTCTTCCTCCGGATTCTGGACGAGCGCGAGGAGCTCGAGGCGGACGAGGCCGACGCCGTGGGCGTGAGCTTCCAGGCATCGGTGGCCGCGCCGTACCGCTGGCGGGACTGGGCGGCAAAGGGCGGCGCAAAGCGGGCCGCGCTCGTGGACGCACCGATGGGCTCGTTCCTCGCCTTCGTCAACGGGGAGCTGCTCCCCTACCTGCGCGGGCTGCGGGATCGGTCGGATGCATCCGCGCGCCAGCGCGTGATCAGCCAGGTCGTCTCGGCCGTCGAGCGCGTCGGCGTCGACACGGAGAAGAATCTCCTCGACATCCTTGATCTCGTTGACCAGATCCGGCTCGAGGCAGTCGACCAGACGCACCTCTTCACGCTCAGCCAGGCCTATGAGGGCCTGCTCCAGAAGATGGGCGAGAAGAACAACGACGGCGGCCAGTTCTTCACGCCGCGGGAGGTCATCCGGGCGATCGTCCGGGCCATCGACCCGAAGCTCGGCGAGACGGTCTACGACCCGGGCTGCGGCACCGGCGGCTTCCTCGCCCAGGCCTTCGAATGGATGCGGGCGCGACTCGGGCCGGACGCCACTGCGGAGCAGCTGACCGCGCTTCGGGAGGACTCGTTCTGGGGTCGCGAGAAGGCGGACCTCGTGTACCCGATCGCGCTGGCGAACCTCGTCCTCCATGGCATCGACCAGCCGCACATCTGGCACGGCAACACGCTCACCGGCCAGGTGTCCTACGACGGGCTCTTCCTCGGCGCGCCGTCGCTATATGACGTGATCCTCATGAACCCGCCGTTCGGCGGGAAGGAGGGCCGCGAGGCCCAGACCCAGTTCGCGTACAAGACGAGTGCCACGCAGCTTCTCTTCCTCCAGCACGTGATCAACTCGCTCAAGCCCGGCGGGCGCTGCGGGATGGTCATCGACGAGGGCGTCCTCTTCCGGACGACCGAGACGGCGTTCGTCCAGACGAAGCGCAAGCTGCTCGACGACTGCGACCTGTGGTGCATCGTGTCCCTGCCGCCGGGCGTCTTCTCGTCCGCCGGCGCCGGCGTGAAGACCAACCTGCTGTTCTTCACGAAGGGTGGCCCCACGGAGCGGGTCTGGTACTACGACCTCTCGGACATCAAGGTCACCAAGAAGCAGCCGCTCACGATCGAGCGGTTCGAGGAGTTCTTCGCGCTCCTGCCCACGCGGGGTGACTCGGACCATTCGTGGACCGTCACCCGCGAGGCCATCGAGGCGCGCAACTTCGATCTCAAGGCGGTCAACCCGAACGCAAAGTCCACCGAAGACACCCGGACGCCGGAGGAGCTCCTCGACATCATCGAGGCGCAGGGCCGCGAGGTCGACGCCGCGATCGCGGAGCTGCGGCGGCTGCTGGCGGAGTGAGAACGCGGTGTAGTCAGGGTGTTCGGCAGCAAAGCGACAACAAAGAAGCGTGTGCTAACGTCAATCGGACCATCTTCTCTCTGGCATAGGAAGACGGAGGCATTAGCCTCGCGAACAGGCGCATCGCGCCGTGCGCCGAACGGAGGCCCACAGATGGTCATCGAAGAGCGACCCGCAGCAGATCTCGTATACGAGATCGAGCCGTCCGTGCAGGAGCTCCTGCTCCAGCACCCAGGCAAGTGGGCAGCGTTGACGCGGTCCGAGTTGATCGCCATCGGAGACACCTCGACTGAGGCCTACGATGCGGCCCTCGCAGCCGGCGTCCAATCGCCGATCCTCTATCTGGTCCCGGACAACCGGACCGGGTACTCGTACTTCTAGCGCCTTGATTCACAATGCTCGGTAGGTAATCGCACTCCAGAACGCCCCCTTCCAGCTGATCGAAGCACAGGAGGTGACGATGGCCCGCCGGGCCGAGCTCTTCGTCCGTGAATTGAGCAACGGGGAGGCGGCCCACCTCCTCCGAAGGTGGCCCTCGCCCGCCCGGCTGACCGAAGCGAGCCGTTCACGCGTTGGAGCCTGACCAAGCTCCGGGCTCACCTGGTCCGGACCCGGGTCGTGGCGGCGATCAGCCGCAGCCAGCTCTGGCGGATCCTCCACGAGGCCGGCGTCCGCTTCACCCACCACAAGACCTGGAAGGCCTCGCCCGATCCCGAGTTCGAGACGAAGAAAAACCGGATCCTGGACCTGTACCTGGCACAACCGGAACGCTCGTCCCGCCAGGCCGTGGCGCCTCAACGCCGAGGTTCATCATTCGCTACCCGACGTTGCGGCATGAGGCACTAGTTCCGGGATCTGCGCCCGCCCCTGCCGGCAACCACGCCGATTCCTGCCACATCGACATCCCCGGTCGACAGGGCCCGGAAATCGGGCTCCATGCCCGACCTAAGGCGGCAATCTACGCTCAGCTGCTCGGGCTTGTCACCTGAATCGGGCCGGAATCGGTCGATTGGTGTGCCTTGGCGACCACCCATGTGGATGTGGCAGGAAAGTGCTACGCCGACGCGCCCGCCGCGGGGCCCGGGGATGGAGGGGTGACGGTCGCCGGTTCGCCGGTGTCGAGGTCGTTGTCCACCACGTCTTTGCCGATGCTGAGGATCAACACGAGCAGCGTCAGGACGGCCGCCGCTGCAAGCCAGCCGTTGCGATCGAGGATCGGCGGGGTCCACGTTGGGCCGGCCAGGGTAACGAGGGCACCGATGAGCCCGATCGCGCTCAGCGAACTCGCCAGGAAGTAGACCCAGTAGCGGTGTGGGTAGGCGAGCGGCCGGCGGCGCAGAGCGCGCCGCTCCCTGAGATCCCATGCATCCCAGCGCCAGATGCCCACACGCTGAAGGACCTGGAAGCCCAGAAGCACGACGATCGCGCCAAGGACGGCCACCCGCGTATCCTCGGATGTGCCGACCGCGGCGTTCCCGGCGAAGACCAGCATGACACCGACGATCGTCGCGAGCATGACCAGGATCACCAGCCCCAGGCCGACCGCCGAGCCGACGATCAGGAGGTCGCGCAGGAAGCGGTCGCCAAATCCCGGCTTGCTCTCGAGGTCGTGAATGATTGCCCGGACGCGCCGGCCGAGCCAGCCGATTCCCAGGAGCACCAGACCGAGGCCCAGGAATCCGGGCAGCCCCGAGCCGCCGATGAGCCGGATGAGCTCCCCCACTCCTCCACCGGAATGCGTTCCGAGCCACGCGAGCACGATGACGACAAGCGCGCCGAACCCGATCGCGACGTCGATCGTCAGGAGGACGGTCCGGGCGATCGGCCGTTGCAGCCAGAGCCGGTCCGGGCGGGCCGGCACGAGGACGAGCGTCAGGGCCAACAGGAAGCCCAGTTGCATCACGAAGACGCCGAGGTCGTGCCAGCGGGCCCACGTGAACCAGTCCGGCAGGAAGGCCGCGATCTTTGCGTCGCGGAGCGCGTTGAGGATGCGGCCGGCGTCGGTCAACTCCTTGTGGAACGGCACCGATGGGTAGACCGCGTCGGCCAGCTTGGCGGCGTCCGGCAAGACGCCGCCGGACGTGAGGAGTAGCGCCGCCAGGATCGCCAGCACCGGCACCGCAAGGGTCGCCCGCCGCCAGAACCCCAGCAACGAGACGCGCTCCTTGCGTCGGGCCCGCATCGCGGATTCGGCGGCGTCGCTGTAGAAGGCCGAGTTGGATCGATCGGTCGTCACGGCATCGAGTTCGCGGATGAGCGGGATGACGTACTGCTCGTCGTTGTCCCAGAAGACGTTGTGGTCCTCGCTGATCCGCATCCGGTTGTAGACGCGCTCAGTCAGGAATCGCGGGGCACCGGGATCGGTCATGCCCTCCGGCATGACCGGCGGGCCGCTGGACGCCGGATCGTGAGTGGCCCAGAAATCGCGCCACAACATCCGGGGCTGGGCCTTCGCCATGTCGCCCGCCATCCGGTTGCCGGGCTGCAATCGCGGCCGCTCAGCGTCCGGGTCCTCCGTCTCGAGCCGCCAGGCGAGGTTGATCGCCTCGCCGTGGGTGAT
>JANMPD010000068.1:0-1548 GCA_031369685.1 Chloroflexota bacterium | reverse complement strand
GCTCCGCGGCCTGCGCACGATTCCGGTGGTGCTTGGAATTGCGCACGATATGGCGGATATCTGCCCCGAGGCGCGGTTGCTCAACTACACGAATCCGATGGCCATGCTGGTCCGGGCCGTGGACGAGGCCGTCGGGATCGGGGTCACCGGCCTGTGCCACTCGGTCTACTGGACGGTCGACCGACTCGCTGGCTACCTCGGCGTACCCGCGCCGGAAGTGGACGCCCTGTCGGCCGGCGTCAACCACCTTGCCTGGATCCTTCGTCTCGAGCATCGGGGTCGAGATCTGTATCCGGAGCTTCAGGCATTCGTCGAAGCCGGCCGCGCACCCGACGACGACCTGGTTCGAGCCGACCTGTTCCGGCGGTTCGGCTTCTACCCGACCGAGTCGTCCGAGCATCACGCCGAATACAACCCGTGGTTCATCCCCAAGGGACTGGTCGAGCCGTTCAACGTGCCCGTCGGGGAATATCTGACGCGCGTAACGAACAACCTCGACGCGTACGCGGAAACGAAGCGGAAACTCGACGCGGGCGAGGCATTCGAGATCGAGCGCAGCGGGGAATATGCCGCGGTGATCATCCATGCGCTGACGACCGGCCAGCCGGCACGCATCGTCGCGAACGTCCCGAATCTCCCGGGGTCGATCAACCCCGGCGGTGGCGGCGGCACGCTGATCTCGAACCTGGCCGCGAACGCGTGCGTTGAGGTGCCCGCCCTCGTGGATGGACTCGGCGTTCATCCGGTCGCCGTCGGCGCCCTGCCACCGCAGTGCGCCGCGTACACGAGGCCCGCCGTCGACTGCCAGGAATTGACGGTGCGCGCGGCGCTCGACGAGGACCGCGACCTCGTCTACCACGCCGTACTCACGGATCCGATCATCCAGGCCCGCCTGACGCTGGACGAGGCGTGGCGGATGACCGACGAGCTGATCGCAGCCGAAGCCGAATGGCTCCCCGGTTGGTTGGGCGGAGTGGCCCCAGACAGGTAGAAATGGAGGACCGGTAGATGCAAACGATCCGACGATCTGGAGCAATGCGCCTCACGACGGCGCTGGTCACGACCGGCTTGCTCGTTGCCGCCTGCGGCGCGAGCGCGAGTCCGACGCCCACGAGCCAACCGCCGGCTTCGGTCGGGCCCGGTTCTTCGACTTCGGGCACGTATGACGGCCCGGAGGTCACCATCACCTATTCGATCTGGGGCGACCCCGCCGAGTTGAAGAGCCAGCAGTCCGTCGTCGACGCGTTCCATCTGGCCAACCCGAAGATCACGGTCAAGCCCGCGGTGTCGGACTGGGATCCCTACTTCGACAAGCTCCAGACGGGCCTGGCCGGCGGAGCCGCGCCGGATGTCTTCGCCATGGACGGCCCGCTCTTTCCGGACTACCAGTCGCGCGACGTGCTGCTCGATCTCAAGCCATATATCGACCGGGACGGCTATGACCTGACCCAGCTCGCCGACCAGGGCGTGGCCGACTTCAAGACGACCGACGGAGGCCAGTTCGGCCTGCCCCGGGACCTGAACACGATCGTCCTGTTCTACAACAAG
>JANMPD010000307.1:0-1531 GCA_031369685.1 Chloroflexota bacterium | reverse complement strand
CGACCGGGTTCGCGCGGTCGCCCTCGACACCACCGACGGTCTGTCCCGCGGCAGCGACGTCATCGACACGGGCGGACCGATCTCGGTGCCGGTCGGGCCGCAGACGCTCGGCCGTATCTTCAACGTTCTGGGTCAGACGATCGACGAAGGCGAGCCGATCACGACAGGTGACCGCTGGCCGATCCACCGCAAGGCTCCGGCCTTCGACCAGCTGGACCCGACCGAACAGATCTTCGAGACCGGCATCAAGGTCGTCGACCTGCTCGCCCCGTATGTCAAGGGTGGCAAGATCGGCCTGTTCGGAGGCGCCGGCGTCGGTAAGACGGTCATCATCCAGGAGCTCATCAACAACCTGGCCAAGGAACACGGTGGTCTGTCCGTGTTCGCCGGGGTGGGTGAGCGCACGCGCGAGGGCAACGACCTGTGGCGTGAGATGACCGAATCCGGCGTCATCGAAAAGACCGCGCTCGTGTACGGCCAGATGAACGAGCCGCCCGGTGCGCGCCTGCGTGTCGCGTTGTCCGGCCTGACGATGGCCGAGTACTTCCGTGACGAGATTGGGCAGGATGTGCTGCTGTTCATCGACAACATCTTCCGGTTCGTCCAGGCAGGTTCCGAGGTGTCGGCGCTCCTGGGTCGTATGCCGAGCGCAGTGGGCTACCAGCCGACGTTGGCCTCCGAGATGGGTGACCTGCAGGAGCGCATCACGTCGACCCGCAAGGGTTCGGTCACGTCGGTGCAGGCCATCTACGTCCCGGCCGACGACCTGACCGACCCGGCGCCCGCTGCCAGCTTCGCCCACCTCGACGCGACGACCGTGCTCTCGCGGTCCATCGCCGAGAAGGGCATCTACCCGGCCGTGGACCCGCTCGACTCCAGCAGCCGCGCATTGTCGCGACTCGTCGTCGGCGATGAGCACTATGAGACGGCCACACGTGTCCAGGCGATCCTGCAGACGTACAAGGATCTGCAGGACATCATCGCCATCCTCGGTGTTGACGAGTTGACGGATGAGCAGAAGGTCACGGTCTCGCGTGCCCGCAAGATCGAGCGGTTCCTGTCGCAGCCGTTCTTCGTTGCCCAGCCGTTCACGGGTCGTGAGGGCAAGTACGTCAAGCTCGAGGACACGATCCGTGGGTTCAAGGAGATCGTCGAAGGCAAGCACGACGACCTGCCCGAGAGTGCGTTCTACCTGGTCGGCGGCATCGAAGAGGCGATCGCCCAGGCCGAAGAGATGGCGAAGGTTTCGTGAATCGCCTCGCGAAGCGTTTGAGTGGAATAGGTCGCCGATGAGTACGGGCCTCCAGGCAGATCGCAAGCGTCTGGGCGTCCGGCTCCTCACGCCCGAAGGACCGGTGTTCGAGGGAACGGCCTACATGGTGATCGCGCCGAGCATCATGGGTGAGGTTGGCATCCTGCCGCGCCACGCGCCGCTGATCGCGTTCCTCAAGACGGGGGAGACCCGCGTGAAGCTCTCGGACGACACCGAGCGTGTGTTCGCGACGACGGAGGGCTACTTCTCGATCGAGGA
>JANMPD010000053.1:0-2797 GCA_031369685.1 Chloroflexota bacterium | reverse complement strand
GGCGCGGCCATCGACCTGCCGGCGGAAGGCACGGCGCTCGAGGGCCTGCGTCTCGCGGGTGGTCCGCCGGATCCCGCTGCCATCGCCCCTCGGGCACCCCGTGCTGGCGGGGCACGCGGTGGATCGCGAGGCGGAGCGCGGTCCGGAGGGCGGGCAGGTGCCCGCGCGACCGGGCGTGGCTCGCGAACATCGAAGACCGGGACCGCGGCTTCCGGGAAGGCCTCGACTCGGCGTGCCGGCAGGGGATCCGGCGGCGGCAGCGACGAGGCGTGACCGCGACGGCGGAATGGCCAGCCGCGCTGGACCGGTTCCTCCGCACCCTCGCGGCACGCGACGCATCTGATCACACCCAGCGGGCGTACCGGACCGCGGTCGGCACGTACCTGGCTTGGCTGACCGAACGTGGCGTGGACTGGCGGGTGCCGGCCCGGAGTGACCTCCGGGCGTACCTGGCCCGGCTGACCACGATCAACGCCCGTTCGTCCGTTGCGCAGCGGCTGGCCGCGATCCGGGCCTTCCATCGATTTGCCGCACGTGACGGCATGGCTCCCGGGGACCCGTGGGGCGCGATCGCCACGCCACGCCTGCCGCGTCGTCTGCCCCGCGTCCTCGAGATCGATCAGGTCGAGCGACTGATGGCCGCCATCGACGGGGAACTTACCCACGCCGAACAGGGCGGAACCGCAGTCGCCGTCGCGTTGGCGCTGCGCGACCGGGCCGTGATCGAGACCGCGTACGCCGCCGGACTCCGGATCAGCGAGCTCGCGGCGGCCGACCTCGGTTCGCTCAACCTCCGACGCGGAGAGGTCCGCGTGATCGGCAAGGGCCGGAAGGAGCGGATCGGACTGCTCGGCGGGCCGGCACGGGCCGCGCTCGCGGCGTTTCTCGATGAGGGTCGGGGCGTGCTGCTTGCGCAGCGGATCGGTCCAGGCCCGGACCCGGCAGGGATCTTCCTCAATCATCGGGGGGAGGCGATCGGTGTCCGCGGCCTCCGCCTGCGGATCGATCGCCTGTGCCGGATGGCGGGCCTGCCGGCCGGGGTATCGCCGCATACGCTGAGGCACTCCTTTGCCACGCACCTGCTGGACGGTGGGGCTGACCTGCGGGTCGTCCAGGAACTCCTCGGGCACGAGAGTCTCGCCACGACCCAGATCTACACCCACGTTTCGCCCGCCCGATTGCGATCGGCGTATCGCGCGGCGCACCCGAGAGCGCTGGCCCGGGTGTCGAACGAGGACGTTCGAACGTGACCAATGTGACCGACGGCGCCGACGTCACAGACGCAACCAGCGGGTCCACCTCGGGTCCGGGCTCGGGCCTGGTTCGGGCAGGGCTGATCCTCTCGGCTGCCTTCCTCGTCTCGCGCGTCCTCGGCTACGTCCGCACCGTGGTCCTCGGCACGACCTTTGGAGCCGACCGGGAGCTCGATGACTTCTTCGCGGCCTTTGGTCTGCCGGACCTGATCTACCAGGTCGTCGCCGCCGGTGCCATGGGTTCGGCCCTCATTCCCGTCCTGTCCGGCCTGTTCGCGTCGGGCGATCGAGTCCGTGCCTGGCGGGTCGTCGAGACGGTCATGAACCTGCTCCTGATTGCCCTCACCACCCTGGCGATCGGAGCCTTCCTTGCGGCGCCGGTCCTCGTGCGTGTGCTCGCCCCCGGGTTCGACGATGCCGACCTCGCCCGCACAACCGACCTGACCCGGATCATGCTGATCGCCCCGGTCATGCTTGCGCTCGGCGCGGTTGCGACCAGCAGCCTGAACGCCGAGGGCCGATTCACCGCCGCGGCCTTCGCACCGATCGTCTACAACCTCGGGATCATCGGCGGGGCCGTGCTCCTCGGGCCGTCGATGGGCGTTGCCGGGCTGGCGGTCGGCGTCGTGGTCGGTGCCGTCGGGCACGTCCTGATCCAGGTCCCGCCGCTGCTGGGCCTCGGATTCCGACCCGGCCGTGCGCTCGACCTGCGGGATGAGGCGGCTCGGCGGGTCCTGACGCTCCTGGGGCCGCGCGCGCTCGGGCTGGGCGCCAGCCAGGTCACCTTCATCGTGATGCGCGCGCTGGCCTCGTCCCAGGGCGACGGTGCCGTGTCGGCCTATTCCTTCGCCTTCGCGGTCCTCCAGATTCCGATCGGCCTCATCGGCGTGCCGCTGGGTATCGTGATCTTCCCGTCCATATCACGAGAACATGCGCTGGGCGCCGTTGATTCGTTCGTCGGCCTCGTGACCCGGTCCGTCCGCCTGCTGGTCTTCGCGATGGTTCCGATCGCGGCACTGGGCATCGCGCTACGCGGTCCGATCGTCGAGCTCCTGTTCGGTTATGGAAAGTTCGATGCCGCCGACATCGACCGGACCGCCGCCACCCTGGAAGCCTTCCTGATCGGCCTGCCTGCGCATGCGTGCATCGCCGTCCTCGCCAGGGCCTTCTACGCTCGGCAGGACACTCGGACCCCGGTCGTGGCGGCCGTCCTCGCGGTCGCGATCAATGTGGCTCTCGGCATCGCCTTCGCGGGTCCATTCGGGCTGCCCGGCCTCGCGGCCGCCATCGCGATCGCGGCCTGGATTGAGGCGGCGTTCCTGCTGATCGTCCTCGGCCGTCATGTCCCGAGCTTCGAACGACTGTCGATCCTGCGTGTGCTGACGGAGTCAATCGTGGCGGCTGCCGTCGCGGGAGTGGTGGCAACCGTGGCCGCGAGCATGCTGGACGGGCTGCTGGCGCCCGGCTCGGGCAAGGTGGCGATACTCGTTGGGACGTTCGCCGCCACCCTTGCCGGCACTGCTGCCTATATCGGGATCGCGCTG
>JANMPD010000309.1:0-1795 GCA_031369685.1 Chloroflexota bacterium | reverse complement strand
CACCGGCGTCATCGGCGGTACGGAAGCTCGAGCCGCACCCGCACGCGGCAACGGCGTTCGGGTTGTTGACCGTGAAGCCTGCGCCCATGAGCGTGTCCACGTAGTCGATCTGCGCGCCCTTGAGCAGGTCCACGCTCTGTCCATCGACGTAGACCTTGATCCCGCTGGCCTCGAGGACCCGATCCTCGGGGGTCGGCGCGTCTTCGAGCATCATCCCGTAGCGGAACCCGGAGCAACCGCCGGAGTAGACGTAGACGCGCAGCCCGATCTGGGGATTCGTCTCCTCTTTGGTCAGCTCCTGAAGCTTGAAGACCGCGGCATCGGTGAGGGAGACGACCGTCGGCTGCTGGTCGATCATCGGGCTGGAACCTCCGGGTCGGTTGTTGCGTATCGATCATGACCGGACGACCGGTCCGCGCCATCGTACGCAAGGCAACGGATTTAGACAAGCGCCCGCCCAAAACTCCGATTTCGGCGGTCCACGCCCCGACGCCCGAGCGGGGCAGCGCACGCGCCCGGTCTACGCTTCGATCCGCTCGACGATCGTCGCGATGCCCTGCCCCACCCCGATGCACATCGTGGCCAGACCGTAGCGCCCACCGGTCCGGCGCAGCTCGTGCACCAGCATCGTGATCAGGCGGCCACCGCTCATCCCAAGGGGGTGGCCGAGCGCGATCGCGCCACCGTTGACGTTGACCCTGTCCGGATCCAGTCCCAGCTCGTCGATGCACACGATCGACTGTGCTGCGAACGCCTCGTTCAGTTCGATGAGATCGAGATCGGCGGCGCCGATCCCGGCCCGATCCAGCGCCTTTCGCGTCGCCGGGATCGGCCCGATCCCCATGACCGCCGGATCCACCCCGGCGACGGCCGTCGAGACGACGCGGGCCATCGGCCGCAGGCCGAGCTCGTGCCCACGCTCGGCCTCGACCAGCAGCACGGCGGCCGCTCCGTCGTTGATACCGGACGAGTTCCCGGCGGTGACGGTCCCGCCCTCCGGCCTGAACGCCGGGCGCAGACGCGCGAGGGCGTCGGCGCTGGTATCGGCCCGCGGGTGTTCGTCGCGGCTGACGATCAGCGGCTCACCCTTGCGTTGGGGGATCTCGATCGGGACGATCTGGTCGTCGAACCGTCCGGCCGCGATGGCAGCCACCGCGCGGCGCTGGCTCTCGAGGGCGAAGGCATCCTGGCGCTCGCGGGAGATACCCCAACGCTCCGCGACGTTCTCACCGGTCTCGCCCATCGAATAGGGGTGATGCTTCTCGGCCAGCCCCGGGTTGACGAAGCGCCAGCCGAGGGTCGTGTCGGCCATCTCGCGCGGCCCGCGGTCGAACGGCGCCTCTGCCTTGAGCAGGACGTACGGGGCTCGGGTCATGGATTCCACGCCGCCGCCGATGAACACGTCCCCGTCGCCGACGGCGATCGCGTGGGTCGCCGAGTTGATCGCCTGCAGTCCACTGCCGCACAGCCGGTTGACCGTAAGCCCACCGACCTCCACCGGCAGCCCAGCGAGCAGGACCGCCATCCGGGCCACGTCGCGGTTGTCTTCGCCGGCCTGGTTCGCACAGCCCAGGATGACGTCCTCGATCAGCTTCGGGTCGATCCCGGATCGGTCCACGATCGCCCGCAGGACCGCGGCGGCAAGGTCGTCCGGGCGCACGCCTGCCAGCGCACCACCATAGCGACCGATCGGCGTCCGAACCGCCTCGACGATCCAGGCTTCGCGAAGCTGACGATGAAGGTCGCGGCTCATCGCTCGATTGTAGGCGGCCCTGGCCGCTCGAACGGACTGGCC
>JANMPD010000287.1:0-5927 GCA_031369685.1 Chloroflexota bacterium | reverse complement strand
AGCCGATCGCGGAGGGCCTCGGGGCTGGTCCCAGCCTCCGGGGTCACGAGGAGGAAGCTCCGCAGACCGGGGGCCCGGGCGAGCGATTCGAGTGTCGTGACGCGGGCAAAGGCGATCGAGCCGGCCCAGAACGTCGTCTCGTCGGACAGGCCGACGACCGCAGCGTTCCGGTCGAGCAACGTGACCTGGTCGCCGATCGCGATGTCGTGCTGGCGGGCGGTCGTCCGATCCATGACGAGCTCATCATCGGCCGTCGGTTCGCGGGCCCTGCACGAGCCTCCAGGGCCCGCCGGCGGCGGGCGGTTCGTAGCCGATCAGGAAGAAGCCGTCCTTCCGGTCGTGCCGCTCGAAGATAACGAACTGCGCGACGACCGGGATCGCGCGGGCGACACCGGGGGTGCCCACCACGGTTTCCAGGGCGTTGGGCGGTAGCACCGAGCTCGTCCCGAGGAAGTCGCGGATCCCACGCTCGGCAATCACGACGGAGCCCGCCGTGTTGTCCAGGTACGCGGAAGACTGTCGATACACGCCGGCGCGATAGCCGGCCAGCAGCAGGATCAGGCCGACGGAGACCGCAACGCCGAGGACACTGAGCAGGAACCGCGTCCGGTCTCGGAAGAGGTTGCGTTGCGCGAGCAGCAGCATCTCAACGCTCGACGGGGTGACCGGCGCGATACCCGGCCCGCTCGATCGCCTCGGCCAGCAGCGACGGGTCTGCCTTGGCCGGGTCGTACTCGACGTACGCCGTCTCGGTCGCGGGATTCACGTAGACGCGCAGGACGCCTTCCGTCGCGGCCAGCTCGCGTTCGATCGTCGTCGTGCCGGCGCCGCCGCAGCCGAGGCCGCGAACGGGGATCCGGATCTCATGCCCAACGTCCATGGCCCAAGACTGCTCGCCATGGCTGAGGCGAGGATGAGCACGGTCTGAGACTTGTAGTGTGAATGGCCCGCGATGGCCGTCAAGGCAACATCAGTCCCCTCAACCTGGGGAGCGGCGACCACCAGCGCGGGAACGCGACGTCGCCCCGGCTCAGCACGGGAACGCGACGACGACCGTCAAGCCTGGAGCGCTTCGACGACCCTGCTCAGCCGCTCACGTGCCTCGCTGGCGATCGACAGGATGGATGGCTGGCCGGCGATGGACAGCGCGACCACCGGATCGAGGACCTCGATCGTCGTAGTCCCGGCCTCATCCTCGCGAAGGACGACGTTGCACGGCAGGAGCGCCCCGATCGAGGGGTCGGCCTCGAGTGCCGCGTGCGCAAGCGTGGGTTTGCAGGCGCCGAGGATCAGGTAGGGCGGACGCTCGACGCCGAGCTTCGCCTTGAGCGTGGCCGCCACGTCGATCTCCGTGAGGACTCCGAATCCTTCGGCCTTCAACGCGGCCTCGACCCGGGGCCTCACCTCCGCGATGGGCTGAGCCAGCGTCGTCCCGAAGGTATAGCGTTCCGTGGTCGTCATCTGCTTGTTCCCTCCAAGGGTCAGTGGTGTCACCGGGTGACGGTGATCGTGGCCTGCATCCAGGGGTGGTAGGTGCAGACATACGGGTATGTCCCGGCGACGGTAAGCGTACGGCTGTACCGGTCCCCCGGCGCGAGATTACCCGACGACCAGGATTGGTCCGTCGCAGTGGCGGTGTGGGGCAGCGAATCGTCGTTGATCCAGGTGACCGACATACCGACCGAAACCGTGATGTCCAACGGGGCGAACCGGGAGCCGGCCATCCGCACTTCACTCGTGCCGGCCTGCGCCGACGGAGTCGGGCCGGGCGATCCCTGCGGTAACGCCGATGCTCCAGGTACGCCGTAGCCGCCCATCATCCCGGGCCCCATGCCTCCGGAGCCTATCATCGAGCCGACACCCCAGTTGGCCAGGGTTCGGTCTCCCAGGGCTGCACCAGCAGCCATGAATGCCAGTCCGCCGCCCACCAGGACAGCGCCGATCCAGCCGAGCCGTCGATCTCGCATCAGTAGCCCAGGATCCGCTTGGCCTGCTCGAACTCGTCGGCCGTGATCTCGCCTCGCGCGTAACGTTCACGAAGGATGTCGAGCGGTGTCTCTCCAGCCAGGGGGGTCGAATCGTCGGCCCGGCGGCCAGCGTTCGTCACGGCCCACCCGATGAGCACGATGAGGCCGATGACGAACGCGAGTCCGCCAATCACCAAGAGCCAACTCCCGAAACCCATGTCCCATCCCCCGAAGGAGCCCATCATCGTCTGACCTCCAAACTGCCGATTGGCCCGACCGAACGCACGTCAGACCGAGCCTGTGCGCTCGACAACAGCACACGCCCGGCGGGCACGTTGCAGCTGGCGAGCGATGATGACGATCCCGATGATGTTCATGCCGATGCCGATGAACAGGAGCGGCGTCTTGTAGGCGTTCAGGAATACCGCCGCCGCGGAGAGACCGACCAGTGGGAGCAGCTCGACGAGGTGGTGGGCGCAGCAGGCAAGCATCGCCGCGGCGCTCGTCCCCGTGCCGGCCGCCGTGACCGCGGCGGCGGCTCGATGCCGGCGGTCAAGGACGCGAAGCTCGGCGAACAGCGCAATCTGCGTCCCGAAGCCGGCGCTGATGAAGCCGACGAACAGGGCATCCGTCGCGAGTTGCTGCATCGCATGTTCGACCCCCTGGGCCAGGCTGACGATCCCGAGATAGAGGCCCAGGAGAACCGCTGCGCCGACGACCCCGGCGGCGATCGAGCGCGGCGAGATCGGAAGCGTCGGCCGGGGGGATCGAGCGATGGCGGTCACGAGCCGACCTCCCAGCGAAGGGTTCGCTCGGGCACGTCACCGACACCCACGAGCACCAGCTCCATCCATCGGGCGCCGGCGACGAACTTCTCCGCGTTTCCGTCAAACGTCAGGATCCCTTCGCGATGATGCCCACCCGCCGGCGCCGCCCACGGGCGAGCCGTCAGCGTCTCGCCGCGGTCGTTGCGAAGCGTGGCATCGGCAAGGTCCAACTGGTCGAGGTCGATCGAGTGGGTGTCGAGGGTGATGTCGAAGACGACGCCCGCTGCGGGACCAGTCCAGGTGGCGACGACCGTCACCTGACCGCCCTCGTTTCGCTGAATCGCCGGGTCGGCCGACTCGGCTGATCCGGAAGCCACGGGGCCGGCGGACGCGTTCGCCGTACCGGCGGGTGGGTTGGTGATGCCGGCAGGAGGGCTTGTCGTGCCGGCGCAGGCAGCAATCGTCACGACGAGGACGAGACCGCCGAGCGCCGTTCGCACAGGTGGTTGCATGGAAGAACCTTCCTCGCGCCGGCTGAAACGAACCTGAGCACCACGTGAAAGCCGGCTGATAGAGAGACGCCGGGCCCCGAGGGGCCCAGCGACTCGGTGGAGATGATCAGCGGGTCGGCTTGTCCTGAGGGTGCATCGACTGCATGAGTGCCGGGTCACAGGTGCCGTCCTGGCCCATCGATGCATGCATGGCCCCCATCTGGGCGCCGTTCATGCCTTGTCCACCCATCATGCCGCCGGACATGCCTCCGGACATCGCGCCGCCGGACATGCCACCCGACACGCCACCGGAGATGCCGCCGGACATGCCACCCGGCGTCGCGCCGCCGGACATGCCACCCGACACGCCACCCGACACGCCACCCGGCGTCGCGCCGCCGGACATGCCACCACCGGACGTCATGCCACCGGACATCCCGGGCACCGTCTGGGGCGAAGGGTCGGTGGTCGGATCCTGGGCGACTGCCAGACCGGCTGTTGCGAGCAGCAAGGCTCCCCCGAGGATCGTCCCGGCGAGAATGTTAATGCGCTTCGTTGCCATCGTTCGTTCCTTTCGTGTCCTGTTCTGGTTACTCAATGGATCCCGAGCAGGGTTCGAGCCTGCTCGTACTCCTCGTTGCTGATCTCGCCGCGCGCGAGACGCGCCTTGAGGATCTGGGCAGCGTCATCGATCGGCGTGCGATCCCTGCCTGGGATCGCGGCAGCAACGGCCCACACGACGGCGACCACCAGGGCGACAGCGAGGATCATCCAGAGCCAACCGCCGAAACCCATTCCCCATTCCAGGCCACTCATCATCTGTCCTTGCCTCCTTGTGTCGGGCCATTCCTCGGATCCAACATCTCGCATGGTCAAGGTCGGGGTTCAAGCCGGCGTGTTCGAGAACCTCAAGTTCAGGTCAAGAAACATCGGACCGCTCAAGGGCGATCGGGCAGGCCGTTTCCTTGCACGGCAGGTCTCGCCGGCCCGATCTCCAGCCGCTCCAAACGGCGGACGCGGTCGTCCGGCACGACGTCAGCCTGTGGCGCGGGGCAGGGTCAAGTGGAAGGTGGTCCCATGACCGGGACCATCGCTCGTCGCCCAGATGCGTCCGCCCATGAGCTCCGCAAGGGCCTTGGCGATCGCCAGGCCGATGCCCGAGCCCCCGAGGGCGCGCGAACGCGAAGGATCTGCGCGGTAGAACCGCTCAAAAACGCGTTCGCGCTGTTCCTCGGTGAGGCCCGGGCCCTGATCGGCGACCGATATCACGACGGCATCGCGGGCCGAGCGCAGATTGACGGTCACTTCGGTCTGGTCGGCGGTGTATCGGATCGCGTTGCTCAACAGGTTGTTGAGAACCTGGACGCACCGATCATGGTCGGCCATCACCGACGGGACGACTGGATCCGCATCCAGGCGAAGCACGATCCCTCGCTCCCTGGCAGACGAGGCGTAGCGCTCGATGGCGACCGAGACCAGCGCCTTGAGATCGACCGGCTCGAGCTGGAGGACGAGTTGCCTGGCCTCGGCCCGCCACAGTTCCTGCAGATCGTTCACAAGCCGAGACAGCCGGGTCGTCTCGCCGCGGAGCAGTGACCAGGTCGCATGGCTCGGCTGGATGATCCCGTCCTCGAGCCCTTCCAGGTAGCCGTCGAGGGTCGTCAGCGGCGTTCGCAACTCGTGGGCCACGTCGCCGACAAGCTCGAGGCGCCGCCGCTCGGTCGCCTCGAGGGAGGCGGCCATCGTGTTGAACGACTCGGCGAGCTCTCCGAGCTCATCGTCGGAGGCGACCGGCACGCGCTCGGCGTACCGGCCGGAGGCGATCCGGCGGCTGGCGGCGGCCAGGCGGCCGATCGGGCGTGACAGACGGGTCGAGAGGGCAAAACTCACCACGATCGCTCCCACAGCGGCGACGATGGCGGCAACCACGAGCGCCGTCTGGATGGCATCCTGAAAGGCGACCCGGACGAGGGCGCTCATCATGTCGCCCATGTCGCCCATCGACGGGCCCATGGCGGCATTGAACGCCTTGGGCGCCACGAGCCCGACCGCGAGGAAGAGCGTCGCACTGCCGACCACGACGACCATCAGGTGCGAGAGGAGCAGGCGCGTCCTGATCCGGCGACGAGGGCTCAACGACTCCCCTCCTGACTGCGGAATCGGTAGCCGACACCACGCACGGTCTCGATGAACTTCGGCGAGGCGGCATCGTCCCCGAGCTTGCGGCGGAGGTTGCCGAGGTGAACGTCCACGACGTGGTCGTCGCCGACGAAGTCCATTCCCCAGACACGATCGAGGAGCTTCTGACGGCTGAACACCACGCCCGGGTCCTCCGCCAGGGTCGAGAGCAGGTTGAACTCGACCGTCGTGACCGTGACCAGGGCTCCGCGAACGGTGACCGTCCGCTTCGGCATGTCGATCCGGAGCTCCCCGCGCTCTAGGAGGTCGACGCCATCCCCTGCGCGACTTACGCGAGGCCGGCGCAGGAGCGCCTTCACGCGGACGACGAGCTCACGTGGCGAAAAGGGCTTGACCAGGTAGTCGTCGGCTCCCACCGAGAGTCCGACGATCCGGTCGATCTCCTCGGAACGCGCGGTCAGCATGATGACGTAGGCGTCGGTGAACGTCCTCGCCTGGCGGAGAACCTCGAACCCATCAAGACCGGGCAGATTGACATCCAGGATGACGACGTCGGGCGACCG
>JANMPD010000241.1:0-2685 GCA_031369685.1 Chloroflexota bacterium | reverse complement strand
GCACAGGAAGAACATCGAATCCAGGTTGACCGCCCAGATCTTCTTCCACTCCTCGTACTCAACCTCGAAGATCGGGCGCATGAAGAGGATCCCAGCCGCGTTCACGAGGTAGTGGGCGCCCTGGCCGGCGGCCACCACCCGAGCCCGATCCTCAGGCTGCGAGAGATCCGCGATCAACGGCGTCGCCCCACCCTGTACCACCGGTCCGAGTCCGGCCTCGTTGATGTCGACGGCAAGGACTCGGGCACCCTCCGATAGGAGGCGCCTCGCGACCGCCTGGCCGATGCCGCTTGCCGCCCCGGTAACCACTGCCAGCCTGCCCATTGCCTCGCCCATGCGACGCGCTCCTTTCGACCGGCCGGCACCAGCGTGCCGATGGCGCTTTCCGATACCGAGGTCCCGACGAATCCGAGGTCCGCACGTAACGGAGTCCGCACGTATGCTGCTTGGAACCGTCGCTGGAAACGGTTGCATCATCGCGGATGGCGCGTGTCCCGACAAGCTGATTTCGGAGGGGCTCGGCAATGGACGGACGATTCGAGGGGCAGGTCGTGGTCGTGACGGGCGGCGCCCGCGGGATCGGCCACGCCATCGTGCGGCGGGTCGTAGCAGAAGGTGGCCGGGCGGTCGTCCCGGACCTCGTCGATCCCGAGGAACCCGTTCCATCCACGCGCTACATGCGCTGCGACATCACGGATCGGGACGCCGTGGCGGCGGCCCACGCCTCGATCGAGGCGACCGAGGGTCGGCTGGATGTCCTGGTCAACAACGCGGGCATCCAGCGCGTGGCCCT
Organism: Chloroflexota bacterium; assembly: GCA_031369685.1. Classification (GTDB taxonomy): domain Bacteria; phylum Chloroflexota; class Limnocylindria; order Limnocylindrales; family CSP1-4; genus UBA5189. The sequence goes on along the minus strand of JANMPD010000241.1, from coordinate 1,892 downwards.
GACTGATCAATTCAATCCGGACACCTGGCAGCAGGTCATTGACGTCCACCTGTTCGGTGCCTTCAACTGGAGCCGCCTCGCGCTTCGGACCATGAAACGGCAGGGTTCCGGGGCGATCGTGACGGTGGCTTCGGTCGCCGGGCTGATGGGGATCGCTGGGCGCGGCCCGTACTCGGCGGCCAAGGCCGGCCTCATGAGCCTGACCCGCACCATGGCGGTGGAAGTAGCCGAGCTCGGAATCCGGGTCAATGCGGTAGCACCGGGGATGGCCTTGACCGTCCTCGTGGAGCAGGGCATCAGGGATGGCTCCATCGACCTGGATTCGATGATGACCGAGATCCCCATGCGCCGCCTGGCGACGGTCGATGACATCGCGAAGGCGGTCTGCTTCCTGGCCTCGGATGACGCGTCGTACGTGACCGGTCAAACGCTCGTCGTGGATGGCGGGTGGACGATCCTCGGCATGCATCGGAAGCCCGACTGGCTCAAGCCCCAGGGAGGCTAGACCGACTTACCCGATGACACCCCGGAAGAGCGGCATGCCGCGAACGCCGACGGGGACGCGCCAGAGCCGGCCGGTCATCGGGGCCGTCGCCGGGACCTCAGCCAGGTCGCCGAAGTCGGTGATGATCAGGTCGGTCCCCAGAAAGACGCAGTTGAGCGGCACGCCGCCGGTCTGGAGGAAGTCGATCGGTGAGCCGTCGGCGGCGATCACGTCCACGCCCCCGGACATGAACGTGGTGACCCAGAGGTTCCCTCGCTCGTCGATCTTGAGGCCGTCCGGGACGTGACCTTCGGGGAGTTGGCGGATCTTCACCGACGGCGTGCCGGGGCGCTTTCGGTAGACGCAGCGGTCGTAGGACTCGACCCACACGATGCTCCCGTCGGGCTCGGCGACGATCCCGTTCGGGTAGGCGTTTGGGACCTCCTCCAGAAGTACGCCGGTCCCGTCCGGGTTCAGGGCAAAGACCCGTCCCGTCCCTCGGTCATTCGGCAGGTAATCTGCGGGATCGGTGAAGTAGAGCCGTCCGTCCGGCCCGAACGTCAAGTCGTTCGGGGCCTGGAGGGTGATCCCGTCAACTTCGGTGGCGATGATCTCGACCCGGCCATCCGGCCATGCCTTCTGGATCGACGGGACAGACATCACGTCGGCGCGCCATGGTCCGACCGTTCCGCCGTTCTGGGTGATATAGAGGGCATCCGACCCGAGCATGCAGGCATTCGGGCCGCCGCCGCACGAGGCGTAGTCATGCAGGCCGCGCTCGGGCGACCAGGCCACGATCTTCGAGGTATAGGTCTCGACCATCACGATCCTGCCGTCAGGAAGGATGTCGGGCCCCTCCGGGTGGCCGAGGCCCTCGACGAGCGTCTCGATCGGGTACTTCACGCTGACCTCCTGTCGACGCCCGGACCGGCCTTGGTCCGGCTCAGGCCCCGGGACGCTGCTGAAACAGCTCGATGTAGTAGCCGTCCGGATCGGCGATGTAGGCACTCCGCGCACCGGCGTTCGGGCCGGCAGTGATGTCGACGACACTCGCAGACCGGGCGTCGAAGCCCAGCCCGGCGAGCCGGTCGTGAACGGCCTCCAAGTCATCCACGAACAGACAGAGATGGCCCGCCCCTGGGTCACACGGTCGGGAGGCCGCAGGCAGCCGTTCGATCCCCCGGTACTCCAGAAGCTCCACGAACCCGCCACCCGGGATCTTAAGGTACACCGCTCGGATGGCATCGAAGGACAGCCCGAGAACCTCCTTGAGGTACGGGGCGTCCAGCATCCGGTCGAACTCGATCTCGAGTCCCAGCCCGTCGCGATAGAAGGTGAGCGAGCGGTCCATCTCGTCGACCGTGATCCCGCCGTGGAAGAAGCCGGTGACGTTTCCCACCTGTCCCTC
>JANMPD010000229.1:0-4249 GCA_031369685.1 Chloroflexota bacterium | reverse complement strand
CGGGGAGCGGCCGCAACTCAGCAAACTCGGCGGTACGGAGTGGCTGAGGACCAAGCAGCGCGTTCGCAAGGCCGTCGCCGATCTCGCCGAGGAGCTCCTGCGCCTGTACGCGTCGCGGGCGAATGCGGCGGGCTACAGCTTTGCCACCGACTCGCCCTGGCAGGGCGAGATGGAGGCGTCCTTCCCGTACGAAGAAACACCGGATCAACTCCGCGCTGTCCTCGAGATGAAGCACGACATGGAAGCTGGGCGGCCGATGGATCGGCTGGTCGTCGGAGACGTCGGCTACGGCAAGACCGAGGTCGCCCTGCGCGGCGCGTTCAAGGCAATCCAGGACGGGAAGCAGGTCGCGGTCCTCGTGCCGACGACGGTCCTCGCGGCGCAGCACCACGCGACGTTTACGGCGCGGTTTGCGACGTTCCCGGTCGGGGTCGGGATCCTGTCACGATTCGTCGCGCCGAAGGAACAGCATCGGACGCTCGCCGGTCTGGCTGACGGATCGGTGGACATCGTCATCGGGACCCACCGTCTGCTCTCGAAGGACGTCCGGTTCCGCGACCTCGGGTTGCTGGTGGTCGACGAGGAACAGCGGTTCGGGGTCGCCGCAAAGGAACGCCTGAAGCAGATCCGGCGCGAGGTCGATGTCCTGACCCTGTCCGCGACCCCGATCCCGCGAACGCTCAACCTCGCCCTCGCCGGGATCAGGGACATGAGCGTGATCGAGACGCCACCCGAGGATCGACTGCCGATCCAGACGCGCGTCGCCGAGGCATCTGCCGGGCTCGTGCGAGATGCCATCCTGCGCGAGCTCGATCGTGGCGGCCAGGTGTTCTACGTCCACAACCGGGTCGAGACGATCGAGGCCCAGGCCGAGCAGATCCGCGCGATGCTGCCCGACAGTCGAATCGTCGTGGGCCACGGCCAGATGCCCGAGGGGCACCTCGAGCGCGTGATGCTCGCCTTCGCCAGTGGGCAGGCGGACATTCTCGTGTGCACCACGATCATCGAATCGGGCCTCGACATCCCGAACGCGAACACGATCATCATCGATCGTGCCGACACGCTTGGACTGGCCCAGCTCTACCAGCTGCGCGGACGGGTGGGCCGGAGCGCGAGGCGGGCCTACGCGTATCTCCTCTATCGACGCCGCGAGCGGATGAGCGACGACGCGCGCAAGCGACTTCAGGCGATCTTCAACGCCTCAGAGCTCGGGGCGGGCTTCCAGATCGCGCTGTCGGACCTCGAGATCCGCGGTGCCGGCAACATCCTCGGCGGCGAGCAGTCGGGGCACATGGCTGCCGTCGGGTTTGACCTCTATTCACGGATGCTCGCCGAGGCAGTCGAAGAGGGGAAGGCAACGCGTGAGGGACGCGTGGCCGTGATCGAGGCCCCGTCCGCGGTGGTGGATCTGCCCCTGGAAGCGCACCTGCCCGACGATTACGTTCCGGATGTGGCCCAGAAGTTGGAGCTGTACCGGCGTCTCGCCCGAGCCCGGACGCCAGGCGACATCGCGGCCTTCCGACGGGAGGTGGTCGACCGCTTCGGCCCGATGCCCCCGCCCGTGGTGCGACTCACCGAGGTCGCCGAGCTGAGACTCGCCGCCGAAGGAGCCGGCGTGAGTTCGATCTCCCGCGAGGACGGCCAGCTCGTCGTCCGTTTCGGCGCCGGCCTGTCACGCGCGACGGCGATGTCGCTGCTTGGGCCGGGGGCCCTGCCCGGGATTCGCCCGTCCGAGGTCACCTTTGCCTCGAACCAGGTCCGGATCCGCCTCCCGAAGGACCCCAAGAAGGGCTGGCCGCTCACGCAGGCGGTCGTGGCGAGGCTGTCGATGGAGCCGGCGACGGTCGAGTAACAGCACGTCCAGCGAGACCGGGAGCCCTATCATCGGAGCGGTACCCTGACGCTGGACGGATTCGCGGATCGCGTGTCATGACCTTGAGGTGAACCGGATGCCCGAACCTACCAACGAAGAGATCGTCCGCGCGTATGCGCGCGCCACCGAGGACGGCGACTCGGATCGGCTTACCGTCCTCCGGCATGCCGATTGGACGTCGGACTGGCCACAATCTGGCGAGCGTGTCCGTGGTGATACGAACATGCGCGGGATCATCGATCACTTCCCGGGCGGCCAGCCGGAGGTGCATCCGCGTCACCTCGTCGGCAGCGAGGATCGCTGGGTCATGACCCCGATGTACTCCGTCCTGCGCGTCGTCGGCAGTGGCGATTCATGGTGGGCCGACGGCACCATCAAGTACCCGGACGGGTCCACCTGGTTCTACGTGGCCTTCTTCGAGCTTCGTGACGGGAAGGTGTACAAGGAGACCGAGTATTTCGCGGCGCCGTTTGAAGCGCCGGCCTGGCGCAGGCCGTTCGTCGAGCGGATGGACGCAGGTGCGCCTCGATGACGGCCACGCCGGCGGATCCCTGGCCGTGGCCCGCCTCCCTGGATGGTCCGGTCGCCGCGCCCGACCACCATCGCGTTCTCTGGGAGAACGAGCGAGTCCGGGTGCTCGAGACGAAGATCCCGGCGGGTGAAACGACGCCGGTCCACACCCATCAGGCGCCGACCGTGCTGTACGTCGTGTCAGGCTCCAGCTTCATCCGCCGGGACGAGAACGGCGCCATCCTGCTCGACACCGGTGCGATAGACCCGCCGTTCGCGATGCCGCCGGTCCTCTGGTCGGAACGCAACCCGGCTCACACGCTCGAGAACACCGGGCCTGATGCGCTGGTCGTGATCGGCGTCGAGCTCAAGGACTGACCGGGGGGCATTCGATGGATTGGCTCCGACTCGGCCGCCTCGTGGCGTGCCTGGTCCTCGCGGGGATGGCAACCGGCTGCTCGATCCTCGACCCCCAGGTCGTGCAGTTGACCACGGAGCCCGGCGTTGAGTTCACGTTCCGAGGAGCGAATGGCCTCGTTCCAACAAAGACCGATTCGGAGCACGCCACCGAAATCCTGGGTGAGCGGCTACGACTGATCGGCGTCGGGAACTTCAGCATGTCGGCCGGCGACGACATCACCGTGACCGTGCCGTCGACTTCCGATCTCGCCAAAGTTCGGGCCGTCTTCCTCCGCACCGGCGTCGTGACCTTTGGCGCCCTGGCGGCCGATGCGACCCTCCCCGCCGTCGGTACCATGTTCACGGTCACCGCGCCGCTCTGGGACGGCGATCAGGTTGAACAGGCGTCCGCCGGCACCGATGAAAGCGGCGCGAAGACCGTGACAATCGTCCTGACGCCGGCCGGCGCGACGGCTTTCGCCGCGTACACCGCGGCGCACCTCAATCAGGCAGTCGTGATCACGCTCGATGGCGTCGTCGTGGCGGCCCCGATCATCCGTGTCCCAATTCCGGACGGGCGCGTGGTGATCTCGTTCGTCGAGCCACTGCTCCTGTCGACGGATGTCCTCGTTGCGATCCTTGTCTCAGGACCGCTTCCCGAGGCATGGCGACAGCCCTGACCGGCGGGTCCGGCCTCGTGATCGATCCACGCGCTACCTTCCGCTGGAGCGAGTCCGGCGTCGACGCGCGGTCATGGTGGCACTGTTCCCAGGTTGGCTCAGGGCGTATGCCAAGAAGGCTTAGCGGCTAGTGCATCTGGCCGCGGGCGCACTATACCTAGCTTGAAGAGCATCGCATGGGCGTCCAGAGGGGCTGAAACGCGCGCTTCATATCTGGGGTGCATATTGTTGGCGTCCTCGAGGCCCCGCTTGCCCATCACCCCTCTCGCTAAGCCTTCTTGGAATATCGATCGGCGGCGGAGCCCGACACCGCTGAACTCGCGTTCGGACCAAGGACCCTCTCGGGCGGCATACTTCCCGAGTGACATCTCCGCGTCCCGAGCCATCCCCGGCCGGGTCGGCCCAGCGTTCCGAATCCCTCTGGAGCCCGGAGCGACGTCCGCTCACCATCGGCCTCGTCCTCACGATCACGCTCGTGGCGGCCGAGGCCCTCGCGGTCTCGACGGCGATGCCGATTGTCGCTCGCGAGCTCGGCGGTCTCGAGCTTTACGGCGCCGTGTTCTCTGCGTTCTTTCTCGGTTCGCTGATCGGGATCACTGTCGTCGGTGGGCTGATCGACGAGCGTGGCGTCGTTGCCCCGTTCGTCCTGGGGCTGGCGCTCTTCGCCATCGGACTGCTGATCTGTGGCGTCGCGCCATCGATGCCGACCATCGTGATCGGGCGGTTCATCCAGGGCGTCGGTGGCGGCGCGGTCCCGCCGGTGGCGTACGTGGCGATCGGACGGAGC
>JANMPD010000225.1:0-3015 GCA_031369685.1 Chloroflexota bacterium | reverse complement strand
GGCGCATCGGTGGCAATGGCGATCCTGCGACGGCAGGCCCGGAACGGCGCCCTGATTGCCGTGGCCGGCTTCGTGCTCGTGGTCATCGGGTTTGCGCTCCCGAGTTAGCGGCCACGCTGCTTGCCTCGTTGGCCGCCCGCGGGACCCCGAACCCGACGCGGACGCGGCCGGTTGTGCCCTCCTAGACTGTCGATATCCACCGGGCGGCGGCCGACCCGGGCCGAAACGAGGGACTGATGCGCGAACGAACTGACGGGCGAGGCTTTGCGACCCGGGCGATCCACGCCGGCGAACGCCCGGATCCGGTCACGCACGCGCACAAGCCGCCGATCTACGCGACATCGACCTTCGCCTTCGATACCGCGGCGGAAAAGGAAGATGCCGTCGATCGCGCGCTCGCGTGGGAACCGGGCGTCCATTTCTACTCGCGCACGAGCAACCCCACGAACAGGGCCCTGGAGGAAAAGGTCGCATCGATCGAGGGCGCCGAGGATTCGGTGGTCTCATCGTCCGGCATGGCGGCGGTCTCGGCGACGCTGTTCGCGCACCTCGGGAGCGGCGACCACATCGTGGTGGGCGACGAGCTGTTCGTCATTACCCAGGTGCTGCTCGGGGACGACTTCCCGAGGCGGGGGATCGACGTGACGGCGGTCGACATGACGGACATGGCGGCGGTCGAAGCGGCGATCACCCCCGCGACGAAGGTTCTGTTCTACGAGACGTCCACCAATCCGCGCCTCCGGGTTCCCGATCAGGACGCGCTGGCGGCGATCGGCCATCGCCACGGGCTCATCGTGATCGCGGATAACACGTTCCTCGGGCCGGCCCTCGTTCGACCACTGGAACACGGAGCCGACATGGTCCTCCATGCCGCGACCAAATACCTGTCAGGCCACGGCGATGCCGTCTCCGGAGTCGTCTCCGGCAGCAAGGTGCTTCTGGATCCGATCCGCAAGCAGACCGACACGCTCGGACAGGCCGCGAGTCCGTTCTCGAGCTGGCTCGTCATGCGCGGAATCCGCACCTTGCCCCTCCGGTCGCGAACCGCGTCCGCGAACGCGCTGGAACTGGCCGAATACCTCGAACGCCAGCCGAATGTGGAGTGGGTCCGCTATCCAGGCCTGCCGTCGCACCCGGATCACGAAACCGCCCGACGCCTGATCGATGGGCCCGGAGGCGCCATGCTGACGTTCCAACCCAGGGGAGGCGTCGAGGGCATGGCCGCGTTCACCGATCACCTCCGGCTGTGCGACATCGGCGTCAGCCTCGGCGATATCCACACGTTGGTCTACCCACAACCCAAACGAGGCGGTCTGGTGCGCGTTTCGGTCGGTTGCGAGGACGTCGACGACCTCCTCGAGGACTTCGCGCTCGGCCTGTCGTTCGTGGCCTGAGGCGAGTCGGCCCACCCGGCCGGGCGTGGCATTGGCCCGGCCTGACCCGGTCAGTTGCGCCCGAGGACCGCGGCGGCCGAGAGCGCCGCGCCGATGGTCAGGTCCACCCGTCGCGTGACCTCATCCTCGGGCGGTCGGAACCACGTCTCCTCGCTGTTCGCCCGTACCTCCTGATTCGCCTTCGGGTCCACGATCACGTCGGAAACGGTGAGGATCGTCCCCGCACGCACGGGCCGGCCCTTCGCCTGCTCGCGCATTGCGAGCAGATATAGAGCGGCCGTCTCCATCTCGGCGGCGAGGTAGCCGCGTCGCCCCCAACGAACGGCGCCCTCCGGGTTCGGGTCATAGAAGACATCCGAGGTCACGATGGGGCCGACATGGGTCACGAGCCCGGCCGCGCGGCTCGCCTCGGCAAGCGCCAGGACGACGTCGATGCTGCCGGTGGGCGCCGTCGGTTCATGGCCGCCCAGCGTCGCTCCGATCCCCGACGATGAGGCCGCGGCCATCGCGACGACGACGTCACCTATGCCAAGTCTCCCGTAGCCGCCACAGGTCCCGACCCGGATGAATGTCTGGACGCCGAGCATCAGTAACTCTTCGACCACGATCGTGGTGGTTGGCGTGCCCATCATCGTCGTCTGGACCGACACGGGGACGCCGTCCACCGTCCCGGTGTAGCCGAGCAGGCCCCGATGCGAGGTCACGAGTCGGCTGGCCTCCAGGCCACCGTCGAACCGGGCCGCGATTCGTGTCGCCCTGTTCGGATCGCCGGGCAGAAGGACGACGTTCGCGTAGTCGCCCGGCTCGGCGTGGAGGTGAATCTGGGGCATCGATCCTTCCTTTCAGGTTCGGATGAGACGGTCGTGCTCGATGATGGTGCAACGATCCATGACCACGGACAAGCCGGCTGCCGCGGCAATTTCGCCGGCCTCCCGGCTCACGATCCCCAACTGTAGCCACAAACAACGAGCACCGACCTCGATGGCCTCGCGCGCGTGCGCAGGGCAGGCTTCGGCGCGCCGGAACACGTCGACGATGTCGACCGGACCAGTCGCTTCGACCGCCGCTCGGAGCGATGGATAGGAGGGCAGCCCATCCACCATGCTCTCGGCCGGGTTCACGGGCACCACGTCGTACCCGGCTCGCCGAAGCGCGACGAAGACACCGAACGACGGTCGAAACGGACGGTTGGATGCACCGATCATCGCGATACGGGGCCTCGAGGCCAGCAGGGCACGGATGTCGTCGTCGCCCAGGAGCGGCACGCCGAGGCGCCCTTCGTGAAGGTCCTGGAGTTCCGCAACCCTCTGGTGGTCGGCTCGTCGATCAAGCATCCGTCACCTCGGTTCAACACGATGGACGTGGGGCTGGTCATTCTGGCGCGCAGGCCGCACCATGTGCACGGGAGGCGCTGATAGCACTCGTCGACGGACGATCGTGCGGTAGCGTATTCTGCCCGCCACGACCGGTTCCACGACCCCGGAGAATCGGTCTCACAGGAGGAGAACAGATTGCGTAGTTCCAGCAGGCTGCTCGCGCTCGGCGCGTCGGCGGCCATCATCTTTGCTGCGTGTGGTGGCGGTGCATCGGCTGCCCCGACAACCGCACCGACGGACGGAGC
>JANMPD010000191.1:0-35296 GCA_031369685.1 Chloroflexota bacterium | reverse complement strand
ACCGAGCGACAAGGGCACCCGCCTCGGCAGCCGTCGCCAGCTCGACCCGGTCCCCTGACAGCAGGAGCCGCAAACCGCGATTGCGGAGGGTGACCTCGAGATCGCCCAGACGGGCATCGACGGTCAGGCGATCAACGCCGGCAAGCGTGCCGATCTCGCGTCTGGTCAGGGGCCGCTCGGCGACGAACAGCAACGCTTCGAGACCGGCTTCGGTCAGCTCATGCGGCACGGATGGTTCCGCATCACCGGGCGGCGGGTCATCCGCGGGCGGCGGGTCATCCGCGGGCGCCGGTTCGATCAATTCGTCGGTCATCGGAAGCCCGCCATCGTTTCATCGAGCGGCGCCTGACGATCCCCCGTGCTGACGCCCGACGCCGCCTGCTCTGCCGTCGTCGCTTGCCGTGCCGTGATCGGCCCGAACGGCTCGAGTTGTTCGACCACGATCTCGCGTCGTTTGATCAGCTCGAGCATGGCCAGGAAGGTGACGGCAACCACGACGCGATCGCGAACATCGCGCAAGAGGTCCTGGAGGACGACCGAGGGGGCCCCTTGGAGCGCGGCCCGCAGGACGGCCGCCCGCTCGCCCAGGGTCATCGAGCGACGGATGGTTTCGGGCGGCGCTTCGACCGGTGCGACCACGGCCGCGAGCCTCGCCAGCACCGACGTGAGCAAGGTCGGATCAAGCGGCGGCGCATCGGGCGCTCGGGCACCTGCGATCGCCGCTGCGAGGGCGGTCGCCGGCTCACGCCGGAAGATGCCGACGCGCTCCGTCGCCGTCGCCTGCAGGACGAGCCCGGCATCTCGATACGCTCGATACAGCAGCAGGCGCTCGCGGAGCTCGGCCTCGGGATCCGGCCCCTCGTCGGGGATGGCGCCCGGCGCACCCGGATCGGGTCGGCGCGGCAGCATGGCCCGGCTCTTGATGAGGATCAGCTGGCTGGCCACGGCCACGAACGAGCTGATGTTGGTGATCCGATCGCCCTCGAGCGTGGCCAGGGCCTCGAGGTAGGCACCGGCCAGCGCCCCGAGGGGCACCGTCAGGACATCGAGCCGGCGCGCCTCAATCAACGACAGCAGCAGGCCCAGCGGGCCGGCCCAGTCGGACAGCACGACCTCGGTGGCGTCCTCGGGCCGTCGGGCCGCTCCGAACCGGATCTCGGGGTTGGGAATGCCGGTCACCGTCTGCTCGGTCAGCGCCGGACCCTCGCGTGCCATGTCGGGCGGTGTCATCGGCGTACCAGCCGGCGCGCGGTCCTCGGCCGACGCCGGACCCGATTCGATCGGCTGCATGTCAGTTCGCCTCGTCGGCGAGGCGGAGACGCTCGCCGTACTCGGGATCCCGCGGCGATTCCTGCCAGCGGATGAGTTCGACGGTCCGTTCCGAGCAGCCGGCCGCGGCAGCCATGGCGGCCGAGTGTTCCGGATGCTCGGCGAGTCGCGTCAACGTCGCGCCCATCCCGGGCAACCGCGCCATGAGCGACACGAGCCATGGTCCGAAGGCCTGCCCGAGGCTGTGGATGATCCTGGGAAATGCACCGGTTGCGCCCTTGCCCGCGTCGTGCAGGAGACCCGCGACCAGGACATCGGGATCCACCATCCCAGCGCGCCGAAGCGCGGCGACCACATCGAGGCCGTGACGCTGATCGGCGACGGTCATCGCGTCAAAGACGGCGACCTGGGCGTCCGATGCCCAGCCCCCGAGCGCGCTGCGCTCGGCAACGGAGACCCGGGCTCGCAGATGGGCCAGAAGCTGGCGAACCTTGCCTGCCCACCACGGCCGCGTTCCCGCCCTCATTGACCCGTGAGCAGGTGGATGATCGGATTGGCTATCACTTCGAAGATGATGCCCAGTGGCGAGGGCAGGTTCGTGACCGACGGGATCAGGATCAGCGCGAGCAGGATGATCGACCCGTACTGGCTGAGGAAGGTCCGCAGCTGCCAGCTGGTCCGAGGATCCACGAGCGCCAGCAGGACGTGCGATCCGTCCAGCGGCGGCAGCGGAATCAGGTTGAAGATCATCAGCGAGATGTTGATCTGGATGAACAGGAACAGGATCGCGAGGGGCAGTGGTGCATCGACTCCGGTCTCGATCATGACCCGGAAGGGAATGGCTGCGGCTGCGGCCAGGATCAGGTTGGAGGCGGGACCGGCAAGGGCCACGAGCGCATCGCTCTGGCGTCCGCCGCGCAGGTTCGCGGGATTGACGGGCGTCGGCTTCGCCCAGCCGAAGATGAACCCGCTGCCCGGGATGAGCAGGGTCAGGATCAGCAGCGTGCCCCCAACGGGATCGAAATGGACGATCGGATTTAGGGTCAGGCGACCGAGCAGCTTGGCGGTCCCATCGCCGAGCCGGTAGGCGATCAGGGCATGCGAGAACTCGTGGATCGGCAGGGCCGCGAGCAGGATGATCGCAACCAGGGACAGCCGGACGATGGTTTCGTTGTCGAGCACCGGACTGGACGCCTCGTGTTCATTCGCCGTCGGACGACGGCCTGCCGAATGCTAGCCGCTCAGCCGCGGATCCGGTACTGCGGGCACGAACCGAGCGTCACGCTCACAGCCGCGAGAGCAGTTCCTGCTTCTTGGCCTCGAAGTCGTCGGCCGTGATCGCGCCGCTGTCGCGAAGCTCCGCCAGGCTCGCAAGGGCCCGGGTCACGTCATCGGCGGCCATGAACCGGGGACCAGTCGCCGCGCCGGCGCGCGCCGGAGGGCTCGGGAGCCGAACCATCTCGGTCTCGAGCCGATGCTTTGCCTCGAGCATCGTCTTCTTGAACCGTGGGGCCTGATCGAGCATTCGGTAGCGATCCACGGAGTCCTCGGCCGCCGTCAGGATGTCGAGATCGCCGTACCCGAAGATTCGCCCGAACAGGTTCTGCTCCAGGATGGCGTCGTTGATCTTCTCGAGCGAGCTGTCGGCCGAACGCTTGTTGAGGATGCCCTCGACCTTGAGGACCCGGCGATTGGTGACGATGTAATCCTCCGCGTACCACGCCCAGTAGACGCGGCCGAGCAGGAGGAGCGACACCACCAGCAGCACGAGGATGGCGACGCCCATCGCCTGCTCGAGGCCACCGTTGCCCTGCATCTGGAGGCGCAGGACGATGAGGACGAGCGACGCGACGAGGAGCGCCCAGGGCACGCGTCCGTCGATGAACGTGGCCAGCCAGTGTTGGCGCGAACGAAGGGCGACGCGCTCTCCGTCGGAAAGCAAGGTGTCGGCGTAGCGGGGCACGAGTTCTTCCTCCTCGGTCAGGCTCGCGGATGCGCTCGAGCGTACACCTCGCGGATGCGCTCCCCCGTCAGATGCGTGTAGAGCTGCGTCGTGCTGATACTCGCATGACCGAGCAACTCCTGAACGATACGCAGGTCAGCCCCGCCCTCGAGGAGGTGCGTGGCGAAGGAATGGCGCAGGGTGTGCGGGCTGACCCGGTCCGGCAACCCGGCGGCGGCGGCGGCGCGTTTCACGGCGGCCCAGGCCTGTTGCCTGGCCCATCGGCCCCCTCGATCTCCGACGAACAGCGGGCCCCCACGAGGCGGCGCCACGTGCCCGAGCGCCAGCAGCGGGACACGCGGTCCGCGGATCCAGTCCGACAGCACCGCGAGCGCGATGTCTCCGACCGGAACCAGGCGCTCTTTGTCACCCTTGCCGATGACCCGGACGAAGCCTCCGTCCATCGACAGGTCCTCGAGATCGAGTCCCAGGGCCTCCGAGATACGCAGGCCCGCGGCGTAGAGCAGCTCCAGGAGCGCCCGCTCCCGGATGCGCCGCCATGGGTGTCCAGCCGTGGTGCTCGAGGCCGGGTCGGGACCTCCGGCTGATTCGGCGCCGCCGGCCGATTCGGCGCCGCCGGCCGGTTCAGGGCCGCCGGCCGCGTCGATGAGCCGCTCCACCTCCTCGATGGTCAGCGTCTCGGGCAGGAGCCTCGACATCCGCGGCAGGTCCAGGTGGGCGGTCACGTCGATGCCGATGACACCCTCGCCGAACGCGAACCGATAGAAGCCCTTGATGGCGGCCGCGCGGCGCCGCAGCGAGGTCGGAGCGAGCCCCGGATCGTTAGGCCGGCCGCGCCGTGTGCGGGCGGCTAGATACCGCTGCGCCGCGTCGGGCCCGCGTGCCCAGTCCCTCGAGGTGCCCCGGGCGGCAGCGAAGTCGGTGAGGTCGCCGCGATAGGCGCTGATCGTCGCCGGCGACACGCCCCGTTCCACCCGGAGGTAGGTCAGAAAATCGTCGATCGCCTGGTCGATGGTCGGACGTCCTGCCATCGCGAAGGTCGGACGTCAGGCGCCCCTGGACGTCGCCGCGCCCCACGCGGTCGCCGCGTCCAGGAGTGCCCGCGCCTGCGCCAGGGCCGTCGCGCCAGGCCCATCCGAGCCGATCGCGCCGAGCATGGTCGCGAGCTCCGTGACCCGGGACTCACCGTCGAGGCGCTCGACCTCGGTCACGGTTCGGCCGTCTCGTTCGCGCTTCTGGATGCGATGGTGGGCGTCGGCGTACGCGGCGATCTGGGGCAGATGCGTCACCACCAGTACCTGGTGTCGCCGGGCGAGTGTCCACAGGCTCCGACCGAGCGGATCGGCGCTCCGCCCGCCGATTCCCGTATCGACTTCGTCGAACACGAGCGTGGGCGTCGCATCGACCATAGCCAGCACTTCCTTGATGGCCAGCGCGACCCGGGAAAGTTCCCCGCCCGAGGCAATCCGTGCCAGCGGTCGAGCCGGCTCACCGGCGTTCGGCGCGAGCAGGAACACGACGTCGTCGGCGCCCGTGGCGTCGAACGCGACCGCGTCGCCCTCGATTTCGACCGCGGGTTCATCGGCGCTCGCCGTTCGCCGGCCGACGGCCACCGTGAACGTGCCGGCCGGAAACCCGAGGTTCTGGAGCGCCGCATCGGTCTCGGCGCTCAGTCGGGTCGCGGCCGTGCGACGCATGCGGCCGAGCACGGTGGCCACCTTCGCAACCTCGGCGAGCAGACGGGCATCCTCGGCGGAGCGGCGTTCTCGCTCGCCATCGAGCCCGCGCAACTCCTCGGCTTCCGCGGCGGCCCGCGCTCCATGCTCAATGACCGCAGCCTCGTCCTCGCCATATCGACGCTCGAGCGCGTAGATCATCGAGAGTCGATCTTCGAAACTCGTTTGCGATGCCGCGTCGTGGTCGAGCTCGCCGAGGATCGAGCGGACTTCGCTGCCGAGATCCTCGAGCTCCGCGTCGACCCCGGCGAGGCGCTCGACGACCGGGTCGAGCCGCGGGTCGATCCTGGCCAGTGTCCGGGCCTCACGGAGCGCCGCTCCAACCGCCATTCGCGCCGAAGCCTCGTCGCCGTCGAGCGCCTCGCCGACGAGGGCGCCGCCGGCGGCGATGGTGGCGCCATGACGGGCGGCCTCGAGGCGGGCACGCAACTCATCCACCTCGCCCGCGCGCAGCCGAGCCGCCGTGATGTCCGCTGCCTCATGGTCCAGGAGGTCGATCCGGCGAGCGAGCTCCCGCTCGTCGATGGAGAGTGCGCTGAGGCGACGACGGTTCTCCCGCCACGAACCAACCGCGGTGAGCACCCTCGCCCGCGCCTCGGCGTGCCCACCGTAGGCATCGAGGAGGTCGCGCTGCCATCGTTCATCGAGCAGGCGGCCCTGATCGTGCTGGCCGTGAACCTCAACCAGCCGGCCGGTCACATCCGCAAGTCGCGCGGCCGTCACGGGCTCGTCGTCCATCCGCGCGGTTGAACGTCCCGAAGCACTGACCTCGCGGATGACGATCAGCGGCTCCGGCAGGCGATCGAAGAGGGCCTCGACGCGGGCAGTCGCGGCCCCGTGGCGCACGAGGCTCACGTCCGCGCGAGCACCCAGGACGAGACCGAGGGCATCGATGATCAGGCTCTTGCCCGCACCGGTCTCCCCGGTCAGGACGTTGAGCCCGGGGTCCAGCGTGATCCGGAGTCGGTCGATCAGCCCGAGGTCGGCCACGCCAAGCTCAAGGAGCGGGCCCATCTCGATCTCCGGGGCGTTGTCCACGGTATCGATGGGCCCGTCCGCTGCATCGTCGGCCCCGGCATCGACGGGCATGGCCAGGTCGGCGGCCGGTGCCGGGTCGGGAGATCGGCCGCCGCCGAGGGTCTCGCGGGTCGTGGTCATCGACCGGTCACGAAGGCAGGAGCTCGACTTTCTTGCGGAGGAGGTCCCAGAACGGCAGGGCGCCATGAGGCTGGACGAACCGGATCGATCGATCGAGGGCTCGGACCTCGACCACATCCCCGACGACGAGCGGGACATCCTCCCGGCCGTCGATCGACACGAGCGCCTCGTGGGCATCCGTGACCAGGCAGCGCACCACCACCGAGGAGCCGACGACCACGGATCGGATCGTCGTGAGGTACCCGGCGATGGGGGTCACGATCAGGTTGCGCGCCGTTGGATCGAGGATCGGACCGCCGGCCGAGAACGAGTAGCCGGTCGAACCCGTAGGGCTCGACACGACCAGACCGTCGGCGATGTACGTGGCCAGGTGGCTGTCGTCAATCGCGACATCGAGCCGGACGACGCGGGCCAGCGATCCTCGGGCAATCACCACATCGTTGAGCGCGATGTGGCGCTCCGGCGCATCCTGCGATCCCGCTCGAAGGATCCGGGCCTCGAGGGCCATGCGGTGCTCGAGGGTGAATGCGTCGGCCTGCAGGAGCTCGAGCGTCCGGATCAGATCGCCGGCCTCGACCTTGGACAGGAAGCCCACCTTGCCGACGTTGATTCCGAGCAGCGGCACGTCGATCTCGGCCACGGCCCGGGCCGCGCGCAGGAACGTTCCGTCGCCGCCGAGGACCACCAGCACGTCCGTACCCGGCAGCTGATCGCTCATCGCGTCCATATCGGCGGCGGTGGCCGCCCAGTGATCGATTCCGCGGACGGCCGCCCATCCCGTTGCGCGCTCTCGAAGCTCGATGGCCGCGTCGCTGGTCGGGTTGTAGGCAAAGCCGATTCGGAAGGTCCCCGGTCCGGTCACGCTGGCGCTCCCTCGGTCACGACCGCGATTCGGTCCGACAGGTCCGCTTGGCCGGCAGTACGGTCGGGCGCCGGGCCGCGCGAGGGGCCGGGGACGCCCAGATGGAGCAGGAACTCGCGATTGCCTTCCGGGCCGAGGATCGGCGACGCGACCACGTCCAGCGCGACGAGGCCCATGTCCCTCGCCGCGTTGACCACGCGCTCGATCGTGGCCCGATGGACCGCCGGATCACGGACGACGCCGCCCGGGACCTGGCCGCGCCCGGCCTCGAATTGCGGCTTGACCAGGGCAACGATTGATCCTCCGGCCGGCCCGAACGTCTGACGCACGGGCTCCAGCACGAGGCGGAGCGAGATGAACGAGACGTCGATCGTCGCCAGGACGACCGGCTCGGGCAGGGTCGCAGCGGTGATCGTGCGGGCGTTGGTGCGTTCCATCGAGACGACCCTGGGGTCCTGGCGCAATGATTCGGCGAGCTGGCCGCGCCCGACGTCCAGGGCAAACACGCGTTCGGCGCCGCGTTGCAGCAGGACGTCGGTGAAGCCTCCGGTCGAGGCGCCCACATCGAGGCACACGACACCCCGCGGGTCGAGCCCGAACGCATCGAGCGCCGCGACCAGCTTGTGCCCACCCCGGCTCACGAATGGGTCCCGCTCCAGGATCACGAGATCGATGCCAGGCTCGACGAGATCGCCGGCCTTCCGGTCAACCCGTCCCGCATCCCCGATGCCGGTCCTGACCTTGCCGCCCAGAATCAGCGCCTGTGCCCGGGCCCGCGTCGGGGCCAGCCCACGATCCACGACGAGCTGATCCAGCCGGACACGCGTCATTCGGCGCGAGGTGATGCGAGTTCGAGCCGAGGCCGCAGCATGCACGCGGCTATCGTGGCACAGGCGGCTCACCCCGGCCTCACGAACGTCGATCAGACCGAGCCCGGAACCGCTTCGGCCGCGCCGGGCATGGCACCGATCACCCGCAGGGTCTCGCGTACCTGGGCTTCCAGTCCGGCCGCGTCGAGACGCAGCACGCGTCGCAGGTCCGAGACAGATCCGTGGTCGACGAATCGATTACCGGGAATGCCGACGATCCGGACGGGCACGGCACGCAGGGCCGGATCGGTCATGCGTGCCGCCTCGATCGTCTCGAGCACGGCGCTCCCGAACCCGCCGGTCACGACACTTTCCTCGAACGTCACCACGAGCTTCTTGCCGCGTGCCTGGTCCAGGATCAGCTGTCGGTCCAGTGGTTTTGCAAACCGCGCGTTGACCGCGGCGACGGACCAGCCGTCGGCCTCGAGCGCGTCGGCAGCGTCCTGCATCCGATGGACGATGGGTCCGAAGCCGATGAACAGCACATCGCGACCCGCTCGCAACACCTCGGCCTGGCCGACGGGAATGACCGCGGGCTCGGTCGTCGGGAGCCCGAAACCAGGATCGCGCGGATAGTGCAGGGCGAAGGGATGTTCCTGGGCCATGGCCGTGCGGAGCAGCCCACGGAGCTCCTGTTCGTCCTTCGGACTGGCAACCACCAGGTACGGCAGCTGGAGTTGGGCCGGCACGGTGAACATGCCCTGATGCGATGTTCCGTCTTCGCCGACGAGACCCGCGCGATCGACCGCGAGGAGAACCGGGAGATCGTTCTGGCACACGTCGTGGACGGTCTGGTCGAAGGCCCGCTGGAGGAACGTCGAATAGAGCGCCACGACCGGTCGCATACCCCCGAGGGCCAGGCCGGCCGCCATCGTGACCGCGTGCTGCTCGGCGATGCCGACGTCGATTGCCCGCTCCGGGTAGGCGGCGTGGAACTTCGCCATGCCCGTCCCGGTCGGCATCCCGGCCGTGATGCCGATGATCCGACGATCATTGGCGGCGAGCGCGACCAATTCGTCGGCGAAGACCGACGTGTAGTTCGGGTGCTTCTTCGGACCCGCGGTCGCCGCGGCCGGTGGGACGGCATCCCCGTTCGATCCCGATCCGTGTGGAGCGGTGGACCGATTCGACGCCGACAGACGACCGGTATCATGGGCGTCCGCATCGGGAGGGAGCTCCATGGGCGGGAGCGCGGCCCCATGGAACGAGACCTGGTCCGTCTCCGCCGGCCGGTACCCGCGCCCTTTCTGGGTGCGCACGTGGACGATGACCGGGCCCTTGAGCTCGAGGACTCGAGTGAACGTCTCATGCAGCGCGTGCAGGTCGTGGCCGGGCACCACCCCGATGTAGGTGATCCCGAGATCCTCGAACAGCTGGCCCGGCGTCGCCAGGCTGACCACCGATCGCCGGAGCCGCTGGCTCCATTCGAGCGCGCTCCCACCGACAACGGGAAGCTTCTCGATCAGGCTGTCGTAGGCGGTCTTGCTCTGCTGCCAGGCCTGGCTGAGCTTGATCTTGGAGAGGTATGTCGAGAAGGCGCCAACGGTCGGGCTGATCGACATCTCGTTGTCGTTCAGGACGATGAGCAGCTGGGTGCCCCGATGCCCGATGTCGTTGAGGGCCTCGAGTGACAGCCCGGTCATGAGTGCCGCGTCACCGACCACCACCGCGATTCGCTCGAACCCGTGCCGAAGATCCCGCGCCGTGGCGAGGCCCTGGGCAATCGACAGCCCGGTTCCCGCGTGACCGCCGTCGAAGACGTCGTGCTCGCTCTCCGACCGACGCGGGAAGCCGCCCATTCCGTCGAGCTGGCGGAGGGTCCCGAACTGGGCGAGGCGACCGGTCAGGAGCTTGTGCGCGTACGCCTGGTGCCCGGTGTCCCAGACGATCTTGTCGCGCGGCGATTCGAGCAGCCGATGGAGGGCCACCGTCAGCTCGACGACACCGAGCGATGAGCCGAGGTGCCCGCCGGTCGATGCCACCGTCGAGATGATCGTCTCACGGAGCTCTGCGGCGATCGCGGCGAGTTGCGTTTCATCGAGGCCGCGAAGATCGGCGGGACCCTGGAGGTCCTTGAGCGTTGGCGTCACGGTGGCGTATGTCCCCTTGCGATGGCACCGTACGTGTCGGCGTTGATCGTCCACGACAGATTATCTGATACCACGGACGCGCACGTTTAGCGTGGACACGCCTGACCCGCACATGCCGGACGGTACACTGGCTCCGTGATCATCGCCGGGATCGGACGCCTGCGGATACTGCTGGCAGCCGCAGCCGAACGAGGTGCGGCCCCGAACGATCGCGCCGGCCGCGCCACCCTGGTGGTCGCCAGCACGACCGTCGCAACGCTCGCGATCATCTGGGTCGCGACGTACCTGGTGCTGGACCAGCCCGCGGCTGCGAGCATTCCGTTCGTCTACCAGGTGGCGACCGTCGGCGGCCTGGCGGCGATCAGTCGGGGCCACAGTTTCCGCTTCTTCCAGGCGACCCAGATCGGCCTCATGACGGTCCTGCCATTCATTCTCCAGTGGACGATCGGCGGCTACGCGGCGTCGTCCGCCGTGAGTCTGTGGGCGCTTGTGGCTGCGCTCGGGGCGGTCTTCTTTCTCGGGGCGCAGGGTGCGGTCAAGTGGTTCGTGGCCTTCTGCGTGCTGACGTTGATCTCGGCCGTCATCGACCCGTACGTGGCGGCCATCGCAAGCCCGCCGCCGGTCCCGGTCAGAACGGCGTTCTTCGGTCTGAATGTCCTGGGCGTAGCGATCTCGGCCTATTTCGTGGTCCAGTATTTCGTTCGGCAGCGTGAAGCTGCGATCGTGGCGCTGGATGCGGCCCACCGGCGATCAGAGGAACTGCTCCGGAACATCCTGCCGGAACCAATCGCCGAACGGCTCAAGGATGGCGAGACGGTCGTGGCGGACGCTCATCCCGCCGTCACGGTCCTGTTTGCCGACATCGTGGACTTCACCCGCTACGCGGACCAGACCGCGCCAGCGGAAGTCGTTCGCGTTCTCGACCTGGTCTTCCGCGCCTTCGACGATATCGCCGACCGCTACGGGCTCGAGAAGATCAAGACGATCGGCGACGCCTACCTGCTCGTGGGTGGACTGCCGGACGCTCGCCCTGACCATGTCGAGGCCGTCGCTCGTGCGGCGCTCGATCTCGTGGCCGCGAGCCGATCGGTCACGATCGACCCTGGCACGCCCCTTCAGATCCGGGTCGGCATCGATACCGGCCCGGTCGTGGCCGGTGTCATCGGCCGCAGGAAGTTCAGCTATGACCTGTGGGGGGACACGGTCAACACCGCTTCCCGGATGGAATCCAGCAGCGTTCCCGGTCGCATCAATGTCACCGCCCGCGTCGAGAGCGCACTCCGCGATCGGTTCGATTTCGAGCCTCGGGGCGAGATCACCATCAAGGGCAAGGGCTCCGTGGCCGCCTTCTTCCTGCTCGGCGAACGCCAGGGCTGATATCCGCCAGAAGCGCGGGGAGATCAGTCCCGTCGCCCGATGCCGCGTCAAGCACCGGGGCCATGGGCCTACTCGGCCTCGACCGCTTCCTCGGGTCGGACGTCGATGGCGGCGATGGCGCCGCCGGCGCGGGTGACGAGTTGCTGGACCTTGAGTTCCGCTTCCGACAGGAGTGCGGCACAGCGCTCGTGGAGCGCGACGCCACGCTCGTAGAGCGCAATCGAGCGCTCGAGCGGCAATCCCCCGGTCTCAAGGTCGGCAACGGCTCGCTGGAGCTCGGCGAGCGCGTCGTCGAAGGTCAGGCGATCGATTGGCGTATCAGTCGTTTCCGGCACCGTCGTCCTCATCATCGCGATCGGCCAGCCGCGACAGGCGCGGTGCCAGGAAGAAGATACCGAACCCGACGCCCAGCGCGCCCGCGATCAACGCGAGCGCGACGAACAGAACCAGTTCGGGAACATCGAACGTCATGATCGAGACCGTCTCGTGGGACCCGGTGCCATCGGCAACGATGGCCCGGCCAACGCCGGGAACTCACCCCGAGCGACCCGTACCGCAAGCATCGTCCCCGGACCTGCTTCGACCGGATCGCGCACCACCACGCCGTCGGACGTCCGCCGGACAATCGCGTAGCCGCGCTCAAGGGTCGCCCCGGGGCCGAGGGATCGGAGGGCCGCCGCCGCCGCCGAGAGATGAGCAGCCCCATCCGCAAGGCGCCGGCCGACGAGGACGGGCAGGCGTTCTGCGGTTCGCTCCTCGAGCCGGCGCCCATCGCTGATCCTGGCCCGCGCTGCCCGCGTGCCCCGATCGAGCAGGTCGCTTGCCCGCTCGCGCGAGGCCGCGAGCCGGGCGGCGGGATGGAGTCGATCCAGAAACCGCCGCTCGGCGGCAACGTCCTTGGCCGCGCCAGCGACAACGCGCCCGGCCGCACTCCGCATCCGCTCCGCGCCCCGCCCGAGCGAAGCCGCGAAGTCGGCCCGATTCGGGACGACGAGTTCGGCGGCCGCCGACGGCGTCGGCGCCCGGACATCGGCCGCGAAGTCCGCGAGGGTCACGTCGACCTCATGGCCGATCCCGCTGATGACCGGCAACGGGTGCCCGACGATCGCGCGAACGACCCGTTCGTCGTTGAACGACCAGAGGTCCTCCATCGAACCGCCGCCGCGCGCCAGGATCGTCACGGCCGGCGCGTCGAGCGTCCGCCCTTCGTGCCGGAGTTCCTCGACATGCCGCTCCAGTCGTCGGAAGGCCCCCTCGATGCTCTGGGCGCTCCCCTCCCCCTGGACCTTGCAGGCGACCAGGAGGATGCCTGCCAGCGGCCAGCGTCGCCCGAGGACCTGGCAGATGTCCTTCCAGACGGCTCCCGTCGGCGAGGTGATGACGGCGATCACGGGAGGCCGGACCGGGAGGGGTCGCTTCCGTGCAGCATCGAACAGGCCCTCGGCCGCGAGACGCGCCTTTCGCTCCTCGAACTGGATCGCGAGATCGCCCACGCCCGAGGGCTGGAGCGACACGACGTAGAACTGGAGCGCACCCTGGGGCTCATAGAGGTCCATCCGCCCGTGGACGACAACCCGGAGCCCGGTCTGTGGCTGGAACGCGCTCCGCAGCCGGTCATCCCGGAACCACACGCACTGGAGCTGCGACTTGTCGTCCTTGATCGCGAAGTACGCATGGCCGGCGGTCGAGATCGTGACGCGCCCGACCTCGCCTTCCACCCACAGGTCTCGGAGTTGCTCGTCGGCCCGGACCAGCGCTGCAACGACCCGGGTCGCCTCGGTGACGGCGAGGATGCGCGGACCGACCAGGCCCGACGGCGATGCGGGCATCCGGATCAGATCCGCGTCTGGTACTCGCCTGTCCGCGTGTCCACGCGGATCGTGTCCCCCTCGTTGACGAAGAGCGGGACCGAGACCACGAGGCCGGTCTCGAGGGTCGCCAGCTTGCGCGCACCCTGGGCCGTGTCCCCGGCGAATCCCGGCTCGGACTGGGTCACCGCGAGATCCACGGTGACCGGCAGCTCGACGCCGAGGGTCTCGCCCTGATACGTCGTCCGGTCCAGGATCATCCCGTCCTTGAGGTATTGCGTTGATTCCGCAAGCTGGTCCGCTCGGAGCACGAACTGATCGTAGTTGTCGGTGTCCATGAAATGGAAGTCGTCGTCGTCGCGGTAGAGGAACTGGACCGGCCGCGTCTCCATCGTCGCTCGCGGCCACCTGGTGCCAGCCTGGAACGAACGCTCGACCGTCCCGCCGCGCCGGATGTTCCGGAGCGAGATCCGGACCTGGGCGGAGCCACGTCCCATCTTGATGTGGTGGTAGTCGAGGATCTGCCAGAGGTCACCATCGAGTTCGATGGCCACGCCCTTCTTGAGTTCGCCGGTGCTGATCATGGGATGACAGGGCTCCTGGTCGGGCGAGAGGCAGGGCGCGTTTGCGCCGGGGCCGGATCGAGGTGAGGTCTGAGGGCCGATTGTAGCCGACGACCACCGTCGGCCAGGAGCCGATCGATCAGGAAGCGTCGCGGTCCTTGGAGGTGAGCCCGAAGATCGCATCGAACATGCCGCCGAAGTCACCGCTCATAGGTCAAGCCTGGCCGTTGGCGGGGCGCGGATACCAGGCCGTCGTCAGATTCCGGCCACCACGACGTCGCGCGGGAACAGGGTGAGGCGTTCGAATCGGCCGGCCTGCGCGTCGAGGACTACGAGATCCTCGATTCGGACGCCGGTTTCACCTTCGAGGTAGATCCCCGGTTCGACCGAGAAGACCGTCGGTGATGGCAGCGGGGTGGTGGCCGCGCTTCGGCCCAGGGATGGCAGCTCGTGGGTTGCCAGCCCGATGCCATGGCCCAGCCCGTGCAGGAAACCAGGCCATCGACCGTCCTTGTCGATCGAAGCCCGCGCGACCCCGTCGATCGATCGCCCGTCCGGCAGCGGCGCCCCGTGGCGGGCAGCCGCGAGCCCGGTCCGCAGGACATCGAACGCGGCGTCCTGCGCGGCCGCGACGGTCTCGTAGACCGCGAGGTCACGCGGCGTCGGGTCGCCGACGAACAGGGTCCTGGTCATGTCGCTTCGGTAGCCCGCCACCTGCGCCCCGAAATCGAACAGCACGACCGCGCCGGCACGGACCGGACGTTGCCCCGGAGAACCGTGAGGGAGGGCCGCTTCGGCGCCGGCCAGACAGGTCACGTCGAAGGCCAGCGCCTCGGCACCCCCGGTTCGCATACGCCACTCGAGATCCATCGCGAGCTCGATCTCGGTCGTCCCCGCTCGGATCACCGGCAGGAGCGAGGCGAGGGCACGGTCAGCCACCGCACAGGCTGCGGCAACCCGTTCGATCTCCGCCGGTTCCTTGACCTGTCGGTCGGCCTCGATCCAGCCTTCGACCGGAACCAGGTCCACGTCGGAGGCGGCGGCGGCCAGCCGGTCCCAGGTGGCATGCGCCACGAACCCGGCCTCCACGGCGACCCGGCGGGCGCCGGCTTCGGACACGAGTGCCGGCCACCGATCCGCCAGCGCGTTGTAGCACTCGAACAGCGTGGCATCCGGGGCCTCGCGCCGCGCCTGGATCGTATAGCGGCTGTCGGCGAGCACGCGGACCGCATCGGCGGTCACCAGGAACTTGCCGGAGTCCCCCGCCGAGGCGCCTTCCGTTTCCGCGACGGTGAATCCCGTGAGATACCGCATGTGCTCGCGGCGAACGCCGAAGTAGGCGTCGACGCCGGCCGCTTCCATGCGGGCGCGGAGACGGGCAAGCCGAGCCGGACGTGCCGAGCGATCGGACTCCTGCCAGCGTTCGTGGTCGGCCCGCGTCGGCGGCGCCTGGAAGTCCGTCGGACGAGGGTGGCCGACCACGCTCATGTCGGATATTTCTTGATGTTGGCCTGGTGCTCCTTGAGCGTCTTGGCGTAGACCGTCTTCCCGTCCCCGATGGCCAGGAAATACAGGTAGCCGGTGGCCGTATCGGGCTCGAGGGCAGCGTCGATGGACGCAACCGTCGGCGACGAGACCGGACCGGGTGGCAGGCCCTCGTGCGTATACGTGTTGAACCCGGCAAGGTCGTCCGGCAGCGTGGCCGGGAGTGAGTCCGTCAATCGGCCCCAGAAGGAGTAGATCTGCCATTTCTCGAAATCCAACGCCCGGAGTTGCAGGGTGTCGTTGATGTAGAAGACGGTCGGATCGGAGCCGAGGAAGCCGCGCGTTTCCTTCCTGGGGTCCAACCGGTTCTGGAAGACGCCGGCGATGAGCGGTCGATCGACATCGAGGCGCGCTTCCTGCTCGACCATCGACGCCAGCACGAGGACCTGCGCCCAGGTCAGGCCACGACCTTCGGGCACCTGCATCCGGAGGTCGCCCACGGCGTCGTGGAATCGGGTCAGCATCGCCCGGACCAGATCGTCCGCCGTCGTGATGCGCTGCTGGGGATCACCCCGAACGTCCGTGACGAAGGTGTAGGTCGCCGGGTACAGGTACCCCTCGAGCGTGGCCCCCGCGGGCAGCTCCAGCCATGGAAAGTCGGCCAGCAGTTCGGCCGGCGGCGCCGTGACCTCGTCGTAGAACGCCTTCGCGTCGACTCCGGAGGTCACGGTCTGGAGCTTGGCCGTGATCTGCTCGAGGCGCAGGCCCTCGCGGAAGGTCACCCGGGTCGTCTTGATCACGACCGGGGCATCGACCAGCGCTGAGGACACCTCGGCCGGGGTCATGTTCTTGCGCAGGAGGAACTGGCCGACCCTCAGGTTCGAGGCCAGCCCGTCCTCGACGGCCGCGAACAGGAACGCCCGTTCCGAGGTGATCGTCCCGGCGGCCAGGAGTCGCGGTGCAATGGTGGTCGGCGTATCGCCGAAGGCGACCTCGAACACGATCTCGGATTCATCGGTACTGGCAGGGTTGGTCAGGACGGGTCCGAGGTCCTCGCGGATGAAGTCGGCCACAATCGAGATCCGCAGGGATCCGGGGTTGTCCCACGCCCAGCCTACGACCGCGGCGCGAACCAGGGGCCGCATCACGGTCAGTCCGGCGACCACCACGACGACCGCGAGAATGCCCGCGAAGAGGAAGAACCGCAGGATCCCCGGCAAGCCGGATGACGGGCCGTCCTTTCGGTACCGGCGACCACCGGGCGAGCCGCCACCACCGGGCGGGCCGCCGCGCCCGTCCGAGGCGCGCCACGACGGCATGTCGGCGTCATCATGGGCCCCGGGGTCCATCCGGCGGGCCTGATCTCGGGGGTTCCGACCGCCGCGAATGCTCACGAGCCTGGACCTGTCGGGCGAAGCACGTGCGACGGCGAGTCCATCCCCGATTCGTTCGGATCCTCCGGTGGAGCGGCGAGTTCATCTTCGAGGATGATGGCGGCGGCTTCCTGATCCACCCGGGCACGATACCGCTCCCGCTGCGTCGGCGACGGCGGGCCACCCGACCGCCCTCTCGGCATGGGACCCATCCGGGCTTCCGCGCGATGGCTGCTCAGCCGTTCGTCCCGGAGGCGGATGGGCAGGGCCAGCGCGGCGCCCATCGCCTGCGCCCAGGCGCGTGCCGCCGCAGCCATGGGACCCTCGTCCCCGTTCGCATTGAGGGGCAAGCCGACGACGAGTTGATCGATGGCCTGCTCGCGAACAATGGCTGCGAGGCGGACGGCATCGTCCGCGTCGGAGGCCGATCGCCGGATGGTCAGCAGGCCCTGCGGAGGCTCATGACCCCGCTCCGCGATCGCAAGGCCGATCCGCCGCTCGCCGAGGTCGACGCCCAGCAGCCGGGTCACGGGGCTACTCCCGAGGGGCTCGGTGCGCCAGACGCGCCCGGGGATCCACCCGGTGTCGAGGGCGCCGCATTGCTGCCGGTGGGTTCGTCAATCTCGAATGACACCCGGCTGTCATTCGCCGGGATGGTGGTGACCCAATTCGGCCACACCGAGATCGTGACCTGCCCATACGCCCCGAGGACAGTGCGGGCCTGGGGAAGCGCGAGCCCGCGGATCCGATCTCGAAGTGCGGCGCCGTCAATGATTCGGGTTTCCGTGGCCCGGACCGTTACCGGGAACGTGATCGTCCTTCCAGCGACGACCGGGACACCGACGAGTGGCCCGATCGAACCTTGATCGAGAGCAAAGCCCGAATGAACCAGGTTGGGGATTCGAGCCTCAACGAGCGCCGGTACCGGGCTGGGATCGACGCCGAGGGCCGTCCCCTTGGCCGTTAGGCCCAAGTCGAAACTCGGTTGACTGAGCCCCACGAGGCTCGTCGGATCGACTGTCGGAGTCGATGGATCGAGCTGCTTCGTCTCGGCAAACAACGTGGTCCCCGGCGGCACGTTCGCGGCACCCGCAAGCTGATCATCGAACTTGGTAGCGAGCGCCACGTCGAGGTTGCGCAGCGCCGCATCGACATCGGACTGCTGGACCGTAGTGGTTTCTACATGCGTGCCGCCGGTTGTTGCGGCCTCGTTCGTGACCCTCAGGATGTCCTTGTCGTACCCGGAAGGCACAATCGTGATTGCCCCGGAGGCAACATTCCCAGCATCGCCCGGAAGCGCGGCATGGATGGGTACGGATCCAACCTGACATGCGAATGGAAAGATGTGCGCCTTCTTGATTGCGATCCGGCTGTCCGTCAGGAACTCTATCCCGCCTCTGGTGGCAACTCGTGCGCCGGCGCGGATCTCAACCGATCCGCCCGTATCGCAATTCTCAAACGTCACGCGGCCGGCTGATTTCGTCTCATCGATCTTGAGTCCGGTCGCTGGGAACGTGTCGGTGACCGCGACATCGAACGCGAACGCCGTCGCCGGGATGAGCAGGTTGGCCGGATCCGGGCTTGTGATCCCTTCCTGCGCCGTGACGTTCAACGAAACGGGGCCGAGAATCTGTTGCGCCGGAATCAGGACGATCGTCGCGCTCGGCAGGAGCTGGAACCCGGCGGTCGCGCCGGCGGCGAGGATGGCCACGAGGCCGAGGATGAGCGCGAGACGGCGATCGCGCAGCGGACTGACGCCGCGCCGTCCGACGTGCGGGATCAGTGCTCCCGCTCGTGGGCCGGACAGGCTCGTTTGGGTCGTCAGCGCAATAGTCGGACTGTCGTCGAGCGCGTGCCCCATCGGCTCGGATCCAGGTCGTGGCCTCGTCGTCCGAGTTTCCTCGATGGCGCCGGCAAGCACGGGCCCCGCCTCGAAGGCCGCCACGGACACGTAGGTCGGCAACCCCGCCGACGCGGCGAGCGCTCGGGCCGATGCGTCGCCGGTCACGATCTCGAGCGTCTTCTTGCGCTTGGCGGCCTCACGGGCGAGCAACCGGAAGTTGATCCGCGACGTGGCCAGGCGGGAGCCATGGGGCAGCGTCAGCGCGATCCGTTCCTCCTTGAGGGACCGCAGGCGGGCGACCGCCGACGTGATCTCGTCATCGATATCCAGGTAGACGATTGCGGTAGCCATCAGATGCGCAACTGTCGAACGACGCGACGGAGGGCCCCGTCCAGGGTGCCGGCGGCCTGTCCCAGCTCAATCGCCTGGTAGGCAAGGGCCATCGGCGTGACGTCCTGCTGATCGACCAGCAGCTGCGTCTCGTCCCGGATCGTCTCGACCTGATCCGGTGACATGATCGTGACCTCCGGGGGTCGTGAGAACGGGAGGCTCCTGGAGAACGCGGGGGCGGCGAGCGCCGCGCGGATCTCCGGCAGGCGTGTCCCGCCGCCGCACAGATAGATCCGGCCGGGAAGGAGGTCCCCGGCAGCGAGTTCCTCGAGGACCAGCTCGACGCCGGCGGCCCATACCGCGACGTCGTCGGCCACGATGGCTCGAATCTCCTCGGTGGCATCCCCGGCGATGCCGCGGGCGTAGTCGACCTTGAGTGCCTCGGCTCGGGGGAATGGGAGTTCCAGCCGGTCGGCGATGGACTTCGTGAACGCTCGCCCACCGAGCGCGAACATGCGCGTGCCTTCGATGCCGCCTTGCCGGACAAGCGCCACGTCCGTGGTCCCGCCACCAACGTCCACGAACAGCGCCCCGCCCTGGCGAACCTGTTCGTTGTTGAGGGCACGGGCCACGGCGTACGGTTCGGCGACCACTTCGACGAGATCGAGCTCCAGCTTCTGGGCGACGGTCTGGAGCGCCCCGAGATGGACCAGTGGCGCGAAGGCATTGAAGATCGCGATCTTGACGTTCCGGCCCTTGAAACCGATTGGGTCGCTGACGGCATAGCCGTCGATCCAGGCACCAACCACGGCCGCATGAACCAGGCGGACGTCGACGTTGGCGAGGCCGGTCTCCCAGGTGACCGATCGCTCGGCTTCGCGGAGGGCCTCGCGCTGGACGCCCTCCATCAACTTCTGAAGCTCGGGCTCGGTGATCGGTGCCTCGGGCCGCGCGCGCTCCTGCGTGTGGGCGGTGGTGAAGCCCTTGACGAGTTCGCCGGCAATCCCGACCACCACCTGGGTCGGCCGGAAGCCCGCCATCTCCTCGGCTTCCTGGAGCGCGACGGAACAGTTGTCGACGACAGCGGAAATGTCGGCCACTGTCCCCGACTGCATGTGGGACAGGCCCTGCCGCTTCCGCCCGACACCCCGAACGACTCCCCGGCCGTCCTCGTCGATGTCGAAGACGAGCGCCTTGGCGAACTCGGTCCCGATGTCGAGCGCGGTACAGGCGCTCAGGTTCTCCATCCCGTCGTCGCGCTGCCAGAACCGGCGCAGGAATGCCATCGCCGTCAGGCCGTCCACTTCGGGATGACGAGGTCACCCGACACGAGCTGGAGGCCGAGCAGGGTCAGGAAGACGGTGGATGCCACGAACAGGAGCACGCCACCGACCTTCGAGGCGAGGTGGTATTGGTTCCCGGCGGCGAACCCGTAGCCAACGGCGATGAACCCGATCCCCGCGGCGACGGCCAGCTGCGGCAGCGGTGTCATGAGGCCGCGCGGGAGCGACAGGACCCCGATCCCGACGTACCACAGGCCGACGATCGCCCCGCTGGCCAACGTCCGCCCGAGGAGCTGCTCATAGATCCGGATCTTCAGAACGAGCGCGGTCTGGAACCCGGCGGCGAGGACCATTCCCAGGATCCCGACGGCCGCCACGATGTAGGCGATGGTCGTGAACTGCTCGGCCTCGATGGCCGCGACGAGCCACGCGACCGGGATCGTGGCCAGCATGAGCACCACGCTCGCAATGTCGTTCCATGTCCCCCACGGGTTGCCACGCGAGAAGAAGACCATCAGCGAGACCATCCCGACGACGGTCGCCACCGCTGCCAGCAACGATGACCAGCCGACGAACTGCTCGATCGTGATCATTCGCTCCGGCCGGCCAGGTCGCGAACGGCGGCATCCATGGCCGCCATCGCGGCGGCAAGGCCGTCCTTGTTCGTCCCGCGACCCTGCGCCATCTCGGCCTTGCCGCCGCCCTTGCCATCGATCGACGGCATCGCGACGCGCACGAGGTCACCGGCCGCAAAGCCGCGGGCGACGAGGTCATCAGACACGCTCACAAATACCTGCGGCTCCTCGGCCTCGAGGGCGAGGGCAATCACGCCGCTCGGCAAGAGCGCACGAACCTCCTTGGCGAACCGCTTGAGTTCATCCATGGACTCGAATTGGTTAGTCCAAGTCGCAAGACGCACCCCGGGCGCGATCTCGCGGGCACTTTCGGCCAAGGTTCCGGGCTTGACGGTAACGGTTCCTGCGCCCTGGATACGGAGCTTCGTCAGCCGAAGTGATGACTGGAGGGCGACGATCTTCGATACGACCGCATCCGCGGTCTGGGCCCCGACGGTCTCCATCGCCATTTCGAGCGCCTCCGAGCGAGCGCGCAGGTAAGCGTCGGCGCCGGCGCCCGTCAGCGCTTCGATCCGCCGCATCCCCGATCCGATGCTCCGATCCGACGTGATCGCGAAGCTGCCGATCTGGCCCGATGCCTGGCAATGCGTGCCACCGCACAGCTCGAAGCTGTAGTCACGGACGCGGATGGTCCGAACGGTCTCCCCGTACTTCTCGTCGAAGAACGCGTCCGCGCCGGCATCGAGCGCCTCCTGCATGCCCATGAAGGCAATCGAGACGGGCCGATCCTCCCGGATGATGCGGCGGACCTCATCCTCGATCGCCCGGCGCTCGACGTCGGTGAGGGCCCGGTCGGCCGGGTAGTCGAAACGAAGGTAGTCCGGCGTCACGAGCGAACCGGCCTGCCGCGCCCGCTCGCCGACGACGTTGCGAAGCGCTCGATGGACCAGGTGCGTGCCCGTGTGGTTGCGCATCGTGTGGGCGCGTCGGTCCGCGTCGACTTCGGCGACGACGACGTCCCCAACCGCGACGCGGCCGCGGAGCGTGCCTCGGTGCACGAACAGCCCTCCGACCGGCTTCTGGGTGTCCTCGACCTCGAACAACAGCGTGCCATCGGCCTTACGCAGGGCGCCTCGGTCACCGACCTGTCCCCCACCCTCGGCATAGAACGGCGACTGGTCGAGGACGATCTCGGCGGCAGCCGAGGGTTCGGTTCTGAGCTCTTCGTCGCCCTTGGCCTCGAGGGTCTCGTATTCGATTCCGTCGCGAAGGATGGCGAGGACGCGCGCGCCCTCGCTCGTCGTGGACTCGTAGCCGACGAACCTCGTGTCACCCGCTCGACCCTGGATCGCCTGGTAGAGCGATGCCAGCTCGGCGTGGCGCGCGAGTTCCGCCTTCTTGCCGGATCGGGACCGATCCCGCTGCTCGGCAAGCGCGATATCGAATCCCGCCCGATCGACGCCGACGCCGTACTCGGCGGCGAGTTCGATCGTCAGGTCGATCGGAAATCCGAACGTGTCGTGGAGCTTGAAAGCGACCTGGCCCGGAACCTGGGGCGCGTCCGGCGGGAGGTCCTCCGCTCGAAGGCCCACGGTTCGTTCATTCGCGGTCAGCGGGATCAGGGCGTCCTCGAGGATGACCGTACCGGCCTCCAGGGTCCGGATGAACTGGTTCTCCTCGCGGACGATCGAACCGAGGAGCTCGGTCCGGCGCTCCTCCAGGTGCGGGTAGGCGTCGGCCATCGTCTCGATGACCACGATCGCGACATCGGCCATGAATGGATCCGTGCGGCCGAGCAGCCGGCCGTGGCGGATGGCGCGGCGCAGGATCCGGCGCAACACGTAGCCACGTCCTTCGTTGGACGGCAGGACGCCGTCCGCGATCAGGAACGTCGCGGCGCGGGTGTGATCGGCGATGACCTGATAGCTGAACCGTTCCGCCTCGAACGCGTCCGGATCGTGGCCGAGCAGCTCGCGCATGCGGGCGTGGATGGGTGCGAACAGGTCCGTGTCGTAGTTGGACGCCACCTGCTGGATGACGCTCGCCAGGCGCTCGAGGCCCAATCCCGTGTCCACGCCAGGAGCTGGAAGGGGAGTCAGGCTCCGATCGGGATGCAGCTCGTACTGCATGAACACGAGGTTCCAGATCTCGAGCCAGCGCGGGCAATGCTCGGAATGATCGGGCGTGCAGAAGTCGCCCTCGCTGAACTCGATCCCGCGGTCGTAGTGGATCTCGGAACACGGTCCGCTCGGGCCGATGTCGGCCATCCGCCACCAGTTCTTCTCGTCGCCGTTCGGAAAGTCACCCCAGCGGGCGATTCGCTCGGGCGGCAGGCCGATCTCCTCGCTCCAGACCCGATACGCGTCGTCGTCGGTCGTGTAGACCGTTGCGGCCAGGCGGTCCGCCGGGATCCCGAGGTCGCGGGTCAGGAAGTCCCAGGCGAAGTGGATGGCCTCGCGCTTGAAGTAGTCGCCGAAGCTGAAGTTCCCGAGCATCTCGAACAGGGTGTGGTGGCGGGGCGTCCGTCCCACCTCCTCGAAGTCGTTGTGCTTGCCGGCCACCCGCAGGCAGCGCTGGTAGTCGACGGCGCGGCGGTAGGTGCGCGTCTCGGCCCCGGTGAGCGCATCCTTGAACTGGACCATCCCGGAGTTCGTGAACAGGAGCGTCTGGTCCTCCGCCGGGACGAGACTGGCACCGGGCACGGCCACATGACCGCGTTCGGCGAAGAACTCGACGAACCGTCGGCGGATCTCGGCGGCAGGCAGCGACGCGATCCGTGGATCGCGCCTCGGGGCGGGGGTCTCCATCGGCCGCAATGGTAGCCGAGCCGGACCTGCCGGCGGCTCATGCCGCACGGCGACACGCGCCCCGTGGTGCCGGACCGTTGGTCAGCCTGCGTCGGCCTCGTGATCACGTGGCCCGGCTGATCGCCCATCCTCACGCTTGCGCAGGCGGTCCCAGATCGCTGATCCGGCGATCGCGGCACCGACGAGGGCGCCGAGGGTGAGCCCGCGCAGGAAGCGGCCTGACGTCGATCCTTCGGTCTGGCGCTCGGCTCGCTCACCCTGCTCATGGGTCGAGCTGTCCTGACGAACGTCCTTCACGTCGGGTCCTCCGGTTCCTGGGCCGATTCCTGGGTTGCACGGCGCCGTCCGCCTTCCGGGCGTAGCGGGTCAGGATCGGGATCGGCGTCTGCCGGTTCGGACGCCCGTCGGAAACGCGAGCTCGAGAGGCCGATCGTGCTCATCGTGGCGGTCGCCGCATCGCGCTCGGGTTGCGAGCCGAGGATCGCCACGATGGCCACGCCCGCGATGCCGACCCAGGCCAGGACGGACGCCACGATCACGTGGAAATCGCCGATCAGGATGAACTCGATCCCGAGCCGCGACCCGAGGGCATCGCCTGCCCACGCGCCGAGGAACGCGGCCAGGATCATCCATGGCAGGCGCTGGCCCGCGCTCCCACGGATCAGGACATAGATCGACACGTGGAGAATTCCCAGGAGCAGCGCCAGGACGGGCGCCGGGCCAAGGCTCATGGCCCCGAGGTTGCGACCAGCTCGGGCTGCCGGCCCGAAACGCCCGGCCTGTCCCCTGCGCCGGGAACCGCCACGCGGGCGATGCGCCCGCCGCCGAGGCACACGTCCCCGTCGTACAGGACCGCGGCTTGACGAGGCGCGATGGCCCACACCGGCGTATCGGTTCGGACGGTCCAGCGGCCGTCGCGGGAGGGCACGATCCATGCCGGAACAGGCGAGGCCCGGTGCCGAATCCGGACATCGGCACGGAACGGTCCGCCGGGCATGGAATCGGCAACGAACCGGACGTCCTCGATGTCGAAGGACGTCGTCTCGAGGTCCTCCCGCCGCCCGAGCGTGATGGTGTTCGTAATCGGGTCCACCCGTGACACGTAGCGTGGACTCCCGAGTGCGACGCCCAGTCCCTGGCGCTGGCCCGGCGTGTAGCCAGCGGCGCCTCCATGCTCCCCGACCTGGGTCCCGTCGGCATCGAGGATCGGGCCGGATTCGGGTTCCCAGCCGGCCCGGCTGCGAAGAGCGCCGCGGACGTCCCCGTCGGGCACGAAGCAGATCCCCTGGCTCTCCGGCTTGTCGGCGGTGGCGAGGCCCAGGCGACGCGCCACGTTCCGAACTTCGGGCTTCGTGAGTTCACCCAACGGGAATCGGGCGTCGCGCAGCTGGTCCTGGCGCAGGCCGTACAGGAAATACGTCTGGTCCTTGTCCGTATCGCGGGCGCGGAGCATCCGGACCTGTCCATCGGGCCCGACTTCTCGACATGCGTAGTGACCGGTGGCAACGGCTTCGCAGTCGTACAGGTGCCTTGCCTGACCGAGCAGCGCACCGAACTTGACCGTGGTGTTGCAGTCAACGCAGGGACTCGGCGTCGTGCCATCGAGATACGCGCCGAGGAATGGGGACAGCACGCCCTCCTCGAACTCGCGTTCGAGGTTCAGGACGTAGAACGGAATATCGAGCTGGGCGGCCACCCGGCGGGCGTCTTCAGCGGCATCGAGCGAGCAACAGCTCTTCTTGAACTCGGAGATCGTGTCGGCGACGTCATGGAGTCGCATCCAGACACCGACCACCTCGTGCCCCTGGTCCCGCAGGAGCGCCGCGGCGACCGACGAGTCCACACCGCCCGACATGGCAACGAGAACGCGGCTCATCCGGGCACCGCGGTTTCCATCGGCGCTCGGGCCGCGGCGAGCTGGAGCGCCCCCTCCCGGGCCGCGAGCAGCGTCCGCGGAACGACGGATAGCGCCGTTTCGACATCGGCGTCCGACGTATCTCGACCGAGCGACAGGCGGAGGGACCCGCGAGCTTCGTCCTCGGGGTAGCCCAGGGCCCTGAGCACATGCGACGGCTCGGCCGAGCCGGTCGTGCAGGCGGATCCGACAGACGCGGCAACCTCCAACAGATCCAGTTTCAGCACGATCGACGCACCTTCGACATCGCGGGCAAGAATCGAAACGAGGCCGGGCAGGCGCTCCGTTGGATGGCCCGTCAGTTCGACGCCGTCGATGGCCGTCAGGGCAGCGATCAGCCGGTCACGCGCTGCCGCAAGGCGATCCGCCACGACGGCCCGCTCCTCGATGGCCAGGCTCAGCGCCACGCCCATCCCGACCGCAGCCGCAACGTCCTCGGTGCCGGCTCGGCGGAATCGCTCCTGCGACCCGCCCTGCTGCTGACTCAACAGATGAGTACCAGCCCGCAGGAACAGGGCGCCCGCGCCCTTGGGCCCATCGAACTTGTGGGCCGCGATGGCAAGCAGGTCGCAATCGAGCGCGACCACGTCGATCGACAGGTACGGGGCCGACGCCACCGCGTCGACGGCGACCAGGCACCCACGCGGGCCGTCGCGCCGGACGCGCGCGATCAGGTCGGCGATGTCCTGGATCGTGCCGACCTCATTGTTGGCATGCCCAAGCGCGACCAGGATCGTTCGCTCGGTGAGGGCCGACGACAGCGCGTCGGGATCGAGGCGACCGTAGCGATCCACCGCGAGTTCGACGATTTCGAACCCGAACTTTTCGAGCTGCTGGAGTGGATGCAGGACCGCGTGATGCTCGATCGCCGTCGTGATGATCCGCGGTCCGCGGGCCTTGCCGGCCCAGGCAGCGCCCTTGATCGCGAGATTGAGGGCCTCGGTACCGCCGCTCGTCAGGACGATCTCCCGGGGCCCGGCCCCGAGCGCGGTGGCAACCCGTTCGTGGGCCTCGTCGAGTGCCGCGCGGGCACGCCGACCGTAGGCATGCGGGGAACTCGGATTGCCGAACTGCTCGCCGAGGTACGGGAGCATGGCATCGAGCGCCTCGCGCCGGAGCGGGGTCGTGGCGGCGTGATCGAGGTAGGTGGGCATTCCGGGAATTGTAGGCCGCTCGCGATGCGGCGCCGGGAACGCTCCCGGCTGCGATCGGCCCGTCGCCGAGGCCCGGACGAAAGTCCGGGGCGGAGCAACCATGAGATCGCCGGATTCGCGACCCGGGAGTGCTAGGCTCGCGCCGTGGATCGGACAGCGCCCGGGGCGTCGGTTGAAGGTCTTGCGTCGATTGTAGGTCTTGCGTCGGCTGAGTTCGTTCGGTCGCGCGTGCCGCGAGTCCTGATCGGCCTGCTCGTGATTGCCGCCCTTACAGTCGGGTGTGGGCCGTCCCCCGCGGCACCGACCTTCGCGCTCGCGATCCAGAATGGCTCGAATCTCACGCTCCGCGTGAACGTCGTCGTCGCCACTGGCCAGAAGCCATCGAGGAGCCTCGAGATCCCGGCCGGGAGCGGTGTCCTGCAGACGGCGGAGGCACCGATGGGCTGGACCGGCAGCGAGCCCGTTCCGGTTGCCGTGGAGCTCTATACCGAGACCTGCGCGCTGATCGAGACGATCACCGTCGGCCGTGGCGTCACCCTGATCCACATCCTGGCCGACCGCTCCATCGCGATTTCCGAAACGAGCCTGTCGGGGGGATCGGATGTCGTGGCACCCGAGCTCAAGCCACCCTGCTAGCAGGGACCGGACTTCGAGCTAGGCCTGGGTCTGGCTCTCGACCTGGCTCCGATCGTACTCGCGGCCTCGCTCCCGTTCCCGAAGGTGCCTGGCGAGCAGCCGCTTCCGCAGGCGGATGGAGAGCGGCGTGACCTCGACGAGTTCGTCCGCGGCAATGAACTCGAGCGCTGATTCCAGCGTCAGCGGGCGCGGCGGCGTCAGCCGGAGTGACTCATCGTGCGAGTGCGTCCGGATGTTCGTGAGCTTCTTTTCCTTCGTCGCATTGACGTCGAGGTCCCCGGAACGAGCATTCTCGCCGACGATCATGCCTTCATAGACCTCGACCCCGGTGCCGATCAGCAACGCGGATCGCTCCTGGAGGTTGAACAGGCCGTAGGCGTTGGACATCCCGCTCCGATCGCTCACCAGGACGCCCGCCGTCCGATGGGTCACCTCACCGGCCCACGGGCCGTAGCCCTCGCCCAGCTGGTGCAGCAGCGCGGTGCCGCGCGTGTCCGTCAGGAGCTGGCCTCGATAGCCAATGAGCCCGCGAGTCGGGAGGACGTATTCGAGGCGGACACGGCTGTCCACATCGGTCGTCATCTGCTCGAGGCGTCCCTTGCGCGCTGCGAGCGCGGTCTGCACCTCGCCGATGAACTCAGGCGGGATGTCGATGGTGACGCGTTCGTACGGCTCCTGGATCTCGCCAGCGACCTCGCGCAGGATCACTTCCGGTCTCGACGCGGTGAGTTCATAGCCTTCACGACGCATCTGCTCGATGAGCACCGCGAGCTGGAGTTCGCCCCGGCCCCGAACCTCGAACGTGTCGCCCGATTCGGTCGGATAGACCTCGATCGACACGTTGCCCAGGGTCTCCTTGTCGAGTCGGCCCTTGATCTGGCGAGAGGTGACGAACTTGCCCTCGCGCCCGGCCATCGGCGAGGTGTTGACGCCGAAGGTCATGCGCAGCGTCGGGGCGTCCACGTCGAGGCGCGGGAGTGGCCGGGGATCGGCCGGATCCGTGATCGTGTCGCCGATCGTGACGTCGGGGAGGCCCGCAACGGACACGATCTCCCCGGGCCCGGCCTCCGGAATGTCGACCCGATCGATGCCGTGCGCGGTCTGCAGGCTGGTGACCGAACCTGACAGCGTGACCGTGCGACCCGGTTCGACGGTGCCGGCGGTGTCTCCCGCCTCCTCGCGGACGACCGTGATCCGCTGCCCGACCTTGATCGTCCCGTTGCGAATCCTGCCGACCGCCATCCGGCCCACGTATTCGTTCGCGCTCAGGTTGGTCACGAGGAGTTGGAGCGGGTGGCCCGGAACGTGGCGCGGCGGAGGCGTCACGCGCACCAGCAGATCCAGGAGCGGCCGCAGATCCGTGCCCGGCACCGCCAGGTCGAGGGTCGCCGTCCCGAGCTTGGCGTTCGTGTAGACGACCGGGAAGTCGATCTGGTCGTCATCCGCCCCGAGATTGATGAACAACTCGTAGACCGCATCGAGGACTTCGGCGGGCCGCGCGTCGGAGCGATCGATCTTGTTGAGCGCCACGACGACCGGGAGCCGACGAGCCATGGCCTTCTGGAGCACGTAGCGCGTCTGCGGCAGGGGTCCCTCGGCCGCATCGACCAGCAGCAGCACGCTGTCGACCATCAGGAGCGATCGTTCGACCTCGCCTCCGAAGTCGGCATGGCCCGGGGTATCGACGATGTTGAGTCGTACGCCGTCGTGATCGACGGTGGTCTGCTTGGCCAGGATCGTGATGCCCTTCTCGCGTTCGAGGTCGCCCGAATCGAGTACCCGATCCACTACGGCCTCGTTGGCCCGGAACGTGCCCGTCTGGCGGAGCATCGCATCGACCAGCGTGGTCTTGCCATGGTCGACGTGCGCAACGATCGCCACGTCACGCAGGTCGTCTCGCGAGACACGCTGATCGGTGGCCGACGGCAGCGCGTCGTCATCGACGGCTCGGGGCAGCGTGGAGCGGATCGGATCGGTCATGGGCCGGCGGATTGTCGCACACCACGGGCGAACCCCCGTTCAGGACGGCCGCCCGGCGCGGGCGTGACTGCTAGGATCACGGTCCCATGACCATTGCCGCCGTGATCCTCGCCCTCACGCCCGGTGTCGCGCTCGCGGAAGCCGAAGGGGTCACGCGCGTGCGCCGGATCGTCGATTCCGCGTGGTCCGGGGGTGCGATGCCGATCGTGGTGATCGCCGTGGATCCGGATGGCGCGATGGCCGCGGCGCTCGCCGGGGCGCCGATCACCTTGGCCGCACCGGCTCCCATGGACCAGGGCCGCGTCGCACAATTCCTGCGTGGGATCGAGGTTGCGACGGCCGAGGTCAGCGCCACGTCCGGCGCGCTCATCTGGCCGGCCCGCATGTCCTGGGTCGGTCCTGAGACGGTTACATCCCTGATCGAGGCGCACGGACCCAACTCGGACGCGTTGATCCGGCCGAGCTTCAACGGACAGGTCGGTTGGCCCGCGCTCGTGCCCCTGACCGCGCTCGAGACCCTCCGCGGCCTGCCCGTCTCCGCGACGCCCGATCAGTTGATCGAGATGCTCGGCGCATCCGGCCTGCCGACTCGGGCGATCGACCTCGGCGATCCCGGTACCACCATCGACGGCGACACGCCGCGTGGCGATCTCCCGCCGTATGACGGGCCGGCGGAGCCTTCCGGCGCGCGCGAGTGGGGTGCCGCCAGCGCGGACCTGGCGGACGAGGCGCCCCTCGAGGGCCTGGCCCGCGTCGGCCTACCCTCGGACTGACCCGACGGCCGTCCCGACTGGCGCATGCGTGTGCCGACAGGCCACTTAGGGTTGCGCTTGACACCTACCACGAACAGCCCCTGCCATCAGCGTCGCGTAGCCAGCGATCGAGATGCACGTAGGTGGCACTGACGACCACGCTTCCATGCGGGTGTCCTGACGATGGACGCAGGACCACGATAACTTCGGCGTCGGTCTGGCCAGCGCGAGCGACATCGATTCCGAACGTCGTGGATTGCCCCTGCCAGGAGCCCTCAAGCGGCTGGATGAGCGCCGTAGCGGGTGATCCGGAGCCCGGCCACACGCCGATCGGCAGGACCGAGGCGTCCTGATCGTACGAAGGCGGCTCTTCATCGAGATTCGCACTCCAGCCCACGAAGAGCCCGTCGGTGCTCCCTGGCAGCAGGTCACGCTCCCGCCACGTCCAGCGCACCGTCGCGAGAATTCCTGTCTCGCCGGTGGCGTCACGACAGTCAAGGGCGACCGAGAGGTTGAGTGCCTCGGGCCTGACGGCGAATGGGCTTGCGCCAGGCCGAAGGGCGGCCGTCGAGACGAGCGGCCAGGCCGTGGATAGGAGGAATAATCCGGTGAGCGTCGCCGCGATCCGTTGGTCACGCCCGGTTATCGGTTGGCGGCGAGGGCCGTCTGCCGTCCGCAGGACGAATACCGCGGCGATCGCCTCCAGGGGAATGTGGATCCCCGGGAGCTTGGTGACGATCTGGACCACGCCTCCAGCGACGAGGATCCACAGCATCCCCAGCGCCAGAGGCCGCGCCCATGGTCGCCGCTCACCCAGACCCCAGATCGCAGCCAGGAGGGCGACCACTCCCAACGGCGTCGCCAGAAGTGCGAGAACGACCGCCCCCAAAGGCACATCTCCTGTGTTGACGAGTCCGACTACGAGCGCGAACCCAACGAGCACGAGCAGGGCTGCGAAAAGGCGCGCTGCCCATCGCTCGAACCTGCCGGGGACGGGAGGCATGTCCATCGTCGGGTCGCTCATGTCCGATTGACGGTCGTGGCCGGCACTTGTGACACCGCTCAGGAGATTGGCACGGATCGCCTGCGCGCCCGGTCGCGGATCCGACCCACCGGAATCGTGGCGAGGGCAATCCCGCCGACGATCAGGAGGACCCCGCCCGCCTGGAACCACGAAGGAATCTCGTCGAGCAGGACCCGCGCCAGGAGCACGGTGACCACCGGCTGGGCGAGCAGGATGATCGACACGAGGGCAGCCGGCAGGCGCGGCAGGGACATCGAGATCAGCAGGTAGCCGATCGACTGCGAGGTCAGGCCGACCAGGATCAGCCAGCCGTGGCTGGGCCATGACGGGACGAGGTCGAGGTCACCGATGACCAAACCCGCGATGAGTGCCACGACCATCGTCGAGGCGGTCGCGATCGCCACCGGACCCGCCGGCCGCCGGATGTCATGCGTGCCCCGCCGGATGATGAGCAGGTAGCCGGCATAGAAGAGCGCCGTGGCCGTCCCGATCGCCACGCCGAGTGGCGGGTTTGCGCCATAGGCACCCTTGCCGATCACGCCTGAGATGAGGATCGCGCCGACCAGCACGATCGGCGTGGCCGCGATCACGGGCCGCGGTGGCCGCTCCCCGAGGACGGCCCAGGCAACGAACCCGACGACCAGTACCTGCATGTTGCCGAGCACGGTCGCGAGCCCCGCCCCGACATAGTCCACAGCGTGATGCCAGGTCAGCAGGTCGCCGGCGAAGAAGACGCCGGCAATCACGGCGAGCGCCACCGTCCGACCCGCCATCGGCCCGTAGCGGCGTCGCTCAAGCATCCCGACGAGGATCAGGATCGGGAGTCCGTACAGGCACCGGAAGACCGTGACCGTCGACGGCGACACGTCCGAGTACTTGTAGAAGATTCCCGAGAACGCGATGCACAACGCACCCAGGAGCGCTGCGAGTCGCGGCCGTGCCGCGATCGCGTCGTACAGGGCGCTCACCCTCAGGGTCGGGTGGTCACGATGGTTTGCCCGGCAGCCCGACGAACTTGAGTCCGAGGTCCGCGTATTGCATCGGATCCGGCTCGGATGGCGCCTCGAGCATCGGATCGTTCCCGGACTGGGTCTTGGGGAACGCCATGACCTCGCGGATGTTGGTCTGGTACGCGAGGAGCGCCGCCCAGCGATCGATCCCGAGGGCGATACCGCCGTGCGGCGGCGCCCCGTACTCGAAGGCATCGAGGATCGCTCCGAACATGTTGCGCATCCGCTCTTCGCTGTACCCCTGGAGCGCGAAGCTCTGCTCGAGGAGGTCGCGTCGCCAGATCCGGATGGATCCGCCGCCCAGTTCCCAGCCATTGAGCGCGATGTCGTACTGCATCGCCCGCGCCCGTCCGGCGGGATCCGCTTCGGATGGTCGGGTCGCGTCGCCGGACACGGTCGTCAGCAGCACCTCATCCTCGGGCACGACGCCGGAGAACGGATTGTGGGTGGCGTCCCACCGGCCGCCTTCGGCATCCCACTTGTACATCGGGAAACGATGGACCCAGCAATAGGCCAGAACGTGGGGATCGGCGAGGCCGAGGCGTACACCGAGGTCGGCACGGAGCCGGCCGAGCACATCGTTGGCGATGTCGGTGGTGTCGGCCACGATCAGGACGAGGTCGCCCGGGAGCGCTCCGGCACGGGCGACCAGCCGGCCCGCCAGGTCCTCGCCCAGGAACTTGAGGATGGGGCTCTTGATGGTGCCCTCGACCTCGACCGCGAGGTAGGCGAGGCCCTTGGCCCCGAATCGGCGCGCCGTCTCGGTCAGTTCGTCGATCCGGCTCCGGGGCGCGTCCGCGAGCCCCGGCACAGCGATTGCCTTGACCCGGTTCCCGGCCGCGATCGTGTCATCGAACACCCGGAAGCCCGAGGTCGGCGCCCCGCCGCCATCGCGAAGGTCCGGTGCCAGATCCACGAGCTCCATCCCGAACCGGAGGTCCGGCTTGTCCGAGCCGAATCGCTCGATCGCCTCGTCATAGGTGAAGCGCGGAAACGGCACGGCCTGGATCGGGCGCTCGGGCACGACGGCCTGTGTGACGGCGATCGTCATCGACTCGACGAAGTCCATGACCGCGGCCTCGTCCACGAAGCTCATCTCGAGATCGAGCTGGGTGAACTCAGGCTGGCGATCGCCGCGCAGATCCTCATCCCGGAAGCAGCGCGCGATCTGGAAGTAGCGATCGACGCCGGCGACCATCAGGAGCTGCTTGAGCTGTTGCGGGCTCTGGGGTAGTGCGTAGACGCTCCCCGGTTGGAGTCGCGACGGGACGATGAAGTCGCGTGCGCCTTCGGGGGTGGACTTGATCAGGTTCGGCGTCTCGACCTCGACGAAGCCATGGGCGTGATGAACCTCGCGAATGGCCTGGACCAGCCGACTTCGAAGCAGGAGCCGCTGCTGCATCGGATCCCGCCGGATATCGAGGTATCGATATTTGAGGCGGAGTGTTTCATCGACCGGGGCGTCCGGATCGTTGATGTAGAACGGCGGGGTCCTGGCCTCGTTCAGGATCGTGAACGCCGTGACCTGGACCTCGATCGCTCCGGTCGGCAGCTTCGCGTTCTCGGTCCCCGGGAGCCGCGCGGAGACCGTTCCTCGTGCCATCACGACGTACTCCGATCGAGCCGCCGATGCGACCGCGTGCGCGTCCGGCGCATCGGCGGCGTCGATGACGACCTGGGTGATCCCGTGGCGATCGCGCAGGTCCAGGAAGATCAG
The DNA here is from genome assembly GCA_031369685.1 of Chloroflexota bacterium. Classification (GTDB taxonomy): domain Bacteria; phylum Chloroflexota; class Limnocylindria; order Limnocylindrales; family CSP1-4; genus UBA5189. The sequence goes on along the minus strand of JANMPD010000191.1, from coordinate 1,717 downwards.
CTGGCCGTGGTCACGCCGCCGATGGACCCATCCGGCGAGGCGAACGTCGGCACCCACGTCGTCGGCGCGCAGGGCTCCGCAGGTGTGACTCCGGTACGGCGTGGCGAGGCTGGCGGAAGGGTCGGTCATTGCCGGCTAATGGTATCGGGCGCCGTCGGACGTGGCGCGCGATCAGGTCGAAGCGCCGTGATGGTGCTGTTTGACGGCCCGCGCGAGCTCGCGGTTCAGATCGGCGAGGACCACGAGCCGCTGGGTTCCGGCCCTCAGGTCGCGCAACTGAACCTGGCCATCGGCGAGCTCCACGCCCAGGATGACCGCGAAGTGGGCACCGTCGCGGGCCGCGGCCTCCATCTGGCGGCCGAGCTTGCGGACTCCGAGGTCAGCCCGGGCCGCCAGGCCGCTCGCGCGGAGCTGCGTCGCCACCTGCAAACGGCCGACCGTATCGGCCGGGTCCGCCGACACTACTACCGCGTCCGGTCCTCGCCCACCATCGGCCGCAACGGATCCGGCTCCCGCCGTACCGGGGCCCTGCTCGTCGAGAACCAGGGCGACCCGATCGAGGCCCAGCCCGAATCCGATCCCCGGCGTCGTCTGTCCACCGAGGAGCTCGATGAGGCCGTCGTAGCGACCGCCGCCGCCGAGCGCCTGCTGCTGACCCGACCGCCCGGCAACGTAGAACTCGAAGGCCGTCCGCGTGTAGTAGTCGAGGCCGCGCACGAGGCCCGGGTCAACCCGGTACGGGACGCCGAGGGCATCGAGGTGGGCGCGCACCGCCGCGAAGTGCGCGGCGCAGGCATCGCACAGGTGGTCGGTGATCCGCGGTGCCGCCGCGTTGAGGGGCACCATGGCCGGATCCTTGGAATCGAGCAGCCGCAGGGCGTTCCGATCCAACCGCTCGCGTTCCGCGGGCGGCAAGGCATCGCTGACACCGACGTAGTACCGGCCGAGCGCCTCGAGATACGCGGGCCGGCAGGCCTGGTCTCCAATCGAATTCACGAGAACCTCAACGCCGGTGACGCCTACCGCACCGTAGAACCTCGTGCCCAGCTCGATGATCTCGGCGTCGATGGCCGGTCCCGGGTCGCCGATCGCCTCGACATCGAACTGCCAGAACTGCCGGTAGCGACCGGCCTGTGGTCGGTCATAGCGGAACATCGGGCCGATCATCGTGAGGCGAACGGGCTGCGGCCAGGTCTTCAGTCCGTGCTGCACGTAGGCCCGGGCAATGCCCGCGGTCGGCTCCGGCCGGAGTGCCCATGCCTCGGCCTCTTCGGATCGCGGCGCCAGCCGGAAGAGCTCCTTTTCGACGACGTCCGTGACCTCGCCGATACCGCGCTCGAAGACCGCGGCCTGCTCGAACAGCGGGGTCTCGATCGGCCGATACCCGTAGCGGTCCGTCAGGTCCCGGGCGACGCGGGCAAATTCCAGGAACCGGGCCGCGTCGTCCGGCAACAGGTCACGCGTGCCCCGGGGGGCGCGGAAGGTCGGCATTGGGGCCAGTCTAGCGGGGTCCGCGCCCGCGACCTCAGCTGACGTCCCGCGACACGCTGAGGACATCCTTGAGGTGCTCGATCCGGCCCATGACGCGAGACAGCTGGCTCACGGAGGCGACCTGGAGCGTCGCTCGGACGATCGCGACGTGATCCGGGCCGACGGCAACGGAGGCAGCCAGGATGTTGACCTTGTTCTCGGCGACGACCTGGGTGATGTCACTGAG
>JANMPD010000122.1:0-1768 GCA_031369685.1 Chloroflexota bacterium | reverse complement strand
CAGACGCCTTCCTGGGCCCCGAGGGCCGTGGCCGGAGAGAGGGCGGCGGCCGACTGCAGGAGCAACGAAAGCGTGAAGAGCGCGATCCACGCAAGGGTCAAACCCCGACGTGACCGACTGCCAACGTGGGTCGTGATTCCGAGACCAGCCATGCGATGCCTCCCCCGAAGCTCGGAGAGGAATGTCCCTCTCCCTTGTGCTCCCAGCGCGATTGCGCCCGGAGCGCCTGATTTGGGCTCGACCGCGATTCGCGGCCATGAATGCACTCCAGATAGTACGGCGGCCAACCGCTAATTGGTACTGGAATTAACCGCACTTGACCGGCCGCGACCTCACCGAACCACTCGCGACCCGAATCGACGACCGGCGCACCCACGCACCACCCGACACGGGCGGCCATCGATCGTGCGCGGCCAGGCCCGCGTAGCGGGTCGCGGCTACCATTGCGGGCATGTCCTCGCTCGAAGCGCTCGACCCACCCTCAACGATCCGCGCCCGGGTCCGCGCCGCCGTCCGCACCGCGTGGGCCGATGCGGTCGCGCACGGCATGCTGCCGTCCGGCCCGGAGGCGGTCGACGTCGCCGTTGACGTTGAGCGGCCGGCAAGTCCGGGCCACGGAGACTTCGCGACCAACCTCGCGCTGCGGCTCGCCCGGCCGCTGCGGATGGCGCCGCCCGCGATCGCCGTCGCCATCGCCGATTCGCTCGCGGCAAACGCCGCATCCGATCCCGCTGCCGTGATCATCTCGGCGACCGTCGCCGGACCTGGGTTCATCAACCTCCGCCTCGCCGACGGACCCCTCGAGGCCCTCCTCGGCCACGCTCTCGGCGTTTCGGAACACTGGGGGCGTGCCATGGCTGGGCAGGCGCGCCACGTGAATGTGGAATTCGTGTCGGCGAATCCAACCGGCCCACTGACCATCGGCAATGCGCGCGGAGCGTTCGCCGGCGACCTCCTGTGCCGCGTTCTCGAGGCGGGTGGCCAACGGGTCACGCGCGAGTACTACTTCAATGATTCCGGGGCGCAGGTCCGGAACCTCGGTGCCTCCGTGGTCGCGGTCCGTGAGGGCCAACCCATCCCCGAAGACGGCTATCACGGCGACTACGTGGCAGACCTTGCGTGTGCCATCCCGGAGAGCGCCCTTGCGCCAACCGGCGAGGACCGCGCGCCCGGCGAGGACGCCGCCTGGTCGGCCGGCCGCTGGGCGTCTGAGCAGATCCGGGCCGGTATCGAGGACTCGCTGGCGACCCTCGGCGTGCACTTCGATGTCTGGAAGACCGAGGGCAGCCTCCATGCCGAGGGTTGGGTCGAACGGGCGATCGAGCGCCTCCGGGGATCCGGGCACCTGTACGAGCAGGACGGCGCCCTGTGGTTTCGCTCGACCACGTACGGCGACGACAAGGATCGCGTCGTCATTCGCTCGAACGGCGATCCGACGTACTTCGCCTCGGATCTCGGGTACGTCACCGAGAAGTTCAGCCGCGGCTTCGATCACCTGATCTACATCTGGGGCGCCGACCACCACGGAACCGTGGCTCGCGTCCGGAATGCGGCCGAGGCGATGGGATTCGACAAAGCCGCGGTCGAGATGATCCTGACCGGCTGGGTCCGCTTCGTCCGCGATGGCGTCGAGGTCTCGATGTCCAAGCGGGCCGGCAACTTCGTGACCCTCGACGAGCTCCTGTCCGAGATCGGCGTCGACGCGGCCCGCTGGTTCTTCGCCAGTCGTGGCGCGAACATGAACATCGACTTCGACATCGAGCTGGCC
>JANMPD010000034.1:0-3127 GCA_031369685.1 Chloroflexota bacterium | reverse complement strand
CGCGAGGACCCCGACGACAAAGAAGGCCCCGAGGCCGATCACCGTCCGGCTGGCGGCTCGCGTATCGGGCTCGCCGCTGGAGCCCCCGGTCGCGAGCGACTGTCGGGCCGCGAGGCCGAGGGCGAAGGTTGCGAACAGGATGAGGACGCCGAAGGCGCAGGGGTTGAACCCATCGAGAAATCCCGCCACCACGATGGCCGGCAGGCTGAGCTCGGTTATCGCCTGGTGATCCGCCATCTGCGGAGCGACGAGGAGCAGCGCCGCGGCCGACGCCGCGATCACGGTCCCGCCGATGAACAGGAAGAGGAGCCTCGGGCGGGCCGCGAATGGCTCGAGGAACGTTCGCATCAGCCGGTCACGGTGAGGGTGCCCTGCATGGACGGGTTCGCCTTGCCGCCGCAGCAGATGTCGCAGTACCAGCTGTAGGTGCCGGCCGTGGCAGGCGCTGTGAATGCAAAGACCTTGCCGCTCTCGGGACCGACCTTCCAGTCGATGCCGAGCGCGTCGATCGCCAACTGGTGCCAGCCGCCGCCGTCGCTGTGCATCGAGGTGTCCATGCTGATCAGTTCAACCTTGACGATCTGGCCGGCCTTGACCGTGAGGGCCGGCGGATTGAATCCGGCCATGCTGGCATGGACCTGAATCGCCGCGGTGTCGGTGGCGCCGGGCCCCTGGAGACGACTCACGACGAGACCAATCGCTGCGCCCCCTACGACCAGTGCAAGGACCGCGAACACCGTCAACCGGAGGGGCCGCGACCGCGGGCCGCGCGCCCCGGGTCGAGGCTCATGCGCCGGGACCCCGCCGCGACGGGACTGCGGGAATTGATCGGGGAGGCGGGAGGTTCCGGATCGACGAGTCATTGGGTCGTCCTTTTTTCGATCGGGTCGCAGGAGGCAGCGCCTCCGCTTGGGTGCCGGGTTCGGATGCCGCTCCGGGTGAACGCGCTCCGTCCGAGTGCCGTACGGAGCAGGCCGTCGACCTCATCTCGGGCCTCGGGACTGGGCACGCAGCCGCGCAGCTCGAGCTCGACGAGGCGCAGGAGCAACGAATCCAGTGATCCCCTGGCCGCGAGGAGCTGTTGCGCGACCTGTGGAAACGGCCGATTGGCGTCGATCATCGAGGCGGGGGCCGCGACCTGACCACTCACTCGCTGAGCATGTCGAATGGCGGCGCCACGATCGCGCGATGCCTCGAGGCTCATGGCGATACGAACAGCGCGCCGGTCATCCCGGCGGCCGCGTGCCCTGGCAGCGTGCAGATGAAGAGGTGTGTTCCGGGCTCATCGAAGGTCAGGGTGATCGATCGTGTCTCGCCTGGCTCCAGGATCGACTCGACCCCGCCGAGACCGGGCATGTGGATCGACTCGAAGTTGAGGTCGTGCCGCTCGGTGCCCTCATTGGTGAGTCGCAAGGTCAGCGGTACGCCGACCTTGGCGTTGATCCGGTTCGGCTTGAAGCGCATCTCCTCGAGGACGACGGCGGCGGTGCCCGAGGACCCGTCCGATGGCGTCTGGCGACCAGCCACCGCGATCGCGATGAGCAGAACGACTGCCAACCCGAGGGCTACACGACCGACGATCAGCTTCATGGGGCGGATCCTTCCGAGCTTGTGACAACATCGTCGGATCCGCCGCTGAACCGTGCGTGAGCCGCACATGAGAAAGGGCTTAAAAGCTTGCCGTGCGGCGTCGCCGGCGGACGTGGCCCCGGACCCTCCGTCGCCCTCGAACGGTCAGGCCCCGGCAGTACCCCGGAAACGCTCGGCGCGCAGGACGAGCAGGCCGCCAAGGACCGCAGCGATGGCGACGAACGCGATGATCGCCCCTACCTCGACCGATGACCGTTCGCGGGCGACCACGGTCTCCGATGCGCCGGTCGTCCCCGGCGAAGCAGCCGCCCCACCCGCGGCTGCAGTGACGGCCAGGGGCGTGGTCAGCGTCTCATCCCCGATCGCGCGCAGCTCGTAATTGCCGGACGGGAGGTGGTTCGGGATCGTCAGTTCCTTGGAGAACATGCCTTCGGCATCGGTGGTGACGACGCCGAATTCGACGGTCAGACCCTCACCGGCAAGAATGAGAACGCGGTCGTTGTTCGGCTCGAGCCCGCTCCCCGCCAGGACGACCGTGTCACCCGCGGTCAGGCTCGACGGCTCGGCTTCGATCTTCGCCTCGCCGGTGCCCTCGTGGGCCAGCGTGCTGTACGCGGCGCTCAACGAGAGAACGAATCCCAGCGCAATCGCGAACGGTAGAGACTTACGCATCGGGGGAACCTTTCTGACGCGCTCCGCCGAGAAGCGGAGCCATGAAACCGGCCGAGCCGGCGACGACCAACGGGATGCCGACCAGGAGAACGAGCGCCCAGCTCATCGCCGATCCCTCGACAAGGGCGCTGCCGAGGCCGATCTCGAGGGCACCCAGGCCGAGGGCCAGAAGGATCAGGCGGAACAGGATGGCCGCCATCACATCGCCCCCTGGATGTGCGGCTGGGGAATCGTCACGAGGGCATAGATCACAAGGGCCACGGCCGCCACGACCACGATCGCGCCGATCGCGATGAACAGTCGCCTTCGCGATGGTGATCGGTATCGGCTTCGATCGACGAACGGCACCAGGGCAATGGCGCCGAACAGGATCACCGGGACCCACAGCAGCGCCGAGAGGCCGAACCAGTCCTCGAACGGATAGAACACCAGGAACATCCAGGGTGGTTTGGTGGTCTCCGTGCCGGGGATCGGGCGCGGGCCGATCGCGGCGGGCAGGATCACGGCAAGCACCGTCGCAATCGCCAGGATCAGGAGTCCGAATCCCGCCATGCGAACGACATGGGCGGCAAAGGTCGAGCCACCCTTGGCCGGAACCGGACCGCCGTCGACGGCCGCATCGGCCTGGGCGGGCAGCGCGGAGATTCCGTGGCGCTTGACAAGCAGGAAGTGCGCGATGAGGAGGAGCGTGCCGAGCCCCGGAAGGATCACAACGTGGGCGATATACAGCCGGCCGAGGATCGGCAAGCTGGTCGTGAAGTCGCTTGAGAACCAGAACCCGAAGGCACCCACGAGGTTGCCGATCTCGACGTTATGGCTGAGGGCTTCGAAGCCTTCCTGGTCCCACTTGAGGATCGTACCGGTG
>JANMPD010000018.1:0-10020 GCA_031369685.1 Chloroflexota bacterium | reverse complement strand
GGTTCCGGTCCGTCGCTCGTCGTCCGGGCACCGGACGGCCCCGGGCGGATCGTCTTCGTGCGCGATGGCGACCTCTACGTCGCCGAGGTCGATGGGAGCGGACAGACCCTGATCTCGACCGGCGGTGCCGACGATGTCAAGTTTGGCTACCTCACGGCGGCGTGGTCGCCCGACATGCGCCACATCGCCGCCGTCCGCGACGTTGGCGGCGCATTCCTGACGCCGGCTGTCGACCTCATGACCGCGGACGGTGCCCTCGTTCGGACCGTCGCCCTGGACGCCGGCTGCGGTCCCTCGGTGTCGTGGTCGCCGGACAGCTCACACGTCGCGATCGCGACATGCCCGGCCGATGTACCAAGGGACGCCATCGAGCCGGTCGGGTCAGGGATCCGGCTCCTCCTCGCCGGGCTGGATGCTTCCGCTGACCGAGAGATCGCGCTGCCGCCGGAGTGGCGGTCAGTCGCGAGCGCGAGACGCGAGGTCTGGATTCGACCGGAACTGTGGGCGCGGTGGTCCCCCGACGGTCGGTGGATCGAGCTGTGGGCGATCGGCGCGGGGCAAGGTGGACGGTATCTTGTGGCAGTCGACGGGTCGGGCACCCGTCGGATCGAAGAGCTCACGGAGAATCTGGGCGACCGCATCGAGTCCCTGGACTGGTCACCCGACGGGCACAGCCTCGCCATCTCAGGCACCTTGGGCGGCTGCGTGGAGGCGGTGTGTGTCGGAATCGTCGATGCCGAAGGTGGACCCGTCACCTCCACGGTCGTGTACCCGTCCGATGGGGATCCCAACACGCACGGCAAGCTCTTCTTCCCGGAGTTCTCGCGCGACGGCGACAGGCTGGCGGTCCTCGGCCTTCTGATCGACTTCAGTTCGGAACCAGCGGTCGCCGAAACGTCCACGCTATACGCCTATGACCCGACGACCGCTCGTTTCACGGAGCTGACGTCCGGGACCAGATCGATGATCCTGGACGCCATCGGCGCGGCTCAGCCCACGGGCACGGTGACCGGCGAGCTCGTGGCCGGGGGCACCGTCGCCTGGACGCCGGACGGCCGAGAGTTGGTGTACCTCGTTCGTGAGGCGGGCGACTCTGCAGCCCGCTGGACGATCCGTTCGATCGACGCAGCCGGCGGAAGCCAGTCATCCGTTCTCGTCCGAGGCGTGCAGTCATTCGACATCGGGCCGCGGGACTGATCAGGCGGCGTCAGTAGCAGATGAAGGGAGCTCGACCTGCAAACGTCGGCTCGTGGACCTGGGCCAGCATGAAGTCCGCGATGTCCGCCCGGGCGATTCTGGCACCTGGATGCAGGACGTCGAGACCCGCACGATAGCGTCCGGTGTACGGCCCGTCGGTCACCAGGGGAGGGCGCACGGCGATCCACTCGAGGCCGGACGTCAGGAGTTCGTCGAACTCTGCCTGCTTGGCCGCCACCACGTGTCCGGAGACGAGGCGGACGATCCGCGATGCGAGGCGATCGATCATCGGCTTGTGGTCCCCTGGAGCGTCGACGGCCGCACCGGACAGGTTCACGATTCGTTGGACGCCGGTGTCCCGCATGGCCCCGATCAGGGTGCGCATGCCGTCGCGGAGCGCCACCACCTGGTCGGCGGTGTTCCCGTCGGGTTCGAGTGCGCTGATGACCGCGTCTGCGCCCGCTGCACCGGCTCGCACGGCGGCGGGATCGCTGACGGACCCGCGGATGACCCGCACCCGTTCCGCGATCGGATCACGCAGAAGGACCGTCACGTCATGACCTGCTACGAGCGCTTGCTCGACGATGAGCCGACCGATCCTGCCGGTGCCGCCGAGCACAGTGAGTTTCATGAGCCGATCGTAGCGAATGGAGGCTCGAGGCGACTGGACGGATCGTCACCCTGGGCGATGACGATCTCGCGACGGAAGGATCACCTGCCTATCACAATGGCGGGCCGAACCTGGGAGACCCACCTACTCGTCCCGAAGCAGTTCGGTCGGCTGGAGCCCGTTCACAAGGGAGGCTGCGACGATGGAGGCGACGGCCGTCGCAGCAGCCATGAGCGCCACCGGCGTGGCGGCGGCGATGACCGGAAGCGCGACCGCAGGATCGAGCACGAAGAGCGGTCGCAGGACGGCGACGAAGTAGGAGCCCATCGCAAACCCGACCAGCAGCCCGACCGCGGTCCCGCCGACGGCGACGGTGCTGGCCTCGGCGACGATGAGCGCTCCGACCGTCCGGGCCGCGAGACCCTGCGCCCGGAGGGTGACGTACTCGCGCCGCCGTTGCAGGAGCAGCCCAAAGACGAAGATCGCGATCGCGACGACCGCCATGGCCAGGGCGAACGCAGAGTCCAGGCCGGCCAGCCCGGCGATGTTCAGCGCAGCCAGGCTCGACTGGTCGCGCGAGAGCGTGGTCGCGCGGGTGTCGAGTTGCAGGTGATCCGTGGCTGCAGGCCCTTGCTCGATGGATGTCAGGGCTCGCTGGAGACCGGCATCGTCGCCGCCATTCGCCGCGGCCAGGAAGAAGTCGGGGGCCTTCGACGGAACGGCCTCGGTGTGCTTTTGGATGGACATGAGCGCATCGGCCCCGTCGGGAAAGCCGGGGAGTCGCTCGAACAACCCTGCGACACGGAGGTCCACCAGCGTCTGATCCGGCGTGGCACGAACCAGCAGCACCTGCAGGGTATCGCCGACTTTCGTCTTGAGAAAGGACGCCATCTCCTGACTCACGAAGATCGCGTTCGGGTCGTCCTGGAGCGTCTTCAGCGCCGATGCAGCGTCACCAATGTCGAAATGTTCGTCGCCGAGGGGCGCGACCGTTGACCACGTGGCCGGGTCGACGGCCGCCAGATTGGCTGGGTCGGATGTTCGTGCGCTGCGGAGAATGACGTTGCTGACCGTATAGATGACCGGCGATGTCGCGGCGACGCCGTCGGTCATGAACAAACCGGCGTCGTCGAGCGTGTAGGTACGCACCGATGTTGGGGTGGGCGTGACGCGGATGTCTGAACCCATGGCATAGCGGGCGTCGCGTGACTTGGCCCCTTCGTAGGATGCCGTGAAGGCCGCCAGGCTGGTCGCGAGACCCGTGATCAGCGCCACGACGATGGCTCCGTTGGCGATCGCCCATGGCCGCCGCCCGATGCTCAGCCGATAGAGGCTCGCAAGAGGACGGCCGACCGAGCTGGTCGAGACGGGCTGCAACCGACCGAGCACGGATCCGATCAGGCGCCCGCCGAGCAGGCTGCCCGTCAACCAGACGGCAAGCGGGAGGACAAGGAGGCCGACGTTCAGCTCCACGGCCCGGCCGAAGTACACCGACCCTGCCGCGCCGTCGAACGACTTCGTTTGAAGAGCGATGGCCGTGCCGACGGCGACGATCGCGACGCCGAGGATGTCGAGCCGGGCTCGTCGCCAGAGCGGCGGCCGCGCCGTGAATCGAGCGCGATCCTCGTCGATCTCGCGGTCGATGGTTCGGCGCCCGGTGATGAACAGCGCGAACCCGGTGGACACGAACCCGCCGGCGCTGCCGAGCAGGGCGGACGCGACGAGGCTTGCCGGGCTCGCCTGGGCCAAGGACTGCTGGCCCAGGATCGCGACGGCGGCGAGGTAGCCGATTGCGAGGCCGACCACCGATCCGGCGGCCGTGAGGAGGCCGGTCCGGGCGGTGAGCATGCGCAGGAGGTCCCGACGGCTCGCGCCGCGGATCCGCAACGTCGCCTGCTCACGGCGTTGGGATTCGGCGAGCACGGTGCCCGCATAGGCCGCCAGCATCGCGGCCAGGAAGAGGCCCGGGACACCGAGGAAGACGAACAGCAGCTTTGCCACCGCGGCGTCCTCGGCCGCGACAGACAGCGTGTTGGAGATGTTGTCGAGCAGGTAGTCCTGATGCGCCGCCACGGCGCTGACGTCGGTGGCGATGCGCTGCGTCTCGAGGAGCGCCCTGGCCGGATCGGCCTGGAGAAGCCGGCGCTTGAGCGCAATGTCGATCTCACGAAGCGGTGGGTTCTTCAGCCGCGTACCGCCCGCGGTGGCTGCCCGCTCGTAGGCAGGCTGCACCGTGTTGGCGAAGACCTGTGGTGAGACGACGATCGAATTTCGCGAATAGATGAACGTCTCGAGGTCCCCGCCGCGACGGCTGGAGAACAGCGAGCGTGATCGACTGAGGTCCGCGATACCGCTGATCGTCGCGTTGAGCACCGAGCCGTCCGGCAGCGTCGCGGTGACGGTGTCGCCGATCCGTGCGTTCAGCGCGCGAGCGGCCTCGGCACTGATCACCGCACCGGTCGGCCTGAGCGTGCCCTCGACGATCTGGATGGTGGCGTCGCGACTGGCGTAGTCGGCGTCGAAACCGAGGATCTTGGTGTGGCCGCGGGCGACGAGCCCATGCATCGACAGAGCGTCGGAGCCGAGGTCGGCAAGGGAAAGCTGGCTCGCGTGGTCCACGCCCGGCACCTGCGCGATCAACCGGGCGAGCTCGTCCAGAGGAACGTACGAGGGCACGTTCGCGCGAACGGGACTGACCGACTCGCGGGTGGAGAAGGTCGACGTGACGGCGCTCTCGCCGAGCGAGATTTCCGCCGTAGCCTCGACGGCATAGTTGAGGGTGTGCACCAGTCCAGGACCGAGCGAGCCCAGGTTGAAGCCCATCCCGGCCGGACCGGACGAGAAGGGGTTGTCGGCAGATCCGGTCAGCGGAACCCCGTCGAGCTGCGCGGATCCGGGTACGAAGAGGAGGCCCGGTCCCGGCACCGAGCGGACCGTGACCTCATGCGCCGCGACGGCGCTCGGGTTGCGGACCTCGAGCACGACCCGCACCTGGTTGCCCGCGGCGACGCTGGGGGCATCGAAGCTCTGGGACAGCGTCAGGGCGCCGCCGACGCGTTCGGTGACGATGCGCTGGATGTCGATCGGCAGCGGCGCGACGGCCCGTGCCGTCATGGAGGCCGAGAGCCCGTCGACGAAGAAGAGGACTCCGCAGAACAGGCCGACGCCCAGCGTGACGCCGACCATCGTCGAGAGCGTGCGCCGGGGGTTACGGAGGAGGTCCGCGATGACGTACCTAGCCAGCATCGGTCACCACCGGCGCCGACGACGGCGTTTCGAGATGGACGATCCGGGCCAGGTGCGCGGCGATCGCCGGGTCGTGGGTGACCACCACCAGGGTCGCCCCGATCTCCCGGTGGACATCGACCAACAGCTCGATGACGATCCTGGCGCTGGCTGCATCGAGCGCCCCGGTGGGCTCATCGGCGAGGATGACGCCGGGCCGGTGGATAACGGCGCGCGCCACGGCCACTCGCTGCCGCTCCCCTCCCGACAGCTGGTCCGGCAGGCGCCGGGCAAGATTGCCGAGCCCAAGACGCGCGAGCAGCGCCTGTGGGTCGCTGCGATCCGCGGCTGCGGTCTCGCGGCGACAGATCGCGAGCTGGAGTCCGACGTTCTCCTCGACCGTGAGATGCGGGAGGAGGTTGTCCGCCTGGTAGACCATTCCCAAGGCACGCCGCCGGAAGACGACGCGCTGGCTCTCCGAGAGCGACGAGATCGTCTCTGCGCCGACCGTCACCGAGCCGTGGGTGGGGATCGCGAGGCCCGCCAGGAGGCCGAGCAGGGTAGATTTCCCGCTGCCGCTCTGGCCCATGATCGCGACGCTGGTACCTGTTTGGACGTCCAGCGCCACGCAGTCGAGCGCGCGGATCGTCCCCGTCTGGTTCTTGTGGTCGACGACGAGGTCTGTCGTGCTGATGCGACCGGCGGTGCTCATCGCGCCCACACGCTGCCGTCCTGGATCGTGTAGCGGTGGTCAGCGCGGTCGGCCAGGGCCATGTCGTGGGTGACGAAGAGAACCGCAAAGTCCGCAGCCATGACATCGTCGATGACCTGGCCAGCGGTCGTGCTGTCGAGCTGGCCGACGACCTCGTCTGCCAGCAGCAGCGTGGGCTCGTTCGCCATCGCGACCGCGAGCGCGACCCGCTGTGCCTCGCCCCCCGAGAGCTGGCGAGGGCGATGGCGGGCCCGGCTCGCCACGCCGAACCGGTCGAGCAGGTCCTTTGCCCTGGCCTGCGACGCCTTGCGTGACCCGCCCGGGACGAACGCCATCGCGAGCTCCACGTTCTCGCTGGCTGAGAGAAACGGGATCAGGTTGTCCGACTGGAGCGCGATCCCGATACGGGTCGCCCGCAGACGAGCTCGCGCGGTGTCGTCAAGGCCGCTCACGTCGATCCCGTCGATCTCGACCGTGCCCGTGGTCGGTCGCAACAACCCCGCGATTAGCGACAGCAGCGTGGACTTGCCGCTGCCGGACGGCCCGACCAGGCTCGTCTTCTGTCCCGGGTTGATCGTGAGATCGACGCCGGAAAGGACAGGCGTCGTCTCGTTCGGCGAGTGGAAGGACTTCGATACGCCGGCCAGTCGGACGATGGGTGCGGTGCTCACTTGCGTCGCGTCGATGGCGGCGCCGATCCGAAGACGTCCGCCGCCACCAGGCGCGCGTGGGCCTCCAGGTCCTGCACCGTCCTGCTGGCCTCCGCGATACCGTCCGGGCTCAGCGCAAGGAAGTTCGTGAGCTGAAACGTGTCCTGGTGGAGGCTGGCGTCCAACGGGATGTTGTTGATGACACCCACACCGGGCGCGTAGTACTTGTTCTCGTTGTCCGGGGCGCCAACGTTGCCTTCCTGGACCACCCGAACGCCCTTGAAGCACGCGAACGCAACGCAGTACGTGCCGCCGATCTCGACGGGTGTGCCGACCGATGCCTTCTCCTCCGGCGCCTTGCCGATCAACCAGCGCGGGGTGTTGGCATCGACGTGCGCCGGCGACAGGATTCCGAGCACCCCGCCGGTTTCGGAGCCCAGGTACGCGCTGTCCGTGTTGGTGTATGCCCCGCCCTGATAGTCCTCCGTGTAGCCCCCCAGGATCCAGACGTTGCCGTCCTTGTCGAGCGCCATATAGTCCATCCCGACCTGCGACACCTCGCCGGAGTCGGTTGACTCATCGAGCATCGCGATCGTCTTCACGCCGTCGATGACGCGGATGACGTCGGTCATCGTCGTGATGATCTCGTGCGGCACCACGCGTGATCCCACCTCCGTCGTGCCGGCACGGACCCACTGGAGCCCTGGCTTGAGCGGATGGAACGGATTGGTGTCCAGCGTGGGGTCGACGAAGTTCGCCGGATCGAACTGGATGCTTGTGCCCTCCCAGTTCGGGTCCAGGCTGCGCCCTGGATCGGGCGTGATCCCCGGGACCGCCATCGACGCATCGGCGATGGGCGTGGCATCAACCGATGGGGCAGCGGTCGATCCGGTCGGACCAACCGAACCATCGGGCGTAGTCGGGCCGATCGCGCTGCAACCGGCGACGACGAGGGCCATACCGCCGATGATCAGTCGCCACCCCGGGCGACCGCGACGAGCGGCGTGGTGGAGTCGTCCGTACATTGCTGACCTCCGGGATAGCGTCCGATCAACCCGATCGTTCGATGTTCGTGGTGCGCCTGCATCGCGGTCGACTCTGGCAGGTGGATGCTGAGAAACCGGTAAGAGGCCCCGCGGCCCAACGAGGTCCGACTCGGCACGCCGGACCAAGGCCGCCTTGACAGGCCTTCTTAGCGATCTCTCAGGTTGCCGGGGTTACGATTGCAACCGAGGTAGGCGTGACGATGCGAATCCTGGTAGTCGAGGACTCTCCCAAGATGGCGAGCCTCCTCCGGCGCGGACTGACCGAGGAGGGCTACGCGGTGGACGTCCTTGCGAACGGCGTCGACGCCGTGTGGTTGGCGACGGAGCAGTCGTTCGACGCCATCGTCCTGGACGTGGTGCTGCCCGACATCGACGGCTTCGAGGTCTGCCGCAGACTGCGCCGCGCCGACCGGTGGGCTCCCCTCCTGATGCTGACCGCCCGCGACGACGTATCGGATCGTGTTCGCGGGCTCGATGCCGGAGCCGACGATTACCTCACCAAACCGTTCGCATTCGAGGAGCTGTTTGCTCGCATCCGCTCGCTCGTCCGTCGGGGACCTCGGGAACGGTCGCCGATCCTGGAGATCGGCGATCTCATCCTGGATCCGGCCGAGCACTCGGTCCGGCGTGGCAGCGACCCGGTCAACCTGACACCCAAGGAGTTCGCGTTGCTCCAGTACCTCATGCGACATCCTGGGGAGGCGCTGACACGTCCCCGACTGCTCGAACACGTGTGGGACTTCGCGTTCGACGGCGATCCGAACATCGTCGACGTCTACGTCGGCTACCTGAGAGACAAGATCGATCGACCGTTCGGGCGCGCCTCAGTCGAAACGGTGCGCGGGATCGGCTACCGGCTCCGGAATGAGGTCGTCGATGCGCCTCCCGCTTAGGCTGCGGTTGACCCTCGTCTTCAGCGTGGGGATGGCCATCGTCCTCCTCGGGCTGGGGACGTACGGTTACCTGCAGGTCAGCGCCGACCTGCTGGCGTCCGTTGACGCCGGACTTCGATCCCGCGCGCAGGTCCTTGTGGATGCGGCCAGCCGCGCTGAGGCGGGGAATGTCGCGGCTACCGACGGCACGCTGATCGATCCCGACGAGGCCTTCGCCCAGATCCTCGAGGCATCCGGCCAGATCGTCGACGCGAGTTCGGCCGTGTCGGGCGCCCCGCTCCTGTCGCCGGTCGAGGTCGGGTCGGTGGTGGACCCGACGTTCATCACTCGTCAACTCGACCCTCAGGACGACCGCATTCGGCTCCTCGCGGTGGCCGTCGACGGACCTCCCCGCCGGGTCGTGGTCGTTGGCGCGACCCTCGGTGACGTGACCGAGGCGACGCAGCGACTTCTCCTCGTGATGGGCACGATCGGGTCGCTAGCCATCCTGATCACCGCCCTCGCCGGATGGCTCCTGGCAGGAGCCGCCCTGCGGCCTGTCGAGAAGATGCGGCGTGAGGCCGCCGCGGTCTCGGCATCCGAGCCTGCTCGACGACTGCTCGTGCCACGCACTGGCGACGAACTGTCACGTCTGGCCACGACCCTGAACTCAATGCTCGACCGTCTCCAGGAGGCCCTCGAACGCGAGCGACGGTTCGTAGACGACGCCAGCCACGAGCTACGGACGCCACTTGCCACCCTGCGCGGAGAGATCGATCTTGCGCTCGCGCGGAGACGGGACACTTCGGAGCTCGAGGCATCGTTGCGGAGCGCCCGGGAGGATGTCATGCGACTGCAACGGCTGGCAGACGACCTCCTGGTGATGGCCCGGCTCCGGGGAGGGCGGATCCCGGTCCACCGCGTGGAGACGTCGCTCGCAATGTTGACCGAGAGGAGCGTCCGCACTGTGGAAGGCGAGGCTGCGGCGGCCGGCGTGACGATCGACGTGGACGCGTCCGATGAAACAGTCGAGGTCGACCCAGAGCGGATCGAGCAGGCGCTTCGGAATCTTCTCGAGAATGCCATCCGCCACACGACGCACGGGGGCATAGTCCGCATCAACGCCCGGCGGCTGGACGGCTTCGCCCGATTCACGGTCGCCGACAGCGGGCCTGGCTTTCCGGAGGACCTCATAGCCACGGCCTTCGAGCCTTTCACGCGGGGTGAGGTTGAGGCCGCTGGTCCGACCGGTGCCGGACTCGGCCTCTCGATCGTCAGGGCGGTCGCCGAAGCGCACGGGGGATCAGCCTCAGCGGAGAACACGCCTGACGGGGCTCGACTGACGCTCGACGTTCGGACCTGACGCGAATCCACGATCTGGAGCAAGCCTCGGGCGCTGGGCAAGGGGATCGGTCGGGACACTGGGCCGGGAGGTAGGCGGGTCCTGGTCGGCAGCCGTTCGAACGTGATGTGCGGGCTCGTGCACGAACGCTCTCGGGGCCGTATCTCGCCCGGTCATCAAGGTTCGATTGGGCCAGCGGGGCGCGCCCGCAGATAGGCCAGCACTGCGAGGACCCGCCGATTGTCGTCCTCGGCGGGCTCCAGGCCGAGCTTCGAGAAGATGGCGTTGACGTGTGTCTCAACCGTCTTCGTCGCGACGTGCAGGCTGTCCCCGATCGCCTGGTTCGTGCGGCCCTCCGCGAGGAGC
>JANMPD010000016.1:0-11158 GCA_031369685.1 Chloroflexota bacterium | reverse complement strand
GTCGCCGGGTGCGCCGCCACGACCGCCTGGAAGCTGGCCAGCAGCCGGCACAGCCGCTCCTGCCAGGTGGCCGTCTCGGCAGGCGCAAGGTCCACCTGACCCAGCAGCCGCTCGGCCATCAGGTCGAGCAGGTGGGACTTGTTCCGCACGTGTCGGTAGATGGCCATCGGTGTCACCTCGAGGGCCCCGGCGAGCCGCCGCAGGCTGACCGCCTCGATGCCACCCGCATCTGCTGCCCCCAGCGCGGCATCCACCACACGCTCCGTGGTCAGTCCGCGGTAGGCCTTGACGTCACGAACCACGCTGGCTAGTCTACACCGTATACATTGGTCTACGCCGTAGACAGTTACAGATTGGCCTGACAGAAACTCCTGCGACGCCCGAGCCGTGGCGCTGCACGGTGAGGGAGGCAGAGATGAACAGGCTCGGAATCGCTGGTGTGCTGTGGCTCGTGGCGGCTGGATTCGCGATCGCGATGACGCTCATCTTCAGGACCGACCCGGTCCAGTGGGTCGTCACCACCGCGGTCGGCGTGGTCGCCGCCGTCGTGGGTCTGTTGCTGATTGCGCGCCCGAGTGCCCTGGTCGTGTCCGCGTCGAACGTCGTCGCCGTGGTCTGGATCGTCCTCTATGCCGTGCTCACCGTGCAGCAGTCCGACGAAGTTGCGGCATGGACGACGGACATCGCGCTGGTCGCGATTGGTGTGGCTGCGGGACTCGTGGCCTACCGCGGCGCAGCGAGAGCGAACCTGCGAGGGTCGATGTCGTGAGCGCAGGCCGATGAAGAAACGAGCCAATCGACGCGTCTTCGTCGGGCGGCAGTGGTCCCAGCCGTGACCCTGAGGTACGTGTCCAGATACAAAGCGAGTGGGGTGGCAATCGATGGATCTGTTGCTGATCGGGCTACGAATCGTCCACGTCGGATCTGCGATGAGCTGGTTCGGCGGCGCGATCATCGGCTCGTTCTTCCTCGGGCCTACGGCTGATGCCTTGGGACGAGCGGGCCAGCCATTCATGGAACACCTCATGAAGCGCCGCCGGATGGGCGTCTTCTTCCCGATCGTCGCCCTACTGACGATCCTGAGCGGAGCGGCGCTCTACTGGCGCGACTCCGGCGGGCTGCAGTCGGCGTGGATCGCCTCGCCTGTCGGGCTCGCGTTCACGATCGGTGGCCTCGCCGCGATCGCCTCGTTCGTCGGCGGTCTGATCCTCATCGGCCCGAGCATCGCCGCTCAGGTCGCGGTCCAATCGGAGCTGGCGGCGGGCGACGGGATACCGACCGACGCCCAGCAGCAGCGGCTGGCGTGGGCGGACGGGCGGATGCGCCTGGCGCGACGAGTCGATCTGCCGCTGCTGCTCCTGGCAGCCCTAACGATGGCCGTCGCAAGGTATCTCTAGAGTTGGCGGCCAGCTGATGGTCGACGGCGCCGGCCCGTCGCTTCCCGGGCGGCCAGCTTCTGCACTCGTTCGTCTGGCCGCCGTGAACTACGTCGTCCTGGGCATCGGCTTCGGCATCGGAACGCTTGTCACGCTTTGGCATCTCGACCGAACCGGCGAGCTGCCGATGACCCCGTGGGGCTTTCGGTCGCTCGATGGTCCGGTCGTCCAGCTCGGGACCGAACGCTTCAAGATGCTGTGCTGGGCCCTGATTCTGGTCAGCACCCTCGACGCGCTTGCCGGCATGTGGCTCTGGCAAGGTCGGCGGCGGGGCGCCCGGCTGGGGTTGGCGACCAGTCCATTGACGCTGCTGCTGGGACTTGGTTTTGCCCTGCCGTTCCTTCTCGTGAGCGTGCCCCTTCGCCTGGCGCTTGCCGTCGCCGGGCGCCGGAGCCTCACCTGAGCCGCACCTCGCGGGAGGTCTGATTCGGGGGGCAGCGACGGAAAGACAGAAGCGGGGGCGAGCGAGCGTCGTCCTCGGTCATCGGCCCCCGGCCCCCGGCCCGCCTGTAGCTCGGCCGATAGAGAGTCGTCCTCCGGAGCCGAAGGTCGGAGGTTCGAATCCGGCGCGACGCGGTGACGAGCGCGACGCGGCCGGTGAGGTCGAGCAGGCGCGATGCCGGCAGGACGGTCTCGCTTACCGTGGCAGGGGATTCGGGCCGGTGGCCGTGACGAGGCGCTGCGGGACCCAATCGTCGACGTGCTGGAAGCCGTCGAACCGGGCGCCCTCGAGGACGCAGGCGTCGAACAACGAGCGCGTAGCGGCCCAAGGTGTCAGCTGACTCCGACCAACGCTGTCGAGGGACCTGCACGGCGAAGCCCGGTGTGCTCGGAGCTCTCTCAACGAGGCTCCAGGCTCGGCACCACCAGCCACCCCTCTGCTCGTCCGCGGTAGATCAGCTGCTCGGTTGAGAGCCCCGAACGCGCACGCAGGTCGGCGAGGTGACGCTTCACAGTGCTCGGCCGGATGCCCACGAGGCGAGCCGCGCAAGTATCCGTCTCTCATGCCAGCCGCCTGGCTGCGGCGAGCCACTCATCCCGACCCTCGATCGGCAGGGTGTAGGTTGTAATCGCGCGTCCAACACGTGTCGGGCGCGCCATTGTCATGAGTCGCGACATCGGCGACACATGTGATCATCGGGTTGCTTGAGACCCCGGCCATCGGCCGGGGTCTCGTCGTGTGTTGCGCCAGTAACCCTTGTCGGGCTCGATGCGGTGGGTCGAGAGGATCTCGCCGGTGCCGAGAGCGACGACCGTGACCTCCTGCTCGTCGACGATGGCGAGGACGCGCCGACGGGCATGGGCCGCGCCGACCTTGAGGTGGTACAGGCGGCCGGCCCTGTGCAGGGTCATGGCCCCCTGCTGTCGGTGACGTCGTAGCGGAGCCGGAAGTGGCCGCGACCGCCGGCGCCGGACGGCAGCGCCCTGGGGGTGGCCCGGTATGCCTCGGCCGGGGTGATCCGTCCGGTCGCCCGGTGGGGCCGGAGCTCGTTGTACTCGACGCGGAAAGCGTCGAGCTGGGCCTGGAGCTCAGCGAGCGTGCGCGCCGCCGGCCGGCACCCGAGCCAGCGTTTGAGGGTCTGGTGGAAGCGCTCGATCTTGCCCTGGGTTTGGGGGTGGCCGGGCGCCCCGTTCTTCTGGCGGATACCCAGGTAGGCGAGCAGGTACTCGAACCCGTTCCGGCCGCCGGTGAAGCGGGACGTGTAGACCGACCCGTTGTCGGTGAGCGTGGCGGCGGGCCAGCCGTGGGCATCGCCGGCCGCGGTGAACGCGGCCACCACGTCGTCGCCGGCGACCCGCCGGAACGCCGTACAGGCGAGCAGGTAGCGGGAGTGGTCGTCGAGCCAGTTCAGGATCTCGACCTCGCTCCCATCGGCCAGGCGCCAGTGGGTGAAGTCGGACTGCCACAGCTCGTTGGGTGCTCCAGCCTCGAAGCGGATCCATGAGCTCCGTGGACGCTTGCGCGGCTCGGGCACGACGAGGCCAGCGGCGTGCAGGATGCGCCGGATGGTCGAGGTCGACGGGGCCGTGAGCCCCTCACGGCCGAGGTGCCAGGCGATCGTGACCGGACCGGCGTCCAGCCCACGCGCGGTGAGCTCGATCCGCAGGGCGACGATCCGCTCGCGAACCGGGTCAGGCATCCGGCCCGGGTTGGTCAGCGGCCGCCGCGAGCGCGGCTCGAGGGCGTCAAGCCCGCCGTCCCGGTACCGGCGCAGAAGGCGCTGCAGATGCCCGCGACTGATCCTGTACTCGGCCGCGGCGGCGGTGACGGACAGATGCTTGGAGACGACCTTAAGGACGGTCACCCGATGCTTCGACATGCGCCTGACTGTCACGCATGTCCCGACTCACCAGTCGCCTATCACCTGTCACCTATGTCGTGAACTCGGACACTGTCGGGCGCGCCATTGACACATATGTTCGTGGTCGGCCGCGCCTAGGCAGCCCAGAGGAAACTCACCGAACGGCATCACGCGTTTCCGTCTGAACCCGTGCGGCCGTTGCTGCACCCGACTGTCCGCGTGTCATCCTCGGCAAACCGGAACTGCCTCCTCCGGCCCGAGCCAGCAGGCACCAAGAGCCCTTGGAGCGAAGCATGACGACAGTCCGAATCGCGGCCGTTTAGGCGACGTACGAGCTCATGGATCGGGAGGCAACCATCGAACGGGTCGCCGACCTGACGCGGGATGCGGCGCGTCAGGGTGCCCAGCTCGTGGTGTTCCCGGAGGCCTTCATCCGGGGGACACCGATCTGGATCGACACCCAGCCGATCTGGGATGGTGACGGCGACTGGTTCCAGTTGCTCGCTGAGAATTCGATTGCCGTTCCAAGCCCAGCCAACGAACGGCTCGGCGCGATCGCCGAGGAGCATGGCGTGTGGCTCGTTGTCGGGGTCGAGGAACGGGAGCCTGCGGGCGGAACGATCTACGACACGGTCCTCTACTTTGGCCCCGACGGCTCGCTCGTCGAGAAACACCGCAAGCTCATGCCGACGGGGTCGGAGCGAACCGTCTGGGGCATGGGCGACGGCTCGACGCTGCGGGTCGTGGAGACGCCGTTCGGGCGGATCGGCGGGCTGATCTGCTGGGAGAACTACATGCCGCTGGCACGGTTCCACATGTACGCGCAGGGCGTCGACCTTTGGCTGGCGCCGACCTTCGCCACTGGCGACGCCTGGGTCGCCAGGATGCGACACCTCGCCCGCGAGAACCGAATGTACGTTGTCGGAGTGAACACGGTCCTCCACGTCGATCAGATCCCCGCAGGCTTCCCGAACCGCGAGCGACTCGTCCCGCAACGGTTTCTGGACGACCACGGCCCATGGGTCGAGCTCGCTGCTCCGGCTGGACCGCCTGCCGCACTCGCCGACCACGGTCCGCTTCGAATTCACGGTCGAGCCCAAGATCTACTGGCTGGTGATCGAGGGCGAACGACCCGAGCTCTGCTACAACGATCCGGGGCGAGATGCGGAGCTTGTCGTGACCGTCGACGAGCAGGTCTTTGGCGGCGTTCTGCTCGGGCGCTCGGGCTTCGCCGAGGCGCTCGACCGTGGCGAAATCCGGCTCGAAGGAACGCCTGCGCTGGTGCGCGCCTTCCCGTCATGGCTAGGCGTGAGTCGTTTCGCTAAGTACGCGCCCCATTCGGATCGAAAGGGTGAGATCGGCGCGACGGCGCTCTGATCCGGGCGCTGACGGCCAGACAAGAGCGAGTGGATTGAAGCGCCGACTTCCGCCGAGGCCCACTCCACCGTCGCTCGCGGGATCTGCGATGGCCTGGTCAGCCTGCCGTCCGCTGGCCTCGTCGTTCGCACGTAGATCCGGACAGGCGACGGCGCGAGGGCATCGTTCGGGACCACGAGGGCGATGCCAGCAACGTCTCGGACCGTGATGGGGTCCTCAGCCGTGAACCGGAAGCCGTTGCGTAGGCTGTCAGAGTGAGGCGAACCCGAACACTTTCGGGGTAGTTGCGGCAAAGCGCGGCCTCGCGAACTCTTTTTTGAACCATCGGCGCTTCGGCGCCCTCTCTGTGGCTGACGGACTCTCACGAGGTCCGCCGGAGGATCGATGGATCGAACCCTGGTGGAACAAGCGCAGCGTGGCGATGAGATGGCTTTCGAATCTCTTGTCGCAGAGATCGGCGACCGGCTGTATTCGACCGCGGTCCACATCCTCCGCGACACGCCGGCTGCCGAGGACGCCACCCAGGTGGCCCTGATCGAGATGTGGCGCCACCTGCCGCGCCTGCGCGACGCCGGCGCCTTTGAGCCTTGGGCATATCGCATCCTCGTGCGTGCCGCGCACGCGGAAGGAAGCCGCCAACGCGGACTGGTTGCCAACCTGGTTGTGCTCGATCCCGTGGCGCTGGAGGACGGACCGGCCGGGAGCATGCCGGACGTCCAGGCCCTCCACGATCAACTGGAGCGTGGGTTCGGTCGCCTCACCAGGCGGCAACGGGCGGTGCTGACGCTGAAGCACTACGCAGATCTGTCAGACGCCGAGATCGCCGCGTCTCTCGACATCCCCATCGGCACCGTCAAGTCCCAGCTTCATTACGCCATGCGCGCTCTCCGGGCTGCGCTCGAGGCCGATGACCGAGCCGGAAGACGAAGAGGTATCGCATGAAGAACGACACGGACCTCGCTCGCGAGACCGCAGAGTGGCTGAAGCAGGGTGCGCGCCCGCTGCCGACCCGCGTCCGGGACGGCACGATGTCGGCGGTGTCGCGGACTCGGCAACTTTCCCCGGCGCACCCGCGCTGGACCGTGCGCCTGGCGCGCGCCGTGGCACTCGGGGCGGCGGCGGCCGCGGTGGTGATGGCTGTGGCGTACGGCCCACCCGTCGCAGATCGTATCGGCGCCCTGCTTCCGCCCCCCGCAAGCGCGTCGCCCGATGTAAGCGCGTCGCCCGATGTGAGCGCGTCGCCCGATGTGAGCGCGTCGCCGCGCCCTGCTGGCAAGATCGCCTTCACCTCCAACCGCGACGGCGACACCGAGATCTATGTCATGAACGCCGACGGCTCCGGCCAGACGAACGTCAGCCACGGCCCGGGCGACTTCAATGGCCCCGGCGCCTGGTCCCCCGACGGCTCCCGCATCGCCTTCGAATCCGACCGCGACGGCAACACGGACGTCTACATCGTGCACGCCGATGGCTCCGGCCTGACGCGCCTCAGCAACGACCCCTGCATAGACGGCCTTCTCGCCTGGTCGCCCGACGGCTCCCGCATCGCCTTCATCTCCGGCGGCAGGCCCCATTTCCCTCACGCAGGGGGCGAATACACCCCGCCGCCCGCCCCCGCAGGCTGCCCCTCGACGATCTACGTTGTGAACGTCGACGGCTCCGGCCTGACCAGCCTCACCACCAGCCCCGGCGACGACAACTTCGGCGCCTGGTCCCCTGACGGCGGCCGCATCGCCTTCACCTCCGACCGCACCGGCAACCAGGACATCTACGTCGTGAACGCCGACGGCTCCGGCCTGACCAACCTCAGCAACAACCCCGGCTTCGACACCTTCAGCGCAAACCCCGGCGCCGACGGCCCCGCCTGGTCGCCCGACAGCTCCCGCGTTCGCTTCATCTCCGACCGCGAGTGCAATGTGGTGGGCGGCAAGCTAGACCTCTACGTCGTGAACGCCGACGGCTCCGGCCTCACCAACCTCGGCAATGCCGGCCCTATCATCAATGGCGGGGTCGTCGGTTGCCCTGGAAGCTACGACCCAAGTCTGCCCATCAGCAACCTGCCCACACGGCTGCCGAGGGGCTACGACCCCGATGGCGCCCACCTCTCCTTCGTGCAAGGAATGGGGAACGGCAACGAGGAGCTCTTCGTCATGAACGCCGACGGCTCCGGAGTCACCCGCCTCACCAACAACCCCGCGGACGACCACAACGACCTCTGGTCGCCCGACAGATCCCGCATCGCCTGGCACCGCAGCCGCGTCGGCAGCACGGAGATCTGGGTCGTGAACCCCGACGGCTCCGGCCTGACCCGCCTCAGCAGCGGCCCCGAAGGCGACGCCTTGCGCGACGGCGGCTGGTCGCCCGACAGCTCCCGCATCGCCTTCGTGTCCAGCCGCGACGGCGACGGCGAGATCTACCTCGTGAATGCCGACGGCTCCGGCCTGACCAACCTCACCAACAACCCTGGGGAGGACGGTGAGCCGGTCTGGTCGCCTGCGCGTTAGAGAAAGCTCGCCAATCGCGACGGCCTTCCGTTGCAGTCAAGGCCGAAACGCGCCCACTCGGGCGCTCGAGATGGGAGGTACTGGAGTGAATCTGAAGAAGATGGTAGTGGCGAGTGTCGCTTGCCTGGTGGCCCTAGTGGTCACGGCAGGTCCGGCGTTTGCGGACTGCGTCAACGTCAGCCGGCCCGACAACGCCAATGTCAAGATCGCGGCGCACTCGCCGTCGTTCCTAACCTTGGACGAGCTGCTCCTCTATGTCTTCGAAGCGCCCGCTGGTTCCTTGCCCGATGTTGGGAGGTTGGCCCTCGATCTGTGCCCGCAGGGCGCTCAATACTTGCTTGACAAGATTCACGTGGCCGCAGCGCAACCCGGCTCGGGTATCGATCTCACCTGGGTCTTTAGCAACGAGGCGTTGCAGAGCGGCGGCCTGCAGAACGCGTCGAATCCACGCGCAAAACAGAACACTGCCAATGGCAAGGGCGTCGATCTTCTCAGGGAGAACGTGGAGATCTGGGCGGTGATCGAAGCGAACATCGGGACAGCCAGGGTGAAGTGCGGACCCTGAACCTTCGCGAATGACGTGCGGCGGAGTCGCCGCCAGAAATAACGGATACGTCGACGCTCGCACCGCTCGACTCGACAGGAGGACAGACGATGGATCGGAGAAAGCTCTTTGTAGTTGCCATCGCGGTCGCGGCACTGGGCGTGTTCACGGCCCCGGCGTCTGCGTCAGGTCCCGCAGCACCACCCGGCAAGACGTTGATCACGTTCACGTGCACGACGCCAACCGGTGAGCCTTTCGGCACCTTCAAGGTCACCGAGCCGCACGCGTTCTTCCACGCCGTCGGCGTCGGCCAGGTCGTCGGCGTGCAGCTTCACGGTGTCCCCGTGTCTGGCACTACGGTTGTCAACGACGTCACCACACCTTCGAATAGCATCGAGTTGCCCTTTGTGACAGGCAACGGCAACGCCCACCCCGACAAGCCGACCATACACTGCATAGGCACGGCGTTCGTCGGAGTGGCTTCGGACTTCTTCGGCACTTCAGTACCCTCCGGTCTGCCTCCGACAGACACCATCACGGTGATCGACATCGTCAATGTCATCGTCCTTCCGTAGCGAGGTCCTGAACCTTCGCGAATGACGAACGGTGGAGTCGTCGCCAGGTTGTGATGAGTTACGACCCGGTCAGTGACACGCTGAGCTGGGGGGCAACCCCCCGGGGATCCGGAGTTCACCTGGAATCAGGTCTCCGCCCCGTGAGGAGTGACCGTCCGCACGAAAGAGAAAGGATGACAACCAACCAGCGCTGAGGGCGCACGGCCCGAGGCGGGGAACCCTCCTGGTTTTCGGCCCCGACCGCGAGCGGCTTGCGGTCAGGGCAGGAAGGTGGCAACGATGCACGGATCGCACGGCGCAAGACATCCCAGGCGGCCCGGCACGTTCGTGGTGGCACTCGACGACGTGGTTTGTCGTCGCGCCGCAGAGCTCGGCATCGTCTCCGGGGCACGCTCGCTCGATGCCCTGCACCTGGCGGCGGCCGAGCGAGCCGGGGGTCGATCGGTGCCGATCGTGACGTTCGATGTTCGGCTCGGGCAAGCGGGTCGGTCGCTGGGTTTCGTGGTGATCGGCTCATAGCCGACCGGGCGCCTCGGCGCCCACGTCACAACCGACCCGCAAGGTCAGCCTCGACGCCCTCGTGGCTGTGGATCAGGTGCTCTCGATCGAACGCGTTAGCCACTCCTGAGCTCCCTCGACGGGAACCAACTTGAATCCCGAGTGGGTACCCGCACGGTCGAAACCTGTCGGGCGCGCCAGCCCCAGATACCGCGTTCTGGCAAGGCGAGGGCCAGCCCCGTCCGCATGCGTCTGGCCTCAGCCGAGCCGAGCCGAGCCTCTGGGCGGTTAGGGAGGCGGAGCGAAGTTGAAGCTGTACGACTCCGACGGATGTTGGACGGCGCCGCCGACGAGCGTTAGCTCGTCCCAGTGAAACCCGATGGGACCTGCCGCCTGCGGCCGCTGGACGGCTACGGTCACTCTGGTTCCGTCGATAGCATCCGCAACGCCGTACACGTAGGCTTGGAGGAAGGTCCGTTCCGCCCCGAACCATGCTGTCGGTACGAGCGATTGAAGGTCGGTCGGGTCCTTGAGCCCGGTGGGGGCCGGCACGGTCACGACTATGTTGAACCCGCACCTAACCGGCCTCAGGAGCGCGTCGCCGTTCGAGATGCAGTCCGCGCCTGCGGTTGGCCGAGCTTCGGCGAACGCCGCCAGAGCTAGCGGTGTCCCGCCTTCGTCCTGAACGCCGAGGGTTGCGTCAGCAAGCGGCGGGAACACGAATGCAGCGCCGCTCCACGGCTCGTCCGTCGTGACCCAACCCCCTGATGGCGCGATTTTCCCGGTGGCCAAGGACAGCCGAAGAGTGCCGACCAGCGGATCGAGCGAACACGATTGGACGATGGTTACGGTCGCGTCACGTCCAGCCGAGATGACTCTTGAAGGCGTCACCGCATCGACGCTCGCTCGCTCGAGTCCTAGAAATGCTCTCGTCGCCAAGCGCGCACAAGGCTGTTCGAGGGCGCCTGAACTCTCGACTCGTTCGCCGGCGAGAGGGTTTACGCCTGCTATCGCCACAGCGCCAAGGGCAACAAGCAGCACGACTGCGCGGAGAGCGGCACGGCTCACACCGAACTCAGGCGGGGTTGCGGGAGCACCCGCCTTGACTCAGTCCCTGGAGGAGGTTCTTGTGGCAATAGCGCAGGATGGGTATTGGGTTGCCGGGCAGAGGCTGGACAAATTGCTTGATCCCGACGTGAAGCCCTGTCGCCGAAAAGTCGCTCCCCACGACCCAAGGGAAGCCGGTCAGCGCCGACTGGTAGGGCCCGGACTGATTCAGATTAAGACTGGAGCTCCAGGTGTACTTGACTAGTTCATCTGCCCAGAAGTGGATCGGCGTGATCGACGACCCACCCCCGCAGATCGGCCCTACGGAGGCGGCGTTATCGGCGAAACGCGTGACTCCGTAGCGCTGTGTCTCCTGGAACATGAACTGGTAGGAGGTGAACTTGACCGCATCTTGCATTCCAGGACACGACTTCACCGAGAAATAGACGGTGGAGGTGATCCGGACCCAGCTCCCCCCGTACCCCGTATAGAAGAACGTCTCCGTCGCGGCCTGTGAGCTAGCCCTGATCGCCAGGGGACTACCGATTAGCGCGAGCACCGCAGCTGTGAGCAGCACTCCTCGATCGACACGTCGACGATTTGCCAATTGGATACCCTCCAAGCCGAGCCGCAAACCAAGCGATGCCTCGGACTATAGGACCAAGAGTCAAGGCAATTGAGGCCGAGCGACACGAACGACGGACCTCGGCCGCGTCGTAATCGATCCAGCACGGCGAGGACCCGCCGATTGTCGTCCTCGGCGGGCTCCAGGCCGAGCTTCGAGAAGATGGCGTTGACGTGTGTCTCAACCGTCTTCGTCGCGACGTGCAGGCTGTCCCCGATCGCCTGGTTCGTGCGGCCCTCCGCGAGGAGC
>JANMPD010000280.1:0-14944 GCA_031369685.1 Chloroflexota bacterium | reverse complement strand
CCGCGTCGACACGCACGAACCGCTGGAGCGGGTAGCCGCCACCCTCGAGGACGCGGAACAGGTCGGCCCGGGGACCCACGCCCAGGATCCGGCCCTCCCAGCACGCCACCACCGGCGCGTCGTCTCCGTGTGGATCGCCCGGGCCGGTCACCAGCGCTGGGTCGTCCTGCCCGGACCCGCGGCGCAAACCACCGGCCATCGTGACAACCTCGGCCGCGCCCTCGATGAGCAGGCCCGGCTGGCCCTGTCCGGCGCGACCGCCCTGGATCACGCGCAGACCGCTCATCCGGACGGGTCTCCGGTGGCGCCAGGGATACGCTCCGACGGGCCTCGGCTCGCGGACCCCGCAGCCTGTGCCGCGGCAAGGCGGAGTTCGAGGGCCAAGGCCAGATCGGGATCGCGCAACCGCAGGTAGTCCGCCGCGGCGGCGAAGCGTGCCTCGACCGGTGCGTCGTGGTCGGCTCCAGCATGGTCGGCCACGTCCATGAGCGCGGCGAGCGGCGCCAGCCCGATGAGCTCCGATTCGCGGAGCCGGACGCCATCATCGGCGGCCAGAGCCCGCACCTCTTCCCAGACCTGCCACATCGGCGTCGTGGCGAAATCGAGGAGGTTCATCGAAACCTGGGCGCAGCCGAGTTCGTCGATCATGAAGCCGTTGCCCTGGACGGCCGGCAGGCCACCGCCCGATTCCCGCACACGGCGAGCAATGCGTTTCGCGAGTTCAACATCTGCCGATTCGAGGTTGATGTTCCAGGCAATGAGGAACGGTCGCGCCCCGACGGCAACCGCACCCGCCCTGGGATGCGTCCGGGATGGGCCGAAGTCCGGCTCCCGGCCGTTCTGGGCGATCTCGTCGCGGAGCCCCTCGTACCCGCCGCGGCGGACGTCGGCCAGCCGGGCTCGATCGGTTCGTCGGGCCGCTCGAGCGTAGAGGTAGACGGGAAGCTCGAATCGGTCAGCGATGCCGGCCCCGAACGTGGTCGCCAGTTCGATGGCATCGTCGAGGGTGGTGTCCCCGAGGGGCACGAACGGGATGACGTCGACTGCCCCGATGCGCGGGTGCTCGCCGGTGTGCTGCTCCATGTCGATCTCGCGGATGGCGACATCGATCGTCGCCTCGAGGGCGCTGATCACGGCATCGGCCTCGCCCGCGATCGTCAGGACGGATCGGTTGTGGGATGCGTCGCACGTGCGGTCCAGGAGGTAGGCGCCGCGGGTGCCGGTCACCGCATCGGCGAGGGCATCGACGACCGCGATGCGACGGCCCTCGGAGTAGTTGGGGACCGACTCGATCAGCATGGTCGGTATCGTGACAGACCGACGCGGCGACGGTACCTCGATCGGCCGTTGACCCGACCCGCCAGGGCGATACACTCCCATTCACCGAGCGCCGCGCCCCCGATTCCGGGCGCCCCACGGAGGGATTCATGCCCCCAGTTGACGGTCGCCCGCCGACCCGGAGCCTCCTGCGCCATCCCGACTTCCTGAAGCTCTGGTCGGCCGAGACCGTGAGCCAGTTCGGAAGTCAGGTCACCGGCCTCGCGCTGCCCCTGGTGGCAGCCACGATCCTGCAGGTATCGCCCTTCGAATTCGGGCTGCTGACGACGATCGAATTCCTGCCGTTCATCTTCCTGAGCCTGCCGGCCGGCGTGTGGGTGGATCGGCTCCCGCGTCGGCCCATCCTGATCATCGGCGACCTCGGCCGGGCCGTCGCCCTGATCTCCATCCCGGTCGCCTATGTGCTCGGCGGATTGACGATCTGGCAGCTCTACGTCGTCGGGTTCGTGACCGGCTGCCTGACCGTGTTCTTCGATGTCGCCTACCAGAGCTACCTGCCATCGATCGTCGATCGCGACCAGCTTGTCGAGGGCAACTCGAAGCTGGAGATCACCCGATCGGCGGCCCAGATCCTCGGCCCGGGCTCGGCCGGCATCCTCATCGGGATCCTGAAGGCCCCGATCGCGATCTTGCTCGATGCGCTGAGCTTCGTGTTCTCGGCGATCTTCGTCTTCGCGATCCGGCGCGCCGAGCCACCGATCGAGCCGCACGACGAAGCGACCGGTCCACGGCCGTCGATGCGCAAGGAGATCGCCGGGGGCCTGCGCTACGTGACCGGGCACCAGTGGTTGCGCTCGATCGCGGCGACGACCGGCACCTCCAATTTCTTCGGCAACGTCGGCGGCGCCATCCTGATCCTGTTCCTCGTCCGGGATCGCGGGCTCACGGCCGAGCACATCGGCTTCGCTTTCTCGATCGGATCGATCGGTGTCCTCATCGCGGCGCTCATCACCGGCCGGCTCACGAAGCGGTTCGGGGTGGGACGCATGCTCGTGGCGATGGCCTTCGGGTTCAGCCTGTCCGGCTTGCCCGTGGCGGCAGCCCCCGATGACCTGATCTTCCCGGGCCTGGCGCTGTCCTCGTTCCTCGGCGGGTTCTGCGGCGTGGCCTGGAACATCAACCAGGTCAGCCTGCGCCAGGCGATCACGCCCCAGCGGATGCAGGGCAAGATGAACGCCACGATGCGGTTCATCGTGTGGGGCACGATGCCGATCGGCGCCATCATCGGCGGGGCGCTGGGCCAGACGATCGGGCTGCACGCCACGATCTGGGTCGGTGCGCTGGGCGGTCTGATCGCATTCATTCCGGTGACGCTGTCACCGGTCCGCCACCTCGTGACGATGCCCAAACCGGTTGACGAGGCCCCGACCGCCGCGATTTGAGTCGGCGGAGCTGCACATCCCACACAGATTGTTGCGCTGGTCGGATCGGGTCTTCGCGGCTGCGATCGGGCTGGTTGATCAGAATCGCCGCGTACGAGCGTAGCCATGCGTGCGATCCGTCGATTCGCATAGCCGGCCGAGCGTGGATGGCCTCGGTTTGATGAGCCACCTCGATCAGCTCCCGGGACGTAGGTCTCGGCGGGCGCTCCCGCGACCGGTGCCGGCGACCTGGTCGAGCATCGGGACGTGGACGCCACGCTCGCGGGCGACCTCGATCGCCCGTTCGTACCCTGCGTCGACGTGGCGCAGGACGCCCATCGCCGGATCCGTGGTCAGCACGCGTTCCAGCTTGCGCGCGGCGAGGTCCGTGCCGTCGGCGACAACGACCATCCCCGCGTGCTGGCTGTACCCGATCCCGGTCCCGCCACCGTGGTGGATGCTGACCCACGTGGCGCCCGCAGCGGTGTTGACCAGCGCGTTGAGCAGTGGCCAGTCCGCCACGGCGTCGGAGCCGTCGAGCATCGACTCGGTCTCACGGTTGGGCGAGGCCACTGACCCGGAGTCGAGATGATCCCGTCCGATGACGATGGGCGCGGACACTTCGCCCGTCCGGACCAGCTCGTTGAACGCCGCTCCGGCGCGGGCGCGCTGCCCGTAGCCGAGCCAACAGATCCGTGCGGGCAGGCCCTGGAAGGGCACGCGCTCGTGGGCCATCGCGATCCAGCGATGGAGACCTACCTCGTCGGGAAACAGCTCCACGATCGCGCGGTCCGTGCGCAGGATGTCCGCGGGATCGCCGCTCAACGCAACCCAGCGGAACGGGCCACGACCCTCGCAGAACTGCGGCCGGATGAAGGCCGGCACGAAACCCGGGTAGTCGAAGGCGTTGGCGACCCCGGCCTCCTGCGCCTGGGCCCGGAGATTGTTGCCGTAGTCGAACACGACGGATCCGGCGTCCTGGAAGGCGAGCATCGCGCGGACATGGTCGGCCATCGCCCGCATCGAACGCCGGACATATTCGGCAGGTTGGGAATCCCGGAGCAGTACCGCGTCGGCCAGCGAAATCTCGGCCGGCACGTAGCCACCGAGGGCGTCGTGGGCCGAGGTCTGGTCAGTCACAACATCGAACCGCTCGCCGGCGTTCACCCAGGCGGGTTCGATCTCGGCGGCATTGCCGACCAGCGCAATTGATTTCGCCTCGCCTGTGGCCGCCCAGGCACGGGCCGTGGCAAGCGCCTCGGCTGGATCGTGGGTGAGTGCATCCACGTAACCGATCTCCAGACGCCGCCGCGCGCGCTGTTCGTCGACCTCGATCGCCAGGCAGACGCCGTCATTCATCGTCACCGACAGCGGCTGGGCGCCGCCCATGCCACCGAGTCCCGCCGTGAGCGTGACTCGTCCCCGCAACGTCCCGTAAAAATGCTGGCGGGCCAGTTCCGCGAACGTCTCGTAGGTGCCCTGGAGTATCCCCTGCGTTCCGATGTAGATCCACGATCCGGCGGTCATCTGTCCGTACATCATCAGGCCCTGTCGCTCGAGGTCCCGGAAGACGTCCCAGGTGGCCCACTTGCCGACGAGATTCGAGTTTGCAATGAGGACGCGTGGGGCCCACTCGTTCGTCCGAAGAACGCCCACCGGCTTGCCGCTCTGGACCAGCAGCGTCTCGTCATCGGCGAGGGTGCGAAGTTCCCGGACGATGGCATCGAACGCGGCCCACGACCTCGCCGCGCGCCCCGTGCCCCCGTATACGACGAGGTGATCAGGGTCCTCGGCACCCTCGGGATCGAGGTTGTTCATGAGCATCCGGAGGACGGCCTCCTGCTGCCAGCCGCGGCAGGAAATGGTCGAGCCGCGCGGGGCGCGGACGGGACGCGGGCCGGGAACGGGGACGGAGATGGCACTCATCGCCGCAATCGTACGGTGATTGGCGCGGTTACGATCGTCGTGCGTTGAGATATGCGCCGCGCGCACGATGCCCGGTCGTCGTTACCGACGGGTCCTTCGCCGAGCGAAGAAGGCAACCAGGATGCTGCTGATGGCGACAGAGGCCAGGATTGCACCGATGGGAACGAACCAAGGGATGCCCGACGCAGGCTGAGGGGGCGTCGGTGATGCTTCGGGGGACGCTTCGGGAGACGATTCAGAGGAGCCGACTGGCACCGTGCCGGTACCGAAAGCGAGGATCGCCTCGCCCTGCAGCGCCTTGCCCGCATCTGTGGCGAGGATCGCGTAAGCGGTGCAGGAGGTCGGTGTCAGAACCTGACCAGTGAGGTTCGCCGCTATGATCACCGGGGCGCCCTCCTCCAATGTCACCCCACAGGTGTTGCGGTCTCCTCCCCGGATGTGGAGCGTCTTCACCGGGTTCGGGCCCGAATACCAGCGCTCGACCGTGAAGGTCCCGTCGTGGTTCGAGTCGAGATCCGAGACGCTCCCCGTGAGAACCACCACGCGCGCGTTGCCGGCGTACGCGGCCAGCGGTGCGGCGGGTGCGCAGGTGCACGCGTAAGCACACCGGGGTCCGGCGAGCCCGAGCGCGCTCCAACCCAGGGCAAGTCCTAGTGTGAGAAGGAGCCGCTGAAGGATGGTCATGACGTTCTTCTACGGACGCAGGTCGCCGAAGAGGCGTTCCCCGAGCATCCCGGTCCGCGACCGCGGAGGCCGGACGGCCAGCCGGCCGGGGCGATCGTGTCCGTCATGCGCGCATCGTAGGACGGGTTCCGCGCGGGCGAGGGACCGTTATGCAAGCGGGCCGTGGCTACGGCCGAAGGTTCTCCATGAGCCGTTCCCCAAGCCGTCGCTCACCGACCGCCGACGCCGAGATCAGGATGCCCGGCTCGAGGAGCCAGACGTGATACGTCAGCACGCCGCCACTGCATGACCCGATGTAGACGGTCCGACCCGCGATCTGGGCTTCGGCGTTCCCCACCACCCCGGCCGCCTGCGAGCACGCACCCTCGTCATAGGAGTCACGCCAGTCGCGGAAGACGGCGTCGTCCATCGCGCCGGGCTCCAGCCGAACCACGACCGCATAGACGAACTGGCCGGTGGTCGAATCGACCGCGATCCCGGCGGCCATCGCGGATCCGACCGCCGCGAGTTCCGGTCCGGCCAGGGCCGCGATTTCCGCCTCGGGGCTTTCGATGAGCTCGATCCCATAGACGGTCGCCGGGAGGATGGCCAGAAGCGACGGATCGATCGCAACGGGCGATGAGGACGTGGCATCCGGCGTGGCCGTGGGCAGATTCTGTGTCGGGCTGGCGATGGGCGTCTCGGAGCTGGTTGGAGCGGCGGTCGGCGCCGCGCCGCATGCCGCGAGGGCGATGACCACGGTGGTCGCAATGGTTGCCGCCCAGACCCAGGCGCGGACCGAGGCACCAGTCCCGGCCCGGCCTGCGGTCCGGCTCAGGCTCCGGCTCCGGACCCGCCACTGGCCCCGGGTCCAGACCGCGCCGATCGTCACAGTTCCCGGCGCATGACGGGGAAGCGGGAGTCGTCGATGGCGGTCGCGAATCCCGCCCGGACCCAGAACTCGACCGTGGCTGCGCTGGTCCCGTCCTCCCGGACGCCTGGCTCCGGATACGTCTCAACGGCCGCGAATCCACGCCCGGCGAGGTCCTCGCAGATGGCGCCGACGAGCGTGCCGGCGAGGCCGGCCCCGCGAGCCTCGGCCGTGGCCGCGATGCAGGTGATCACCGCGGGCAGTGGCGCGGCGGGCAGACGTGGGTAGAGCTCGCGGACGCGCTGAGCTCGAGGGTAGGCCGAGAGTGGGCCGAATTGGGCGTAGATCGCGGGTCGGCCGTCGACCTCGAGCACCTTGGCGTAGGTCCCGAAGACGCGCAGCCCCCGGCCGAGGAGTTGGAGCTTGCGGGGCTGGTCCGCCCCGACGACCGGACCGGTGTCCCGCACCGGCGCGAACGGGTTGTCCGCTGGTCCGTCGTCTTCGTCGTCACCGAATGGGTTGAACGACGAGCGCGCACCGCCCGTTGCGAACGGGTTGAATGCCGGGCCTTTCGGCGCCGGCGCGAATGGATTCGCGCTCGGGGCGGGTGCGGTTGGCGCCTTGGGCGCGGCAGGATCCCACCAGGACAACCGCGCGGCCCTTGAGCCGCGATCCCCGTCTTCCCAATAGTCGCAGCTTCGATGGTCGAAGCCGGGATCGACACACATCGGAATCCGGGCAAAGCCCTCCGCGTCCCTGATGTCAATGATCCTGATCTCCGGCATCACCCCTGCCTATCCGCGGCGATCCGTCGCCGGTGCGGCCAGGTCGGCGAGGGCGCCGCTGCGCACGAGCGCGGTCGCGGCCGCGAGATCCGGACCTGGCTCGCGATCCTCGTCGACATGCGTCGCCCGCGCGCGGACCAGGTCATGGGCGGCTCGCACGCCCATTCCGGCGTGGACCCCGGGCATCGTGGCGAGTCGGAGATCCAGGGCCTGGGCCGCGCAGAGCGCCTCGATCGCGAGGATCTGCTCCACGTGCGCAAGCACGGTCCGAGCGTGCCGTCCCGCAATCGGTCCCATCGAAACGTGGTCCTCCTGGTTGGCGCTCGTCGGGATCGAATCCGCGCTCGCCGGGTGGACCAGGACCTTGTTCTCGGACGCGAGCGCGGCCGCCGTGTACTGCAGGATCATCAGGCCCGAATCGAGACCGGAAGCCGGGGCCAGGAAAGCGGGCAGGCCGCCGTTGAGATGCGGATCGAGTAGCAGCGCCGTGCGTCGTTCGCTGATCGAACCGAGCTCGGAAATCGCGAGCTTCGCGAAGTCGAGGGCCAGGGCGATCGGCTCGCCATGGAAGTTGCCACCCGAGATGACCAGCCCACCGCCGGTGGCCAGCGCGGAGGGGTCGGCCACGCCGCCGCCCGGGAAGACGAGTGGGTTGTCGGTCGCGGAGTTGAGCTCGATGTCGAGGACGCGGCGCAGATGATCGAGCGCATCGCGAACCGCGCCGTGGACCTGCGGAACGCAGCGGAGCGAATACGGGTCCTGGACCTTGTGCGGCGACGCGTGATGCGAGGTCTGAAGGCCCGAGTCAAGCAGCAGGGTCCGCAGTTCCGCAGCGACGGCGATCTGCCCCGGGTGCGGCCGGGCCAGCTGGTACGCGGCTGAGAACGCGACGTCGGTCCCGAGCATGGCCTCGACCGTCATCGCCGCCACGGTGCTGGCCGTTCGAACGAGTCGGTCCGCATCCGCGAGCAGCAGGGCCCCGAGCGCCGACATGAGCTGCGTCCCGTTGAGGAGGGCCAGCCCCTCCTTGGGCCCGAGGACCAACGGTTCGAGCCCGGCTTCGGCGAGGGCCTCGCGAGCCGGCATGACCCGGCCGGCGATCTCCACCTGGCCCCGTCCGATCATCGGGAGCGAGAGATGGGCAAGCGGCGCGAGATCGCCCGAGGCCCCTACCGAGCCCTGCGAAGGCACCACGGGATGGATCCCCAGCCGGAGGAAGTCGAGCAACCGATCGATGACCTCGGGACGGGCGCCGGAGTGGCCCAGTGCGATGGTGTTGGCTCGGAGCAAGAGCATCGCCCGAACGACATCGCGGGGCAGCGGATCGCCGACTCCCGCGGCGTGGCTCATGAGGAGGTTCTCCTGGAGTCGCTCGACGTCGGCCGCGGCAATCGTTCGATCGGCAAGGGCCCCGAACCCGGTCGTGACCCCGTACACGACGGCTCCCTCGGCGACGAGGCGTTCGATCACATCGCGGGCTTCCTGGACCCGGCCGCGTGCATGCTCATCGAGGACCGCGTGCGCCCCGTGGCGAGCAACGGCTTCGACATCGTCGATGGTGAGGTCCGCGCCCGTCAGGACGACGGGGCCGTCGCTCGCCGCACGGCGAGGCGCTGAGTCGCTTGCCTGGAGGTTGGGTTCAGTCACGCAGGCAGGATAGTCGGGCTATGCTCCCCGCGTCCCCGTCGACGGGGTTCCGCATCCGGCCCCCTGCACCGGGCGATCACGCCCGGATCTCGAACGAGGAGACCCGTTGCTCGCCTTCATCGACCAGATCGTGATTCCGTTCCTGAACTCGCTGTATGGGGCGGTCGGCTACCTCGGCGTCATGGTCGCGATGGCCATCGAATCGGCGATGGTTCCGCTCCCTTCTGAGCTCATCCTCCCATATGCCGGGTTTCTCGTTTCGGACGCCTCCGCCCTGGAGCCTCTGACCGGCGGTCGCTGGGAGTTCTGGATCGTCGTGATCTTTGCAACCATCGGGAACACGCTCGGTTCGCTGGTCGGCTATGCCATCGGGGCGTGGGGCGGCCGGCCGTTCCTCGAACGCTGGGGCAAGTACCTGCTGATCCGGCCCCATGAGATCGAACTGGCGGATCACTTCTTCCAGAAGTACGGACCGGCCACCGCGTTCTTCAGCCGACTCCTGCCGATCGTGCGGACGTTCATCTCGTTCCCGGCCGGGGTCGCGCGCATGCATCTCGGCAAGTTCATCTTCTACTCGACGGCCGGGGCGTTCCTGTGGTCCATCCTGCTGGTCTTCGCGGGCCAGCAGCTCGGCGCGCGATGGGTCGACATCCGCCACGCGCTCCAGCCGTTCGACCTTGCCATCGCGGTCCTCGTGGTCGTCGGCGTGGCCTTCTTCATCTGGTGGCGCCTCGGCATGCCGGGACGTCCGAAGAGGTCGAGCCAAGGCTGAACCCCGCTCGGCCCGGCGCTGCCGGGGAGCGTGGGCCTCGCGGGCGCGCGCGCCAGTGACCCACCATACGCCCCACGTAAGAAGTCGACGCCTGGAGCATCGGCTGCGGATCAGGATGGCCGATTTCATACGTCCCACGTAACGAATCGACGATTTCCAGGCGCGTAGGGCCCGATTCCTGGTCCCGACGGGTCGAATCGGCTCTTCCGGACCTCAACCGGGCACGATTTCGTCGAGTTCTTACGCCCCGCGTATGACGGCCTCGGTTTCGTACGCCGCACGTATGAAATTCGCAGAGTTTGCGTGGGCCGCGGGCGCGGGCCGGGCCGGGCTGGGCGGGCGGGCGCGGGCCGGGCCGGCCCGGGGGCACTCGAACCGGCACGGCCCGAGGCACGGCACTCGAACCGGCACAGGCCGTTACACCGCCACGCGGCCCGCGACGGGGCACGGACCAGCGTCAGCCGTTGCGTTCCTCCGGGGCTGGCCTCGCCCGGAAGGCACGCCACAGCAACAGGTCGTAGACGATCTTCAAGCCCCCGGCGATCACGAAGGGCAGCGTCATCAGTCCGGCACTGGCGATCAGGGGCGCCGACAGGGCCGGTGAGAGCGCTGCACCGGCGGTTTTCGCGATGCCGGTGACCCCGGCCGCGGCGGATCGTTCGCCCGGTTCCACCACGGCCATCACATACGACTGGCGGGTCGGCACGTCCATCTGGCTGAGCGTGAATCGGAGTAGAAGAAGGGCGATCGCCACCGGAAGGGTCGGCATCAGTGGCACCAGGATGAGCAGCACGTTCGACGGCAGATGCGTGAAGACCATCGTGTTCACGAGGCCGATCCGCGCCGCGATTCGCGAGGCCGACAGCGACGAGACCGCGGCCAGCAGATTGGCTCCGAAGAAGATCGTGCCGAGGACCGCGGGTTCGACCCCGAATTTGAGGTGGAACCAGTAGGCCATGAGGCTCTGGGGCACGAACCCGCCCGCGAAGCTGTCCAGGGAGAACAGCACGGACAGGCGCGCGACGATCCCCTTCGACCGTCCCAGGCCCAGGCGTCGCCGAATTCCGTCGTCCGCCGGCGGCGTGATCGGGGCCTCGACGCCGGGGCCAATTCGCGAGAAGACCAGGGCCATGGCCAGGCCCACAACCGCGTAGCCGATGACGATCGCCCGATAGGCATTGACCGGCGCGAGGCCTGACCCGAGAAGCGACTGGGCAAGCAGCCCGGCCGCCAGCGACCCGCTCGCCGTCGCAACGTAGCCCGCGAGGTTGTACCAGGCGAACGTCGGGGTCCGGCGCTTGTCGGGGGTCGCCTGGCTGAGCGCTGCCTGCTCGACGGCCAGGAACGGACCGACTTCGTTGCCGGTCGGGCTGATGACCCCGATCGTCGCGGCGAGGACGAGCAGCGGCAGCCAGTCCGTTGCCGCGAAGAGCAGCCCGGCGCCGAGCATCAGCAGCGACCCGACGACGAGCACGCGTCGACGCCCGAGGCGGTCGGCGTTCGTGGTCAGCCACAGCGAGATCAACGTGTCTCCGACCAGGGTCAGCGTGAGGATGGCGCCGATCGCGAAGGCCTCGAGCCCGAGGGCCGCGAGATACAGGACCAGGACGACGGCCAGGAATCCGTAGCCGAACATGCGGAGGACCCGCGTCAGAAAAAGGAGGCGCCCGTCGGCGTCGAGCCCGCGCAGGCTCGCGAGCAGGCCGTTGTCCTGGGGCGGTTCCGATTGGGGCCTGATCACGTCGCGATTCTAGGCTTCAGCGTGTACGATCGGGAGCGGAGGTAGCCAACCAGGATGACGAGTGCTCAGGACCCGCACAGCAGCGACGCGATGGTCGGCCCGCATGGCGCCGGAGACCACGGCGAGGACCATGGTCACGACGACCATGCCCACGGGGACGGGGATATGCTCGGACCGGTCAACACGGCCGCCTGGGGTGCCGGCCTGATCGGGATCATCGGCGGCCTTCTGGTGGCCCTGGTCCTCGCCATGGCAGCGGGCTGGCTCGGCTGACGGATCCCGCTCGCGCCAGCGCTCCGGCAGTCGCGCGCTGGCACTCGCGCTCCGGCACTCGCGCTCCGCGGCTGACTGACGCATCGGACCACCGCCGACTAACGCATAGGCCCGCGGCCGACGATGATGCGCGGCCCTCGGCACCTACGCGATTGGTGCGGGCCGGACCCTGGCCAGCTCCACGTACGCCTCGGAAATCCACTCGTCGATGGCCCGGGGCACCGGCACCACGCATGAATCCCGTCCGACCTGGCCCTTCGCAACGGCCTCGAGGCAGCGCGCCTGAAGGCTGAAACCGAGATCCATCGATTCGATCGTGTTCCCGAGCGGCCGCGGGCCCGCCAGGTTGACCATGTGGCCGTCGGTCAGCAGGTGGATCCGGCGCCCGTCAAGCATCGAGAACGTCGAGATCCCGGCATCGGTCGGGCCGAATGACGCCACGGATGGATGGGCGGCCATGCCGGCGACATCGATCTCGACCGGCAGGTGGCCGATGTTCATGAGGATCGCGCCGTCCTGGAGAATCGCCAGGTCCCTCGCGGTCACGACATCGCGCGCGGCCGTGACCGTGGCAATGATGTCCGCCGAGGCGAGGGCCTCGTCCCGGTCGGGAACCATGAAGCCGTCCCACATCGCCTCCATGCGGAGCACGGGATCACGCTCCAGGACGCTGACGTACGCATGGGCGCGCTGGAAGCTCAGCGCCACGCCCTTGCCGACGCTGCCGTAGCCGAAGACCACGACCCGGCGCCCGTTGGTGGCCAGGTTCGTGATCCGGAGGAACGATTCGATCGTGCTCTGGCCGACCGCGTGCCGGTTCTCGGCAAACTGCTTGATCGGACTGTCGTTGATCACCAGGATCGGCAGGTTCAGGCGTTCACGAAGGGGCGCGAGGCGGATGCGGCCGCTCGTCGTCTCCTCGGTCCCGCCGCGCAACCGGTCGTACGGTCGATCGAGCCACCGCGCGAACATGTCGCCGCCGTTGTCGAGGATCAGGTCTGGCTCGGCATCGAGGATCTCGTCGAGGTACTCGTTGCGGACGGAATCGTGCTGGGTCGGCTCGCCGATGGCCTCGACCCCGTGGGCGTTCAGATAGGCGACCGACTCAGGCTGGGTCGTGTTGAGGTTCCCGGTCGAGATGACCCGCGCGCCGCCGCGCTTCAGGGTGAGCAGGAGCGCAACGGTCTTGGGCTCGAGGTGGATCCCCGTGCCGATGGTCAGGCCCTTGAACGGCTGGGTCTCATCGAACTCGTCGGCGATCCTCGACAGCAGGCGGCACTGGCTGCCGACCCATTCGATCCTGGATGTCATGGCATACCTCCGGGTCCGCGACCCTGATGGACCCAGATGGATGAACGGACTAGAACAGCCCGACGATGTCGCCGTTGGCGTCGAGATCGATGTTCTCGCCGCCCGGCCTGGACGGCAGCCCCGGCATCGTCCGCATCTCGCCCGCGATCGGCGTCACGAACCCTGCCCCGGCGGACAGGCGAACTTCCCGGATCGGGACGCGGAACCCGCTCGGGCGACCCTTGAGGGCCGCATCGGCGCTCAGCGAGTACTGCGTCTTGGCCATGCAGATCGGCAGGTGTCCGAACCCGAGCGATTCGTACTGGGCGAGCTGCTTCCTGGCCGCGGGCAGGTAGTCGACACCGTCCGCGCCATATACCCGCGTCGCGATCGTCTCGATCTTGTCCATGAGCGGCATGTCGTTCGGGTAGAGGAATTCGAAGTTCGGGGCGCCTTCCTCGGCGGCGGCCCAGACCGCCGCCGCGAGGTCCGTTGCGCCGGCGCCACCCTCGGCCCAGTTGTTGGCGACCTCCGCGGCGCGTGCCCCGGCCGCCAGAGAGACCTGGCGGATCGCCTCGACCTCCGCTGGGGTGTCGGTCGGGAAGGCGTTGATGGCCACGACAACGGGAACGTTGAACAGCAGGACGTTTTCGATCTGCTTGGCCAGATTCTGCGCGCCGCGGGTGACCGCGTCCACGTTCTCCTGCTGGAGCGCCGGATCGAGCGGCTTGCCGGCCACGATCTTGCCGACGCCGCCGTGCATCTTGAGGGCCCGGATGGTCGCGACCATGACCGCGGCATCGGGCCGGATCCCCGAGGCGCGGCACTTGATGTCGAAGAACTTCTCCGCGCCCATGTCGGCCCCGAACCCTGCCTCGGTGCACACGATGTCGTTCGTCGCGAGGGCGACGCGATCGGCGAGGATCGAATTGTTGCCGTGGGCGATGTTGGCGAATGGTCCGCAATGCACGAAGGCGGGCCCGCCCTCGAGGGTCTGGAGGAGGTTGGGCTTGATCGCTTCAGTCAGGAGGACCGCCATCGACCCGGCGACCTTGAGGTCCTCGGCGGTTACCGGCTCACCGGCACGCGTGGTGGCGAGGACCATCCGACCGAGCCTCGCCCGAAGGTCCGCGAGATCGCGCGCGAGCGCGAGCACGGCCATGACCTCGGAAGCGACGGTGATCACGAACTCGTTCTCGCGCGGGTAGCCGTTGTCACGGCCGCCGAGGCCGATGACCACCTTGCGAAGGGCGCGATCACTGATGTCCACGACGCGTGGCCAGAGCACGCCGAGTTCGTCGATCCCCAGGGCGTTGCCGTGGTGAATGTGGTTGTCGATGAACGCGGCGCCGAGGTTGTGAGCCGCTCCGATCGCGTGGACGTCACCGGTGAGGTGGAGGTTGAAATCCTCCATCGGGATGACCTGGCTGTACCCACCGCCGGCAGCGCCGCCCTTGATCCCGAACACGGGGCCGAGGCTCGGCTGTCGAATGCAGACCGCCGCCTTGTGGCCGAGCTTGTTGAGCCCCTGGGCCAGGCCGACCGTGGTCGTGCTCTTGCCCTCGCCCAGTGGCGTCGGGGTGATGCCGGTGACGACGACGTACTTGCCACGCGGCCGTTCGGCCTCCAGGCGCTCGATCGCGGACAGGCGGATCTTGGCCTTGGTGAAGCCGTACGGTTCGACTTCGTCGTCGCGCAACCCGAGGTCCCGGGCGACGTCGAGGATCGGGCGCGGCGTGACGGATCGGGCGATCTCGAGGTCGGACGGGAAGCTCATGCGTCTCCTGAGGGTGCGGCTTTCGCGGCGGGTTGGGCTGCGGGTTGAGGTGCGGCCTTCGCGGCAGGTTGGGCTGCGGGTTGAGGTGCGGCCTTCGCGGTGGGTTGGGCTGCGGCCTTCGCGGCAGGTTGGGGGTCGTTCGATTGGCGCGCGGCCACCTGCTTCTGTGCGGCCCGTACGAGATGAGCCAGAAGCAGGGCGTTGGTGAGCGGCCCGATTCCGCCCGGGACGGGCGTGATCGCGGATGCAACCTCGCGCGCCGACGCGAAGTCGACGTCACCGACGAGATGGCCATCGACCACGTTGATGCCCACGTCGATGACCACGGCACCGGGCTTGAGCATGTCACCGGTCACGAGTCCGGGATGCCCGGCCGCAACGACGACGATGTCGGCGATCCGGGTGTGGGCCGCGAGGTCGCGGGTCCGCGAGTGGCAGACGGTGACCGTGGCGCCGGTCTTGGCGAGCATGAAGGCAACGGGCATCCCGACAACCGGGGA
>JANMPD010000281.1:0-2045 GCA_031369685.1 Chloroflexota bacterium | reverse complement strand
GCCGGGGGTGTCTCGTGCGATCTGACCAAGTACGCCGTTCATCAAACGACGCATCGGATCTCCGCTGTAGGTTCTCGCCAGTTCGACCCACTCGGCGATCGCCACCCGGGCTGGCGTGGCCGAGTGTAGCACCTCACCAATCGCGCATCGGAGCAGCGCGCGGTCCATCCGGGCGAGCGATACCACGGGATAGCGCGGTGCCGCCTCCCCGATTCGGATATCGATGGTGTCCCGGTGCTCCACGACCAGATCGACCAGGATGCGGGCCAGCTCGGCGGTCTCCGGGTCGCCCTCGGATGCCGCGAGGTCGCGCTCGAGGACGGCTACGGCTGTTCTCTGCCCGAATTCGGCCTCGAAGACCGCGGCCAGCGCGGTCCGGCGCGCTGCTCGCCGACTTCGAAGGCGGTCAGCCGCCGATGCCATCGACGATCACCGTTACGGAACCAAGATTCAGGCCCAGCAACCGCTCGATCGCGGTGGCCACGGCGACGCGCGTGTCGGCCCCGACCGTCGATAGACGGGCGCCCGGCCGCGCGATGACCCACACTCGGACATCCACCCGATCGCCATGGGTCCGCACGGCCACGGCCGGCCCGAGAAAGAACGAGCGCCACGCCGGTCCGGCGCGCGCAACCCGGAGGACGCCCGGGACCTCGAGGGCCGCAGACCGTGCCACCTCGACGATGACCCCTCGGCCAACCGACAGGGTCGGACCGGTCACGCGTTTGGCTCCATGATCCGCTCCGCGGCTGCGGGGATGTCTTCCCGGGACAACTCCCGTTCACCTGCTGCGGCGGCCAAGGGCGGGCCGGCCGCCTTGGCGCGTTCGGACGCCTCCTGGAGCGCAGCCGCGATGAGGTCGGGAACGCGGGTTCGGGCGGTATCCGCTGCGACGCCACAGCCGAAGCCGATCATCCGGCGTCGAGCGCTGCCGTGCGTGATGATCACCGAACCGCGGACACCGAGGAGTGGTGATCCGCCTGCCTTCTCGTAGTCGAAGACCGATCGGATCCGCCCGATCCCGGGCCGGAAGAGCAGGTAGGCGAGGCGTCCGCGAAGCGAGCCACGGAACTCCGCCCGGAAGAGATCGAAGATGAAGGTGGAGAGCCCTTCGAAGAACTTGATGACCACATTGCCGGCCACGGCATCGGTCACCACGACATCGGCCAGGGTCCCTGTCAGGTCCCGGCCTTCGACGTTGCCCACGAAGTTGAGCCCTGACAGGTCGAGCAGTTCGGTCGCCTGCTGAATGCGGAGATCGCCCTTGCCCTTTTCCTCGCCGATGGACAGGAGCGCGACCCGCGGGTTTTCGATGTGCAGGACTCGCTCCGCAAAGATCGCGCCCATTCGGGCGTACTGGGCGAGGTTCTCGGCACTTGAATCCGGATTGGCACCGATATCAAGGAGCACGAACGGTGCGCCTCTCCGGATCATTTGAACGGCAAGCGCCGGCCGGTCGACTCCGGGAAGTCGGCCGATTCGAAGAACCGCTGCCGCCATGGCCGCTCCCGTGTGGCCGGCGGTCAGGACGGCGTCGGCGTCACCGTTTCGCACGAGTTCACAGGCAATGAGGACGGATGCGTCCTTCTTCTCGCGCAGGGCG
Source organism: Chloroflexota bacterium (assembly GCA_031369685.1). GTDB lineage: Bacteria > Chloroflexota > Limnocylindria > Limnocylindrales > CSP1-4 > UBA5189. The sequence goes on along the minus strand of JANMPD010000281.1, from coordinate 442 downwards.
CGGGCCGGATGCTCGTCCATCTCGATGACCTGGGACGCGTGGACGATCGCGGCGTTGGCGGGCAGGTCGCCGGCAACCGCCCGAATGCGCGCTTCGTCGCCGACGAGAAAGACACGGTCCTCGGGATGGGCACGTGCGTGATCGAGGGCGCCGGGAACGACTTCAGCCGGGCCGTGGTCTCCGCCCATCGCATCCACGGCGATTCGGACCCCGGTGGCGTCCGACTCCGGCGCGACGGCGAGGGTGGTCACCGGATCAGGACGCGGGCTCGTCCTTGGCCGTCTTCAGCTCGAGGACCGGTCGTCCGCCGTAATACCCGCAGTTCGGGCAGGCCCGATGGCCCTGCTTCGGCTGATGACAGTGCGAGCACTCCTCGAGCCTCGGGAGCTCGATGGCCAGATGCGCGCGACGGTCTCCCTGTCGAGCGTGAGAGGCACGTCTC
>JANMPD010000236.1:0-3169 GCA_031369685.1 Chloroflexota bacterium | reverse complement strand
CATGAGGATCAGCTGGAGCAGGGCCATATAGGTGCCCAGGAGACCCGTCACCTGGCCGATGGCAATCCATGTGCCGCCGGGCGTCGAGAGTTGCGCCAGGCCCCCATGTCGGACCCACATCGCGATGACAAAGAGGCCATTTGCGATCAGCAGGACGACGATGTCGCGCCCGGTGATCGACCACACCCGGGGTAGCGGAACGATCCGCCGGGTCCCGGTGGAAGATGGCGATGGGCTGGGCAGAACGGTCGCGTTCATGGATCCATCGTGCCGGTCCAGCGTGAGAAGTGTCTGAGACCGGACCCGCCCGCGGATGCCGCCATGTATGCGCAGAAGAAGCGGCGCGCGACCCGCCGGCGTCGTTCGACGAGCGATCAGGCTTCCTGGCGAGCCGACCTCGTTTCGCGGGCCATCACAAACCGACCAGGGTCTTCACCAGAAACAGTCCGATCGCGCCCGACCCCAGGGTCGCGAGAATCGAGAGCCATCGAGCGGACGACCGCGAGGCAACACTCGATCCAGCCGCGATGGCAAGAAGAATCGCGGCGCCCAGTAGCGAGAGTGCCGTTGCTCCCAACCCCAGATCGTGCGCGATCGCGAGTTGATTGCGCCCGTGGAGATCGAATCCGAAGCCCCCGATTGCCTCGACGAGGAACGCCACCGCCAACAGGATGCAGGCCGCGGCGACGGAGCGGCGAGCGATCGTGGCTGGACCCCGCACAGCTGCAAGCCAGGCGACGCCAAGAAGCAGAACAGCCGACGCGGCATTGAACTGGGGATGGCCCGGGTCCTCGAGGTTCGCACCAACCACGAACGACATCGCGAACAGGGCCGGGGCAATCGCGACACCTGCGATCACCAGCACCCGGACGATCGTCGAGTAGCGACCTGCATGTATGTTTTCGCGCAACGACATGACGTCGGTCCTTCTTGCTGCTATATCGCGCCACGATATAGCACCAGAGACCCCGCTGCGTCAAGAAACGCGCACGGAAGAGCCGCGTTGAATGGCTCCGGCGGTAAGATTCGAACTTACGACCAAGCGATTAACAGTCGCCCGCTCTACCACTGAGCTACGCCGGAGCGAATGGGGCCGCCGAAGCGACCGCCGTGCCGGGCCCGAAGGCCACGTGCCGGCCGAAGAATAGCAGAGGGTCTCGCGCCCGGCCGCTGCATACTCCGACGATGCACACGCCCCTGGTCTCGGTTGCCGAACTCGCCGCCTGGATCGGGGCGGGCCGCGCCGATCTTCGCGTGGTGGATGTTCGCTGGTACCTCGGCCAGCCGCGGGGCACCGGTCGTGCCGCGTTCGACGGAGGGCACATCCCGGGCGCGATCCACGTGGATCTCGACACCGAACTCGTGGCCGCCTCGGGACCGGGTCGGCATCCGCTCCCGGATCCATCGGCATTCGCGACCATCGTCGCAGCCCACGGGATAGGCGACGGTGACCTGGTCGTGGCCTATGACGACGTCGGCGGCTGGGTGGCCGCGCGACTTTGGTGGATGCTCGATGATCTGGGCTTCGGAACCGGCGGCAACGGTGGCGCGGCCATCCTGGACGGTGGCATTCAGGCGTGGGTGGCTGACGGGCGGGCCCTATCCTCGGAACGTCGTGACCCGCCGGCTGCGGTGCTCCACCTGCGGTCGAGCTGGGGCCGGGTCGTGGACCGGGCCGGACTGACTGCCCAGCTCGGCAGGGTCGTCCTCCTCGATGCGCGAGCGGGCCCCCGGTATCGGGGCGAGATTGAGCCCATTGATCCGACGCCCGGGCACATTCCGACGGCCCTGAACGCGCCGGTCGACGGAAACCTCGGCACGGACGGTCGATTTCTCCGGCCATCACAGCTCGCGGACCGCTTCCGACAACTTCGCCTCCAGGCCGTAACGAACGGTCTCGCCGACGTCGCCGAGTCCGCCAGCCCGATGGTTACTTCCTGTGGGAGCGGCGTGTCCGCGTGCCACAACGCGCTGGCGATGCGCATCGCCGGACTCCCCAGCCCGATCCTCTACCCCGGCAGCTACAGCGACTGGTCGACGGCCGGCGAGCCTGTTGCCAGGGGCGCCGAACCCGGATCCCCGGCTGGCAGTTGACATCGACCGGGACCGACGCCTACACTCCGCCACCGACGCGGGTTCCGCGCCGAAACCACCTGTACGGAGGGCGGAGATCAGATGAGCAACAAGCTCTTCTTCGTGCCCACGATCGCGCCCATCGGCCTTGCCGATCGCGGGAGATCTGTGCCCTCGTCGAGGTAGTTGTCGGGCGGTAGTTCCGCTCCAGCAGCGAACCACGAGCCGTGGGCCAGTCGGGCCCCCGGCTTTTTTGATGCTCTCGAGACGTCGAGGCCATCCGTGAGCCGTGAGCCCACCCGATGCGAAGGCACCGGGATCGGGTCGCGGCTCATTTGATGTCCGGAACCCGACACATCGCACTGATTCGACTCGGCCAACCCGGTGGCTTGCCACTCGGTCAGCGTCCAGGCAAAGGACCAACCACTATGACCGCCACGCTCCGCGGACAATCGAAGAACCTTGCCCCGGAACGCCTGGCCGTCGCGGCCCCGGCCGAAGGGATCGAAGCCGCCGTTCCGGCCCTCCTCGTCGAGGGGGTGACCAAGCGCTTTCAGGTGGGTCGATCGAAGCGTCCCGTCCTTGCGATCGTCGACGTTTCCCTCCGCCTCGTGCGGGGCGGGATCGTCGGAATCCTGGGGGCGAACGGTTCGGGCAAGTCCACGCTCATCCGGCTCGTGTCCGGTCTCCTCACGCTCGACGAAGGTCGGGTCGAGGTGTTCGGGCACGACCTGCAGCGCGAGGAGATGGCCGTCAAGCGGCTCATCAACCGCGTGAGCGTCGATGCTGCCTTCTTCAAGAAGCTCAGCCCGATGGAGAACCTGCTCTTTGCAGCCCGGCTGTACGGCCTGGATGCTCGACGGGCCCGCCGTGAGGCGATCGAGATCCTCGAACGACTCGGCATCGCGCGCAAGCGCATTGATCGACCGGTCGAGCAGATGAGCCGAGGGATGCAGCAGAAGGTCGCCATCGCGCGCGCCCTCCTGACCAGCCCGACGCTCCTGCTGCTCGACGAACCCACGACGGGCCTCGACCCCCGGTCGAAGCTCGATGTCCAGGCATTCATCGAGGACGTCCGGACGAACCACGACACATC
>JANMPD010000231.1:0-6674 GCA_031369685.1 Chloroflexota bacterium | reverse complement strand
GCGCCTGCCTGCTCGCGGACGGTCATGCCGTACATCGGGACCCGCGTGAGCCGGCCGGTCCCTGGCCACAGGTCGCTGTCGAGGTCGCCCCGGACGGACCCCGTGACGAGGAAGCGCCCGGGCCGGGGATCGGCATCCACGGCCCGCTTGACGGCGCCAAGCACCCCCGGCACGACCTGCCACTCGTCGAGCAGGACCGGTTCGCGAAGACCGCGTACGGCGGCGTCGGGATCGGCCCTGACCGCCACTGCCTCGGCCTCACGATCGAGGCGCACGATAGTGGCCGCCCGTCGCGCAGCGGTCGTGGTCTTGCCGGTCGCTCGCGGCCCCGTCACGAAGATCGCCGGCAGCTCGGCCAGCAACGTGTCGATCAGGTCGTCCACGAGCCTGGGCCGGTAGTCCATGGCCCGTAGACTACCACTCTCACACGTGGGCTAGTACCACTCCTGCACACGCTCGACTGCCACTCTACCGCGCTTGACGGGACGCTACGGCGCAGCTCGTGTGGATCCTGGACCCCCGTCTGCCGGAGCCCGAAAGCATGGCCCGGGTCAAGCGCGCCGTGACTGTCGTCGGTCCGACCGGTCCAACAGCTGGTAGTGATCGCCGCGCTCTATCGATCCCGTGCGATAGATCGGGCCAGGAGGTCGGCCCAGCGCTCGTACTCGCGCGCAAAAGCCTCGCCCAGGATGGTCAGGTCGGGCATGGGCAGCTCAGCAGCAACGATGGCTGGCCGCAACGCGTCTGCCGACACGCGCCGCTCGATCGCTGCGACCGCGGCCGGCGCATCCTCGGTCGCAGCGAGGACGGTCACGGCGCCGACGGCGACACACCACCGGGACACGACGTCCACGGCCGAGACCTGGCGCGGCCCGGGCGCCCAGGCCCGGACGGGCGCATCGGGGGCGAGCCGAACACGATCGACCCGCCCGATGCGATCGACCTCGACCAGGCCGGCCAACGCCAGGGCTTCGACGGCGACCGCCACACTTCGCTTCGCGTACCGCGTCCGTCGGGCGAGATCGCTGATCGTGCTCCGCGGATCGCTCACGAGGAGCGCGGCGAGGATGTCCGCGCGTGCCGACACCCCGAAGGCCGCTCGAAGCCTCCAGGTCAGGCGGGCGTCCGAATGGAGGTCCTTGACCAGCACGCGGTCCCGCACCTCGTGTCGCTGGGCTCGCCGGTCGCCAGCGACCGACCAGCGCGTTCCGCCCGATGCGGCGACCAGCGCCGCGAACGCCGCGACCTGCTCCGCGGCGTCCATCTCCTTGGCCACCCGAGCGAGGCGCACGCTGCTGATATAGGTGCCGTACCGGACGCACCAGTCGAGGGCGACGTCCCGCGTCCGCGCGTCGATCACGGGCGACATGCGGCTCGTGACGGCGAGTAGCGCCTCGAGGTCGACGACCGATGTCTCGGGTGCTCCCGCGAGCTGGCCGCCCAGGGCGATCCAGCCCGCGGCGATGCGACCCGCCAGCGCTTCCTCGAGGCTACCGTTCGAGGACATCGTCGGCATCCTCGATCCCCAGGTGGACGAGCGTCGCGACGAGAAGCGCGCGATAGCCGGGCGAGGGATCGTGGCCTCGCGACCATCGCGCCGCGGCGAGGAGATCGTTCCGTGTCGGCCGGAGCTTTCGCAGGTCCTCGAGGTGCCGGTCCTGGGCCGGCCAGTGGTCGGCCGCCGCGTACAGCTTGAAGAAGATCAGGTCGTGTTCGCCGCCAAGCCACACGGTGAGCCCCGGGCCGTAGTCGCGCCCCTCGAGGCGGGCTTCGAAGCCCGGCGGCAGGTCACGGTCAAGCAGCGCCGCCGGCCCGAGGTTGAGCCAGTCATCCTTGAGGCCGTACGTCATGGCGACATCGGCGATCGCCCGCTCGAGCGGCCCGGGCAGACGATCCATCCGCACGACCGAGCCACTCGCGTCGCGTTCGCCGAGCAGGTCGCCATCGTTGGTCGGGCGCGTGATGACACCCCGCAGGAACAGATTGCCGCCCCCGATCAGAACGACCGCGTAACGGTGTCCGCGCGAGGTCAGGAGCGCCCCGAGAGCGTCGAGGGCCTCGTTGAACGCATTCCCGTCCATGGTGTCCATGCCGCGATTGTCTGACGACACAGCGCGCATGTCAAATGCTCGATACGAGTATCTAGACTGCGCGATACCGGGTGCGATCCCGGTGCGATCCCTGTGGCGACACCCGGCCGTCCCGACACTCAGACCAGCACACGATAGTGTGGACTTGCGCAAATGTAACATTTCCCGTAACGTTCGCGCATGTCATGGATAGACCTGCTGGCCACTGCTGCCCATCAGCACGGGTACTTCACCAGCGCACAAGCGGCGGCGGCCGGCATCAGCCGCCGCGCACTCACCTGGCGGGCGGAACACGGATCCGCTGCGCGAGCCGGGTACGGCCTGTATCGGCTACCCCACTGGCCGGCCGAATCCAACGATGACCTCTACGCGCTCCAGGCCATCGCCCCCTTCGGCACGTTCAGCCACGAAACGGCGCTGAGCCTGCTGGGACTGTCGGACATCATCCCGACCGCCATCCACTTCACGATTCCCGAGTCATCCCGGCTCGGTCCCAGAGCCGGGATCCGACTGCACCGATCGAGGTATCACGCGGACCAGGACCGGACCCTGCGCGACGGACTGTGGGTCAGCACGGCGCGAAGGGCGCTCCTCGACTCGGCACGGATCGGCTCTGACCCCGACCAGCTCATCGACGCCGCGCAAGAGGCAAGGGATCGCGCACTGCTCACGACCGAGGACATCGCTCGACTGAGAGAGCACCGGCTCTTCCGCCAGGCACTGCAATGAGCCCGGACCGCGGCTCGACGCCCGCTGGGAGACGAGCGAGTCTTCTGGCGCGGATGACTGCCGAGGCGAGACGGGCTGGCGTTCCAGTGCGCCGGATCCATCTGGTCGTCGCCATCGATCGACTCCTCGCCCGCCTGCTCGATGCGGTCCCGCCGGGATCCTGGGTCGTGAAGGGCGGCTACGCGAACCAGCTTCGGCGTCCCGAGGAGTCTCGCTTTACCGAGGACCTCGATCTCAAGATCGAGGCCGAGATCGAGGAGGCGACGGGGCTCCTCGCGGCTGGCTTCGCCATCGATCTCGGCGACGACTTCGGCTACGAGGCCGCCGCCGCGGCCACACCGCTTCAGGGGCCGCCGGGCGGTGGCCTACGGTTCGTCGTCGTCGTCCGTGTGGCGGGTTCGATACTCGTCCGGTTCAAGGTCGATGTGAGCGTCGCCGACGTCATCGTCGGCGACATTGAGGCACACCTCTCGGATCCGGTCGTCGAGCGCCTCGGCTTCACTCAGGCTCGCTATCCGGTCTACCCGATCGCCCAACACGTCGCCGAGAAGCTGCATGCCCTTACGTTGCCACGCGACGTGGAGAACACCCGGGCCCGAGACCTCGTCGATCTTGCGTGGTTCGCTCAGACCTTCTCATTTCGCTCGGATGCCCTCATCGATGCCTGTGTGGCGACGTTCGAGCATCGGGCGACGCACCCGTGGCCACCCACGATGCCCGCGCCGCCGACGGGTTGGCGGAGGCCGTACGAGCGATGGCGAGCCGAGCTGGACCTCTCTGACGCGACGCCCGAGGGCGCGGCCGCATCGGTGACGGCCTTCCTGGATCCGGTCTTTGCGGGCATTCGCGACAGACATTGGGATCCCGAGACTCGGACCTGGGGCATCGGACCCTAGACCAGATCCACGACATTGCCGCTGACCACCTCGTCTAGAACATCCGTTCAGTGTCTAGGAACAGTCGTGCTAGCCGAATCCGTGGAGATCCCGGCACGCGCGGTCCGCTGACGCACGCCGTCCCCGTTCCGGAAGCACGAGCGCGGGCGACACCGCTGCCACCAGCACCAGCAGCGAAGATCATGGCGCCCGACAGGTGGTGGGCGCGCGTTAGCAACGCACGAGATCCCGATCGAAGGTCGCGATGAGTGGCTGGTCGCGGCCGGGCTCTCAAGCGCGTGACGCGACGGTCCCGTCGCCCTCCGGCCGCCGATCGTGACGGTCACCGTGAAGGTGGGCGACAGCCTGAGCGCCATTGCCTCAGCGCACGGGCTGACCCTCAAGGCGCTCCTCGCGGTGACCGCGGTGATCTTGGGGCTCATCACCAGCAGCCGGGTGAGCCCCGCGTCAGCCGCCCCTGAGTGAGAGACGGGTACCTGCGCCCTGGGCGCTCACCTTGCGCAGGGTATCGAGCAGCGACATGGTGTCCTCGGCCGTCATGGCGTCCCCCGTGTCGTCGGTTGCTACTCCAACGACGCGAGGATGACGCGGTGGCCGTTCTCGTTCACGGCCACCCCGTTACGTCAAGTCTGCGGACACGACCGGCGAGAGGGATACCGCTTCGACCCGACCGCGGCCCGGCTCAGGAGAGACCCCCCTACGCAGGTCGGAGGAGGGCCGCCCGAGCGATCGCCTGGAGACGCTCGACATACCGGTCCCACGTCCAGCCGCGCTCGACGACGAGGGCCTGATAGGTCCAGACGGCATTGAGCGTCCAGAGGAAGTCGACCGCCTCGTCCGGGGTCCAGCCCTCGGCCAGGCGACCTTCCCGTTCGAGCCAGTCCACGACCTGCGCGGCCCCCCGTCGACGCTGGGCCATCCGGTCCTGCCAGGCCGCCTCGAACGCAGGATCGTCGAGCCGGGCGGCCTCGAACACCCGGGCGATGTCGTGGATCTCGCGTTCGATCGACGCGACGACCTCGACCGAGAGGTCCAGCGCGTCGACTGCGTCCGCAACGTGCTCGAACCGTCGGATCTGGGCCGCGACTGTGGGCGCGTCGTCGAATCGCCGGGCGAGGGCCAACAGGAGATCCGCCTTTGACGCGAAGTGGCCCTGGTAGACGGCCTGCCGGGAGACGCCCGCCGCCCGGGCGATCTCCTCCATCCCGACCTGGTGATACCCGCGCTCGACAAGGAGCCGAGCCGCCGCGTCGAGGAGCCGGGTGCGCGTGTCCGCCGGTTTCACTCTTGACATCCTGTCAACCATCCTGCTAGTTTACACACCGTCAAGTATACGCACGAGGGCAGGGTGATGGATCCACGAGATGAGTTCGAGCGGACTGAAGCCCGCCTCTATGCAGGCCTTGGGAGCGAGCGCCGCGAATCGTGGGTGACGATCGAAGCGCCCACGCCGCTCCGGGTCCGGTATGTCGAAACCGGCAAGGGGCGGCCGGTCCTGTTCGTTCACGGTGGCGGGGCTCACGGAGCCGTGTTCGCGCCGCTCCTTCCATTTCTCCCTGGTATCCGCGCCGTCGTCGTGGACCGGCCGGGCTTCGGGCTGAGCGAGGGCCTCGGACACCGGCGGGTCGATCTCCGCCGCCACGCCGTGACCGTCCTCGAACGGGTGCTCGATGCCGCCGGCGTCGAGCGGGCCGCGCTGGTCGGCAACTCGATGGGCGGCACCTGGGCGACGTGGCTCGCCCTGGATCGCCCGGAACGTGTCGAGTCGCTTGCGCTCCTCGGATGCCCGGCCAACGTCCTCGAGACGTCGGGCCCGCTGGCGCTCCGGCTGATGGGCCTGCCCGTGCTCGGACCGCGACTTGTCGGCGCCGCAGGCCAGGACCGTGAGAGCCTCCTGCGAAACTTGGAGCGGATGAATCAGAGCCGGGCGACGATGGAGCGGCAGCCCGCCGGGTTCGTGGAACTCGGCGTCGCGGTGGGATCGCAGCCGGGCTTTGCGGAGAACTGGTCCGGCCTGCTCTGGAACACGTTCGGGCTGCGCGGCCGCCGCTGGCACCTTGAGGAGGACGAGCTCCGCGCGATCCGGCAGCCCGTCCTCCTTGCATGGGGCGAGCGCGACCCGTTTGGCGGCCTTGATGTCGCCCGTCGCGTCGCGGCCCTCACATCCGGTCAGCTTGTCGAGGTGCCGACCGGCGGCCACCTCCCGTGGCTGGACGACCCGGCGCTCGTCGGTCGGGCGATCACCGATCACGTCCTCGGGTCCAACGCGGAGCCGTCGGCGGAGTCCATCCACGCACTGCCGCTCGCCGCGGTCGGAGCGTAGCCGTGGAGACAGTGACGCCTTCAGAGCCGCGCGGTCCCCTCCATCTGGCTGGCGAACCGAGGACGGCACTCGTCCTGTCGTGGGCGGCCCTGCTCGCCTTCTTCGGTCGCTCGATCGTCGATTTCCGCTATGTGTATCCCGACGAGATCCCCGACCTGGCGGCGAACGCGGTCGCACTCGCGGTATACGTCGCCATCCTCGGTGGCTGGGTAGCGGCGCTCATCGGGTTCGCCGGCGGCCATCGCCGAAGCGGGATCGCCTGTCTCGGCTTCGCATTCCTGCCGATCCTGTTCGGCGCGACGACCGCGGCGGTCTTCTGCCCCACCCCGTGTGCAACGGCTGCCCCGCTGTCCGACATCGCGAACTGGGTGTGCGTGGCCCTCGGCATCCTGTCGGCGGTCAGCCTGGTAGCGTATCTCCGCCGCGGATCGAAGGGGAGTTGACGTGGACGCGGCGCACATGACCGGCTGGCTCCTGGTCATCGGCTCCCTCACGTTCGGCATCGGGGCAGGCGATCCCTACCTGGTCCGGGCGTGGACGGCGCCGCCGGAGACCTTCCTGACGATCGTCGCTCGTCACCCGATGGCCTGGCGCGCCACGCATGTCCTGTTCATCGGGGGCACGGTGCTGACGGTT
>JANMPD010000268.1:0-1945 GCA_031369685.1 Chloroflexota bacterium | reverse complement strand
CCCTCGATGGCCGGGTCGAGTTCCTGCGGTGACAGCAGGTGGAGGATGATCAGTTCCGACCCGGTCGCCGCCAGTTCGCGAATCACGCGATCCGCGTTCAGGTCCAGCAGGTCTGACAGCAACACGATCACCCCGCGGCCGGACAGCTGGGCGCCGGCATGCCGGGCAGCGGCCTGGAGGTCGGTGGGGCCATCCGTGATCGAGATGTTCGACAGGGCGGACAACAGGCGGAAGACGCGCCCTGAGCCGCGTAGCGCCACCTGGCGACGAGCCACGCGTCCGCCGAGCGACGTGACGGCCACGCGGTCCTCGGATGCCAGCCCGATGTATCCGAGTGCGGCTGCGGCACGCTGGGCGAAGAGGAGCTTGCCGGGCCGGCCCGCCGCCATCGAGGCCGAGGTGTCGATGAGGAACGAGATCGTGACGTCCTCTTCCTCGACATACAGCTTGATGAACAACTTCTCGAGGCGAGCCAGGACGTTCCAGTCCAGCTGGCGGAGGTCGTCCCCTAACGAGTAGTCCCGGAAGTCCGCGAATTCCACGGACTGTCCGCGCTTGACGGACCGCCGCCCACCCTTGAGCCCGCCGCGCACGGGGGCTCGCATCATGACCTGGAGGCGCTCCAGCTGGCGCAGGAACGACTCATCGAACACGGTCGGATCGATGTCGGACGGCAGGAATGCAGGCCGCGCCCCGGCGCGATCCCGCCGCGGAGCCTTGGCTTCGGGCGGCAGAGGGAGCCCGGTCGGTTCGTCCATGGTCTCGATTCGGTGCGCCGGGCCGCGGCGCTATTCGACGGACGGGGCGGGTACTGCGTCGAGGATCGAGTTGACCACCGCCTCGGTCGTAATCCCCTCAGCCTCACCCTCGAAGTTGAGGATCACACGATGCCGAAGCGCCGGCAGCGCAACGGACCGAATGTCGTCGATCGAGACGTTGAACCGCCCATCGAGCAGCGCGTAGATCTTGCCGGCGGTCACGAGGGCCTGGGCACCACGGGGAGAGCCGCCGTAGCGGACGTACTCACGTACGATCTGTGGTGCGCGGGGCTGATTCGGGTGCGTTGCCGCCAGCAGGGCCACGGCATAGGCCGTGACGTGCGGCGCGATCGGCACGCCCCGGGCGAGCCGCTGCATCTCCACGATCTCGACGGCGGTACAGACCTTGCTGGCCGTCGGCGCATCGACACCGGTCGTGCGTTCGATGATCGTGATCAGGTCCTCTTCGGTCGGGAACGGAACATGGACCTTGAACAGGAACCGGTCCAGCTGCGCCTCGGGGAGGGGATAGGTGCCTTCCATCTCCAGCGGGTTCTGGGTCGCGAGCACAAAGAACGGGGGATCGAGCGGATAGCGCTGGCGGGCCACCGTGACCTGGTGTTCCTGCATGGCCTCGAGGAGGGATGACTGGGTCTTCGGAGTCGCCCGGTTGATCTCGTCCGCGAGGACCAGGTTCGCGAAGATCGGGCCAGGCTGGAACCGGAAGATCCGGTGGCCTTCCTCCTCGATGAGGATGTTCGTGCCGGTGATGTCGGCGGGCATCAGATCGGGAGTGAACTGGACGCGACTGAAGGCGCAGTCGATCACATCGGCAATGGTCCGGACGAGCATCGTCTTGCCGAGGCCCGGAACGCCCTCCAGCAGCACGTGGCTGTTGGCCAGGAGCGCCGTCATGGTCTGTCGAACCAGCTCGCGCTGTCCGACGATCACGCGCCCGACCTCGCGTTCGATGGCATTCGCCCGTTCGGCGAACGCCTCGGGCGCAAGCCTTGCCGGGGTGGGTGCGTCGATCGTCGTATCCATGGGTTCCTCCGGGGCGGAGCGGTCGGGCGCCGCTGCCGCTGCTATTCGCGTGGCTCGAGTGAGCTGAAGTAGTCGCGCACGTAGTCCTTGACCGACAGCGGAACGTAGCCGCGATCGAGCGATGTCAGGGCGTACTGGTAGAA
>JANMPD010000206.1:0-1926 GCA_031369685.1 Chloroflexota bacterium | reverse complement strand
AAAGGAGGTGATGTGCAGTGTCGTATCTCAGTAGCTGCACCACCTCGCCGGAGCAGTCCGTCTAACCGGCCTCTCCGTGCGGGTGGCAGCCGCAATGAACGCCGGTCCGCGAGGACCGGCGTTCGCGCGTCCGGGGATGGCGGCAGCCCTCGGAGTCGATGGCCACGTCGCTCTCACTCGCATCACCTGACTGGAGCATCCTTTCCCGATGGCCGAGCAGACCATTGCCCAGAACCGACGGGCTCGCCACGAGTACTCGATCGAGGACACCGTGGAGGCCGGCATCGCGCTGTTCGGAACCGAGATCAAGAGCATCCGGGCCGGCCAGGTCAACCTGACCGACGCCTTCGCCCGGATCAATCGGGGAGAAGCCTGGCTGGTCGGCGCCCATATCGCCCCATGGGACACCGCGAGCCGGAACAACCACGAGGCGAAGCGTGAGCGCAAGCTGCTGCTCCACCGGTCCGAGATCGACCAGCTCCTGGGCAAGACGAAGGCGAAGGGCTTGACCCTCGTGCCGCTCCGGCTGTACATCACGGGACGCGGCAGGGCCAAACTGGAACTCGGGCTGGGGCGCGGCAAGCAGCTCCACGACAAGCGTCGTGATATCGCCGAGCGGGATGCGCGCCGCCAGATGGAACACGATGTCGCCGAGACGCGGCGAGGCCGGTAGGAGACGACATGCGGCTGTCACGCACGATCCAGGCAGTCGATGCCCACGCCGCGGGGGAACCCGGACGGGTCATCGTCGGCGGCGTGCTCGACGTCCCGGGCGAGACGATGTTCGACAAGATGACCTGGCTTCGGGCCAATGGCGACGACCTTCGGAAACGGATGCTCCAGGAGCCGCGTGGCTACCCGGCCGCGAACTGCAACCTCGTCCTGCCCTCGAACAACCCCGAGGCGGCAGCCGGTTACGTGATCATGGAGCACGTGGAATACCCGGGCATGTCCGGGACCAACACGATCTGCACGGCGACCGTCCTCCTCGAGACGGGGATGATCCCGATGATCGAACCGGTGACCGAGCTCGTCCTCGAGGCACCGGCCGGGCTGATCCGGCTCCGCTGTGCGTGCCGCGACGGCAAGGTCACGTCGGTCACGTTCCGGAACGTGCCCGCGTTCGCGACGCACCTCGACACGCCGGTGGACGTGCCGACGCTCGGTACGGTCATCGTCGATGTCGGCTACGGCGGCATGTTCTACGTCATCGCCGAGGCTGAGCAGTTCGGCCTGCGCCTGACTCCCGATGAGGGGCGGGACATCACCCGGATCACCGAGCTCATCAAGGCGGCCGCGAACGAACAGCTGCCCGTGGTCCATCCCGAGCAGCCCGCGTTCGCGGGCATCACCATCGGCCAGCTGTCGGGGCCGGCCCACGATCCGGCCAATTCCATGCGCAACGTGGTCACGGTCTCGACCGGCACGCTCGACTTCGACCGCCCTTCGACCTGGACCGGAGCAATCGATCGCTCGCCCTGTGGCACGGGAACGTGTGCGCGGATGGCCGTCCTGCACGCCAAGGGTCGGCTCCACGTCGGCGAAGCGTTCCGCCACGAGGGCATCCTCGGCACGGTGTTCACCGGTCATCTCGTGGAGGAAACGTCGGTCGGTCCGTACCGAGCCGTCGTGCCGACGATCACCGGGACGGCCTGGATCACAGGGATGGCCACGTACGTCGTCGATCCCACTGATCCCTTCCCCGACGGCTTCACCGTCGGCGACATCTGGTAGAACGCGGGGCCGGCGAGGCGCGGGGCCGGTTGAGCGGGGTCGGGGCGCGGGGCCGGTTGAGCGGGGTCGGGGCCGGTTGAGCGGGCGCGGGGCCGGTTGAGCGGGGTCGGGGCGCGGGGCCGGTTGAGCGGGCGCGGGGTTGAGGCGCGGGGCCGGGGCCGGCTGAGCGGGGTCGGGGCGCGGGGCCGGTTG
>JANMPD010000179.1:0-1821 GCA_031369685.1 Chloroflexota bacterium | reverse complement strand
TCCGGGATGCCCGGCCGCAACGACGACGATGTCGGCGATCCGGGTGTGGGCCGCGAGGTCGCGGGTCCGCGAGTGGCAGACGGTGACCGTGGCGCCGGTCTTGGCGAGCATGAAGGCAACGGGCATCCCGACAACCGGGGAACGGCCGATCACGACGGCCTCCGCCCCGACGATCGGGGCACCCGATCGTTCGAGGACTTCGAGCGCAGCGTGCGCGGTCGCCGGAACGAAGCCCTCGAACCCGAGCCGGAGCAAACCCGCGGTGAGTGGATGGATGCCCTCGATGTCCTTGGCCGGGTCGATCGCGTCGATCACAATCCTGATGCCGATGCCCGTGGGCAGTGGCATCTGCACGATGATCCCCGCCACCTGGTCATCGGCGCTCAAGGCCCGGACCTCCGCCGCAAGCCCCCGAGCCTGGCTTGCGGGATCGTCCCCCGGGACGTCGACGAGCCGGCCGTCGATGCCGACCGACGCGCAGGCCTTGAGGATGCGGTCGAGGTACACCATGGACGGTGCCGACCGGCCGCAGACCACGACCGCGAGGCCCGGCGGGTGACCGACCTCGGTCGTGAAGGTGGCGACATCAACGGCAACACGGGCCCGGATCTCGTCGGCGATCGGGCCTCCCTCCAGGAGACGCGCCCCGGCCTGAACGGTCACGCCAGCATCAGGCAACACTGCCCGAGCGGGTGCCGCTGGCCACGGGGGCCCGGAGTTCGCCGCCGGCGACGACTTCATGCGTGGTCGCGGCAAGGGTCGTGATCCGCTTCATGAGGAATTCGAGCCGCTCGGAAATATCTGCCGCCCAGTCGTCATCGCCGACGGATGGCAGATTGACGAGGACGTTGGCGGCGGCGCCCTTGGCTGCAGCCACGGCGAGCAGCGCGGCGACATCGAGATCGGAGGACGCGTTGACATTGCAGCGCGCCGCCAGGAGCTCGGCCCCCTCCACGACCTCGAGACACGCCTCGACACAGCGGAACGGAACTTCGGACGCGACGCGTGCAGCAGCTCGCATCGCGACGGTCCGCTCCTCCTGCTCGTCGGGCGTCTCGCGGGGCATCTTCAAGGCTGCGGAAAACGTGGCGTAGGCTGCGGCGTCCTCGTCGGCGATCCTGAGAAGGCGATCCGCCAGTTCCGTACCCGCAGCCTTCGTGCGGCGATGGACGTCGGCATACATCACGTACCGCGGTCGACCTTCGGACAGCGAAGCGACCATCGCGACAAGCGCGGCACCGAGACTCGCGGCCACCGCCGAGGCACTGCCACCACCGGGCACGGGCTCCGCCGAGGCGAGGACGTTGACGAATCCGTCGAGCGTCAGGTCCCGAAATCGGGTTGGACTGTCTTGCACGTCACCAATTGTAGGCGCGTGGGACCGCCAAGCGGCTTGCGCAGGGTGAGGCCCGTCGGACGCCTGGGAGCGTCAGCCGCCAACGCGGCGAGCCGGGCACGGGGCGAGCGCGACATGGTCACGCTCGCCCCGCTACCGACGGATCCGGCGGCGGAGGAGCGCCGCCGGTGGGCACCACCCATGGGCGCGTGGGAGTCCACGCCACGGGTGCGATGAATGCTCTCTCATGTTCCGCCGCGGGCGTCGCGGCCGAATCCGGCCCGCGGCGGTCTGGTGCCTGGACGGTCCAGGGTCAGGCGGCGCGTGCCACCTCGTCGACGCCTTCGATCGCCCAGCGGCGCGTTCGATGTCGGTAGGTAAGGGTCATGCGGGCCAGCGGGGTCTGGACATCGAAGATGGTTCGCGGACCGACGACGGCCGGAAAGGCAGACGTCTCACTGCGGACGCCGACGACTTCCGTCACC
>JANMPD010000177.1:0-1504 GCA_031369685.1 Chloroflexota bacterium | reverse complement strand
CTCCTCTCGGTAGCCGCCGCGATGCCGTTCGGGTTCTCGCGTCAGCCGTGAGAGGAGTCCGGTACGTGGTCGTCTACGCGTATGCAGTCACGGACCGTGCCGTGACATTGGGCGTCGCGGAGCATACGCGGTAAATGCGGCCCTGCCTAGTCCTGAATTCTGCGAACGGCTCCGGGCTCCGCCGCCCAGCCCCGAACTCGGTCCACCGCCATGGCCCATCGCCGTCGTCGCTTCAGGCGCTCGGCGTCGCCCGTGGCCGGTTCGAATCGACGATCGAGGGCCCAGGTTGCGCCGAACTCCTCGAGATTCTTCCAGTAGCCGACCGCGAGGCCGGCCAGTCCGGCCGCACCCAGGGCCGTCGTCTCGGTGACCACTGGCCGTTCGACGGCGGTGCCGAGGATGTCGGCCTGATCCTGAAGGAGGGCGTTGTTGGCGGCAGCGCCACCGTCCACACGCATGATCGAGGGCGCCGTGCCGATGTCATCGGTCATCGCCTCGACGACATCGGCGACCTGCTGGACGATGGAATCGAGCGTTGCCCGGGCGATGTGCGCGAGGCCGGTGCCCCGGGTGATCCCGAAGATCGCGCCGCGCGCATCCGGATCCCAATATGGCGCGCCGAGTCCGGTGAACGCCGGGACGACCACGACCCCGCCCGCATCATCGACCGACGCAACCAGGGCCTCGATGTCAGCGGACGAATCGAACGCGCGGAGGCCGTCGCGAAGCCACTGGACCGCCGCCCCCGCCACGAACACGGATCCTTCGTGCGCATACACGGCCGGACCACCCGGTGCCAACTGCCACAGGACCGTCGTGATCAGGCGATTCGGCGCCGCGACCGGCGAAGTCCCGATGTTGCGGAGCAGGAACGCCCCGGTTCCGTACGTCGTCTTGGTGTCCCCCGCTTCGAAGCAGGCCTGGCCGAACGTCGCCGCCTGCTGATCCCCGACCAAGGCCCCGATCGGGATCGGACCGCCGAACCACGACGGATCCGTCTCGCCGACGATCCCGGACGTCGGCACGATCTCGGGAAGCATCGACGCCGGCACCCCGACGAGATCGAGCAGCTCCTCGTCCCAGGCCAGGCGGTGAATATCGAACAGCAGGGTGCGGCTGGCATTCGAGACGTCCGTGACGTGGCATCGCCCGCTCGTCAATCGCCAGGCCAGAAAGCTGTCCACGGTGCCGAACGCGAGCTCGCCTTGCTCAGCTCGAGCCCGCAGACCGGGCTGGGCATCGAGGATGTGGGCGATCTTGGGGCCCGAGAAGTAGGCATCGATGGGCAGGCCGGTCCGCTCGCGGAACAGGGGTTCGAGGCCGCGGGCCCGGAGCGCTTCACAGGCCGGCGCCGTGATCCGGCTCTGCCAGACGATCGCGTCGGCAACCGGCTGGCCCGTTGCGCGGTCCCAGACGATGGTGGTTTCGCGCTGGTTGGTGATCCCGATCGCCGCGATCCGGTGCGCGCCGCCAACGGCGGCTACGACTTCACGCGCGACCGCCA
>JANMPD010000176.1:0-2948 GCA_031369685.1 Chloroflexota bacterium | reverse complement strand
CGCGAACACAAGGTCACCACGGATCCGTCGGGGGTCGTTCGGATCGGCGGCGGCAAGTATACGACCTACCGGGTGATGGCGCGGGACACGATCGACGCCGCCCTCGGCCCGCTGGAGGCAAAGGCCCGGCCGTCGCAGACGGCGGACCTCGCCCTGGTCGGGGCCGCACCCGTGGCCGACCTGGCCCTCATGACGTCGCGCATCGCCCGTGAAACCGGCCTGCCCGAGGCCCTCGCTCGCCGGCTCGTCGATCGCCACGGGACGGACGCCGACGCGGTCATCGCGTTCGGGCGAGAGCGGGATCTCCTCCGGCCAATCGGCGTCGACATCGAGCAGCTCGAGGCCGAGGTCCCGTGGGCCGTCATCCACGAAATGGCAGGCTCGCTCGACGACATGCTCAGTCGAAGGATGCGCCTCGTCCAGGAGCTGCCGGACCGGGGCGCCTCGATTGCCGCGCGGGTGGCGGAGCTCATGGGCCGGGAACTCGGCTGGGACCCCGCCCGACAGGCGACCGAAACCTCGACCTTCCTCGAGACGGCGAGGGTCGAGTTCGGCGTCCCGGGCCGCTGAGCTCGCCCGTGGCCGACGATCGACTGGTCCTCGCCCTCGACCAGGGCACGACCTCGTCCCGGGCTATTGCGTTTGGACGCGATGGACGGCCAGTTGCCACGGCCCAGCAGCCGTTCGAGCAGCGCTATCCGTCGCCCGGTCACGTGACCCACGATCCGGAGGCCATCTGGGCGTCGCAGCTTGCGGTCGCACGCGAAGTCGTGGCGGCCGTAGGCGGAGCGGAGCGGATCGCGGCTCTCGGGATCACCAACCAGCGCGAGACGACGATCGTCTGGGACCGGACCACGGGCGACCCCATCGCCGACGCGATCGTCTGGCAGAGCCGGATCACGGCGCCGGCCTGTGAAGCGCTCCGGGCGCGCGGCCTCGAACCCCTGTTCCGCGAGCGGACCGGCCTGCCCATCGATGCCTACTTCTCGGGCCCCAAGATCGCCCACATCCTCGACGCACAGCCCGGGCTGCGGGCTCGAGCTGAACGGGGTGAGCTCGCATTCGGCACCGTCGACAGCTTCCTCGCCTGGCGATTGACGGGCGGGCGATGCCACGTGACCGACGTCTCGAATGCCAGTCGCACCCTGTTGTTCGACATTCACCGCCTCGCCTGGGACGCGGAACTGCTCGATCTTGTCGGGGTGCCCGCGTCGATGCTGCCCGAGATCGTGCCGACGTCCGGCGTCATCGGGGAGACGGATCCATCGGTGTTCGGCGCCCCGATCCCGATCGGCGCCCTTGCCGGCGACCAGCAGGCGGCGACGTTCGGTCAGGCGTGCTTCGAGGTGGGGGACACCAAGACGACCTACGGAACCGGGGCGTTCCTGCTCCGCAACATCGGGACTTCGCCGGTCGCGGCGCCGAATCGCCTGATCACGACGGTCCTGTGGCAGTTGGCGCCGGGTGGTCCGGCCTTGTATGCGCACGAAGGATCCGTGTTCGTGGCGGGGGCGGCGGTCCAGTGGCTTCGCGACGGACTCCGCGCGTTCGATTCGTCCGCTGACATCGAGGCCCTGGCTGCGTCGGTCGATGATGCGGGCGGGGTCGTGGTCGTCCCGGCATTCACCGGGCTCGGCGCACCGTACTGGGATCCGGATGCGCGCGGCGCGATGTTCGGGATCACTCGCGGCACCGACCTCGCCCACATCGCGAAAGCCACGCTCGATTCCATCGTCCAGCAGGCTGCCGATGTCGTCGAGGCGATGACCGACGATGCGGGCACGGCACCTTGGATCATGCGGGTTGATGGCGGCGCCGTGAGCAACAACGCCCTCCTTCAGGATCAGGCCGACATGCTCGGCACGGGCGTCGAACGGCCGGTGGTCACGGAGACGACCGCCCTGGGTGCCGCCGGCCTGGCCGGACTCGCGGTCGGCTACTGGAAAGACCAGGCAGAAGTCGGGGCAAACTGGGCTCTGGATCGCCGATTCGAACCGGCTATGGGCGATGCCGAGCGCCTCAAACGACGAAGACGATGGGCCAGGGCTGTCGACCGAGTTCGGGGCTGGGCCGCGGAGCCTTGACGCCCCACTCCTGAAGGCAATCCGGGAGCCGCTGATCCGGCTGGCGGACCTAGTCCGGAACCTGCGAGCGGTCCCCACGCACGAGTGCGTAGAAGACGGCGTCCACTGGCTTGCCCTCTCTGTCGATGTACCAGGCCTTTCGCACGCCTTCAAACACATAGCCGGCTCGCTCGGCAACGCGCTTTGATGCGTCGTTGTCCGGGTGCGTGTAGAGGTCGAGGCGGATCAGGTCGGTCGTTTCGAGGGTCCAATCTGTGATCAGCCTCAGGGCACGGGTCGCGAACCCGAGCCCGCGCACCGGTGGCGCGATCCAGTATCCGAACTGGGCACGATGGCCCCACGGACCATACCGAGCGATCGAGCCGACAAGCACGCCGGTTCCGTGATCGACGATCGCGAATGGCCGCTCGTCGTCGCCTTCCCAGGCGGCAAGACTCCTGCCGATGAACTCGTGGGCCGACTCGATTGCGTAAGGAACCGGAACCGGGACAAAGCGCGAGATCAGCGGATCCTGGCACGCTTCGAAGACCGCAGGCGCGTCTCCTGCCTCCCAAGCGCGCAAAGTCACAACCCCATCGCTGAGTTCAACGAGCGGCCCACCCACCACGCGCCCCTCCCTCCACTCCTTCTTGGTCGCTGAGCATGGACGAAGGTGCGCGACGGCACAAGATGCCTGGAACACGACCTATCCACCGACCACTTAACAATTCAGGACTAGGCAGCGCCGCATTTACCGCGTATGCTCCGCGACGCCCAATGTCACGGCACGGTCCGTGACTGCATACGCGTAGACGACCACGTACCGGACTCCTCTCACGGCTGACGCGAGAACCCGAACGGCATCGCGGCGGCTACCGAGAGGAG
>JANMPD010000160.1:0-11510 GCA_031369685.1 Chloroflexota bacterium | reverse complement strand
GCCGTTTCAGCCCGTTCTCGAATGGAACCGTCACCTACAACGCGCTCAGTTCGAACGAACACAACGTCATCGTTGGCGATACGGCGTTCGCCTTTGCCGACGGAACGTCCTGCTACAACCCGCAGAACGAGCAGAACATCGTCGTCAACCCGACGAATGCAGCAAACGTCGTCACGAGCTCGAACGACTACCGCTACGAATTCCGTTGCTTCGCGTACGTCAGCGACGACGGCGGAGCGAGCTGGGTCAACGTGGCGTTGCCCGGCTGGTCCGGTCCCACCGGCGCCAAGGGGCAGTTCATCAAGACCGGCTGCGGCGGCGATCCGGTCCTTGCCTTCGGCCCGGACGGGACGCTCTATTTCGCGGACCTGACCTACAACCTCGACAAGTTCCCGCGCACGATGTCCGGCGTGGCCGTGTCCTCGTCACCGGACGGTGGCCATCACTGGACGGCCCCGGTCATGGTGGCCTACAACGCGACCGGCAACTTCTTCTATGACAAGGAATGGATCGGGGTCGGCAACGACGGCACCGTCTTCCTGACCTGGACCAACTTCTACCAGGGTCCCAAGGGACTCGGCTACATCAAGTCCCCGATTGTCATGGCGAGTTCCAGGAATGGCGGCAAGTCGTGGTCATCGGTCAAGGAAGTGTCCGATGCAGCGCATCCGTACAACCAGGGGTCCCAGGTGGCCATGGCACCGAACGGCACGCTATATGTGGCCTACGAGGGCGCATCGCCGTCGAGCGGCTACACCCACGACGCCATGGTCGTCGCGCGATCGACCGACGGGGGCACGAAGTTCGTGACCACGGAAGTCGCTCGGGTCTTCGATGATCTTGACTGCTATCCACTCCAGATCGGGGCTCAGCTGCGTCAGACCCTGACGAACGAGCAATTCCGCCAGAACAGCTACCCGTCGATGGCCATCGATCCGACGACCGGGACCGTTGCCATCGTGTGGGCCGACAACGAGGGCGCCGGAACGTGCGGCAACGACGGAGATCACTTCGTCGGTGTCACGTCGAACCAGGTCAAGCTCGTCACCACGACCAATGGCACGAACTGGTCTTCGGTTCGTCGCCTGACCACGGGCGCTGACAAGGTCTTCCCGTCGGTCGGAGCCAATGCCGGGGTCATCTCGGTCGGCTACTACACCCGCGAGTTCGCCACGTCGATCGGTGCGAACCGTGAGTGCGGGATCACCGAGCGGGACACGACGACCGGGGCCTTCGTGCCTCCGACCGACGCCGGCCGCGCCAGCGCGGTCGTCTGCATCGACTGGGCCCTCAAGACGTCGAATGACAACTTCGGCGCCACGCACCGGATCTCGTCGCAGTCGTCGAACCCGTACATCCTGTTCTCGGGTTCGTTTATCGGCGACTACACCGGGACGGCCGTCGACAGCGATGGCAATACCGTGACGGTGTGGACGGACTTCCGGGGCAACCCGGGCGTCACGACGCCGAACCAAGACGTGCTCGTGGGGACGTATCCCTCCGGGCACTGACCCATCGGCCACGACGGCGGGCACGCCCGCCTGACTGGTCTCAGACATCCAACGACGCCGGCCCATCCCGGGCCGGCGTCGCGATTCCGAGGCTGATCTCAGCGTGGGATGGCTGCCAGGTCCCCCTCGATGATCTCCCGATCGGCCGGGTCGGCGATCGCACCGAGCGCGTCCGTGGCCATGGCACGCCAGCGCGCCGATTCCGCAGCGGCACCGGCCACAGCCTCGGCCCGGGCGAGGCCCTCGTAGGCCGCAGCGAGATCCCAGTCGTCGGCTTCACCAGCTTCGATGGCCACTTCGACATAAGCGAGACACCTTGCCGCGTGCCACCGAGCCGGCTCGGCACGTCCCAGTACGGCATACACCCGCGCGATCTGCCACTCCCCGCGGCCGAAGTTGGCGTTGGTCCCGGCGTAGCCCCAATGGTGGCGCGAGGCATGCGCCGCATGGATCATCTGATCGATCTCGGCGGCGGTGCGGTCCGCCTTCTCGATGAGCGTCCAGACGAAGTTGAAGAGCTCGACCCCCAGGCGCCGATGCGCGGCCTGATCGAGTTCGGGAGCGCCGGTAGCGACCTGCTGGTCAGACACGATGGATTCCTTTGTCGAGCCCCGTCTTCAAGCGTTGTCGAGTTCCCGGGAGATGGCACGCAGGATGAACCGGGCGGCCTCCGCGCTCTTGCCGCCCAGCTTCTGGCCCTCGTCCTGCTCGAGGGCGACCATCAGGTCGCCGAGCATCTGGTCGAGGAGGGGCGTCCTGACGAGGACTCCCGGTGTAAAGGCCGCCTCGAGGCCGGCGACGGCGGCACGAGCATTCTCGACCGCGTGGCCCTTGGCATCCATCCGTTCGCGAAACGCGTTGCGCGCGGCTTCCGCCGCCGGACCCGTCGAGGCCACGGTCACCTCCCTGTGATGCGGGCGACGACACCACGGCGCGGCGTCGACCCTGAGATCGCCGGTTCTGGATCGCTGGCGGTGCTGGGCGCCGCACGACCGTCCTGGCGCTTCGGTCGCCATTCGGACTCGAGGATGCTCATGAGGATTTCATCCCACCACTGACCGTCGCGCCGGATGGCCTCGCGGGCCCGGCCCTCCACGGTGAATCCGCAGGCCTCGTACGAGCGCTTCGCCCGCTCGTTGAAGGCAAAGACGGTCAGGGCGATGCGGTGGAGCCCCAGAGTCTCGAATGCGTGGCCAACCATCATGCGAGTGGCTTCGGTCCCGAACCCGTTGCCCCAGGCGTCCTTCTCACCGATCGTGATGTGATAGAGCGCCGAACCATGGTCCCCGTCCATCTGGCTCAGCGCACAGGTCCCGACAAGACGATCGGTCCCGCGCACATGGATGGCCATGGCCAGCGATTCCGGCCCGATGGCGCGGGCATGGAAGAAGCGGTCGACTTCATCGATCCGCATAGGCCCCTCGGTGTACCGGGCCAGGCGCGCGATCTCGGGATCGGCATACCAGCGTCGAAAGGCTTCGAGGTTCTCGGGGACGTGGCGACGGAGAACCACGAGACTGCCCTCGAGAGACGCTGGAAACGACACGCGACCCGCCATCAGGGCACGGTATACCATCGCCGCCATGCGTCGCTGGAGCGAGCTCGCCGGGCGCGTCGCGGCCACGTCGCGCACTTCCGAGAAGTCGGCGCTCCTGGCCGAATACCTGCGCACGCTCGGACCCGCGGAGCTCCCAATCGCCGTCGTCTTCCTGACCGGACGGGCCTTCGCCGAGACGGACCAGCGCGCCACGGGCCTGGGCTGGGCGACGATGGCAACAGCCCTGTCCGAGGTGACCGGGGCGAACGCGGATGACCTCGGCGCCGCCTATGACCGGTTCTCCGACCTCGGACTCGCGATCGAGGACGTGCTGAAGCGTGCCGGTCATGCGCCGGATCCGGCACTCGAGCCGGGGCTCGAGGCGGTGGCCGGCGCATTCACCGAGATCGAGCGCGCATCCGGACCCGCTGCCAAGGGGGCGATCTTCGCGGACCTCATCCGACGATCAGCCCCTGCCACCGCGCTGGGCATCGTCAAGGTGCTGTCGGGCGATCTCCGGATCGGCCTTCGGGAGGGCCTCGTCGAAGCGGCCATCGCCCGGGCCTTCGATGCTCCCCTCGCGGCGGTAAAGCGCGCCGGGATGCTGAGTGGCGACCTGGGGCGGACCGCCGTAATGGCCCGGGACGGTGCCCTCGAATCGGCCAGCCTGACGCTCTTCAACCCGCTCAAGTTCATGCTCGCCTCGCCCGCCGAGGACGCCGCCGAGATCGTGCGCCGCCTCGGTCCCGTTGTCTGGGTCGAGGACAAGTACGACGGGATCCGTGCGCAGCTGCACAAGCGCGGCGAGATCGTGTGCCTCTTCTCGCGAGATCTGCACGACATCTCGTCCGGCTATCCGGAGGTCATCGAAGCCGGCCGTACCATGCCCTGGGACGGGATTCTCGACGGGGAGCTTCTCGGCTTGAAGAACGGGGTGGTCCTCCCGTTCGTGTCCCTCCAGGCGCGCCTTGGTCGCAAGACGCCTTCCGCGGCGATCCTGGCCGAGGTGCCGGTCGTCTACGTCGCGTTCGACGCGCTGGCGATTGATCCCGTCGGTGGAAGGACGGTCGTGCCACTGCTCGATGAGCCGCTCGACGAGCGGCGCCGACGCCTCGAGGCGCTCGACCTGACGGCAGCGGCCGGTGGTCGGTTCGTCCTGTCGCATCTCACGACCGCCGATTCGACGGAGGCCCTCGAACTGGCCTTCACGGGAGCGCGGGCGCGCCGGAACGAGGGCCTCATGGTCAAGGACCCGGCGAGCCTCTACTCGCCGGGACGTCGCGGGTACGGCTGGTTGAAGATGAAGAAGGCACTCGCGACGCTCGACTGCGTTGTCGTGGGCGTCGAAGTCGGGCACGGCAAGCGCCATGGGGTCCTGTCGGACTATACGTTTGCCGTGCGCGATGCGGCGAACGACCGACTGGTCACGATCGGCAAGGCCTACAGCGGGCTGACCGATGCGGAAATCGCGGAGATGACCGCCTGGTTCACGGCGCATACGCTGAGCATCCACGGGCGCTACCGAGTGGTCGAGCCGAGCGTGGTCGTTGAGATCGCGTTCGACGTGATCATGCGCTCGAAGCGCCACAAGTCAGGCTTCGCGCTCCGGTTCCCGCGGATCGCCCGCCTTCGGCCCGACAAGTCCGCGGCCGAGGGCGATACGCTCGAGACCGTCGAGCGGCTATTCAGCGAATTGCAGCTCGGATCGGAGCTGCTGATAACGGCAAGCGCGCGCATCGCCGAGCGCTAGACTGACGTGGTGTTCTCGACCTTTGGCAGCGAGCAGCAGATCGTTGGCCTGACGCTCTACACGGACACGTACGTGATCCGCGGCGAGCTGATGACACGGCACCGACGTCTGTCGGACCTCCTCAACCTGAACGACGACGAGTTCCTCGTCCTGTCGGACGCGACCATGGATCCGCTTCATGGACTGACGTCGAGCTATTCCGCTCCCTACGCCCAGGTGAATCTCGCCGCCGTCCTGTTTGCCGTCGCGAGCGAAGCCATCGTCGCCCAGCCGGAGCTTCGGACGCCAAAAGTCGCGGAGGCGACATTGGTCAGCATTCCGCCGTTCAGTGTGACCGGCCGCATTCATCTCCTCCCGGAGCGGGAGATCCGGGATGCGCTCCAGGAGCTCCACGGGCGGTTCCTTCCGGTCACCGAGGCTTCGTTCTGGTCGGAGATTCTCGAGGTCTCCCCGACCAGCGCACCGATGCTCGCGGTCAACCACGCCCGCGCCCAGATCCTCTCGCCGTACACTGCGACCTCGTCAGGAGGCTGAGGCCGTCCAACCCGGGTTCGACCCGCGTCAGCGATCGACGGGCAGGTCCAGCCGGTCACCCCATTCGGACCAGCCACCGTCGTACACGGCGACGTCGTCGTACCCGAGGAGCGCGAGGACGAACGCGAGCCGGGCCGCCGCGACACCCGAACCGTCATACGCGATGATCCGCCGGCCGCGCGGCACGTTCGCCTTCAGGATCATCTCCTTGAGGTCCGTTGCATCGCGCAACGTCTGGTTGCCCAGCGTGTGCATCGCTCCAACCGGAACGTTGAGGGCGCCCGGGATGTGGCCGAGGCGCCGTGCGTTGCCCTCGAGGCCGCGATACTCGGCCGCAGCCCGGGCGTCCAGGATCAGGACATCGGGCGATCCGAGCAGCGCCCGGACGTCGGCCGTCGTCAGGCGCAACCGTGGATTGGCGCGGGGAGTGAACGTTGCGGCGGCCGGCGGATAGCTTGCATGAGAGAGCGGCCGCCGCGCCGCCGTCCAGGCCCGCATCCCACCGTCCAGGATCCGCGCCGACTCGTAGCCGTAGACGCGGAGGCTCCACCAGACGCGAGCCGCGTAGAGTCCAAGGGTGTCGTCGTAGATCACGAGGCTCGTGCCATCGCCGATCCCAACGCGCCCGAGGACCTCGGCGACCTGCTCGGACCCGGCCAGGCGGAGCCCGGACACGCCGTCTTCGGCTGCCTCGATCAGGTCCTTCCGCCAGTCGATATGGACGGCACCCGGGATGTGCCCCGCGGCAAAGACGGTGGGCCCGGTGCCATCCGGTCGCCATCGGACGTCGAGGATCCGCAGGTCCGAACGGCCGAGCTGTTCGGACAGCCAATCGGGCGTGGTGATCAGTTCCGGTCGCGCGAATCCGGTCATGTGCTGCGCCGCTCGCCGGTGCCTGTACGGTGGGGCATGGCCGGTATCATACGGCCGTGGTATCCCCCTTCATGGCCGACACGGACAAGTTGGCGGCGGTGCGCGTCGCTCTGCCGTCGCTGGCGGCAGCGATCCAGATGAACACCGGAAGCGTCGGCCCCATGCCGGCCGAGGTTGCCGCGGTGATGTCGGAGCTCGCGGACTACGAGCGGACCATCGGACGCAGCCAGTTCGACTACTACCTCGAGGGGCTCGACCGGATGAACGAGGCGCGGGCCGGAGTCGCTGCGGTCCTCGGGGCGAGCCTCGGCTCGGTGGGCCTCACGCATGCGGCCACCGACGGGATGAACCACGCGATCTGGGCACTGGACTGGAAGGCGGGCGACGTGGCCGTCACCACCACCCACGAACATGCCGGTGGGGTGGGTGCGCTCTACGCGCTGCGTGACCGGATCGGCGTCGAAGTCCGGTTCGCGGATATCGGCGACGGATCGGATGACGAGGTCACGGTTGCGGCCCTGGATCGTGCCATCGTGCCCGGAACGCGCCTGGTCTCGATCTCTCACGTGCTGTGGTCGACCGGGGCGGTCCTCCCGATTGCCCGGATCGCCGAACTTGCCCATGATCGCGCTGCCGTCGTCGTCGTCGACGGCGCGCAGGCTGCCGGGGCGATCCCGATCTCGGTGGCTGCCCTGGGCGCGGATGCCTACGCCATCCCGGCCCAGAAATGGCTCCTCGGACCCGACGGCATGGGCGCCCTCTGGGTTGACCCCGCCGCCCTCGATCGGCTGCGGCCGTCCTTTGCCGGTCACTTCGCGCTCGAGGCGTCCGATTCCCGCGGCAGCGCCACCTGGCATGGCGACGCCCGGCGCTTCGAGGGCACGGGCTTTCATCGACCTTCGATCGCCGGTTTCGCCCGGGCGGTCAGCTGGCTCTCGATGTACGTCGGTCTCGACTACGTCCATGGACGCGGCGCTCGCCTTGCACGTCGAGCTGCGGATGAGCTCGCGGAGATCGACGGTGTCGAGCTGCTGACGCCGCGTCATCAGATGGGCACGCTCGTCACGTTCCGGATCCGGCGCTGGCCGGCCCAGGCCGGGCTGGATGAACTGACGCTCCGGACGTCGGTCATCGCCCGGACCATCGTGTCGCTCGATGCGATACGCCTCAGCGTCGGCTTCTTCAACACCGAGGACGAGCTCGAGCGTGTCCTCGACGGCGTTCGCCTGCTCGCGATACACAGCCCGGAATCCCTGCCGCCGCGCCGGGCCCTCCCGATGTTCGGCGAAGCGTGACGGCTCCACCGCCTCGACGATCGTGGCTGGACGTTCGATGGCGTCAGTTTCGCAACGCTCCCCGGCCCATCGTCCGTGCCGTTGGGGCAAATCTCGCCGTTGCCGGGGTCCTCGGGTTGGCCTATCTCGCCTATGACGTCGCGCTGACCCGAGGGGCACAGTTGCCCGGGGGTGACCTGCGGACACTCTTTGCGGCGCTGGACGTCATCCTCGTGCTGGTCGTCGGCACGGCGATCACCTACCTGATTGTGCCGCGCCCGCGCGGCTCGGGGACCGGCACGCGTCGGACGGCGTGGAGCGCCGCCCTTGGCTTCTTCGCGTCGGTCCCGATTGCCTATCTCGTCCTCGTCGTCGTCATCCAGGTCCTGCGTCCACTGTTGACATGACGCACCGAAATTCCTGTCCGCGGTGGCGTCGCCGCGCGCCGAACGGTAAGGTTACTGGCAACACGGACCAACGCAGCAGGGCAGGGGGTAGACGCCGAACGTGTCCATGGATGAGACCCGCCACGTCGCCCTCCCGAAGCTCGTTGGGGGTCCGGCCTACGCCCGACCCGTCATCATGGTGGAACACTCCGATCGACCGTTCGACCCCGATGAGCTGCCCCTCGTCGTGGCGATGACCGACGAGGAACGCGCCACCCTCGATGAGGATCGAAGGGTGGCCGAGTGGGCCATTTCGGCGCCGCCGCCCGCGTTGACATCGCAGCCGTTCAGCCTCCGCGTGCTTTCGAGCCGAATCCTCGGAGGCCGGGACCAGGATCTGTCGAGGCAGTGACGATGGGTCTGGCTGGAGCGACGATGACGGGGCCGACCGGAGCCTGAAGCCCGGCCGTTTGTCGATCCGGGCCGGGTGTACGATCGCCTGGGGGAGTAGCTCAGTTGGTAAGAGCAGCCGTCTTATACACGGCCGGTCCCTGGTTCGAGCCCAGGCTCCCCTACCATCCCAACCAGTCTCCACGCGAGACGTTGATCCATGGCGCACCGCGACCTTCGGGCGTGGAACGGCTCAGACGACGGCCTGCACCATGCGAATGATCCGCTCGCGGCGGTCCGAGTCGAACGAGCGCTGGGCCGGCAATGAAACCAGCCACGGTCCGACCTGATCGGGCGTGATGAGGGCGCAGTTCGGCGTGCGCTGAACCTTCGGGTCCATCCCGACGACCGCGGCATAGACTTTGACGACGTGGTCCGCATCGTCACCCCCGAACCAGACCCGCACGCGGTCCGCGTCGCGTGAGGCACGGTCGAGCGGGTGGTCGATCAAGTGTGTTCGTCCGTCGGCGACGCGGACCTCCCAGCTCCGCACGCCGCGCGAGAGCACCGCAGCGGCCGGGGGCAGGACCTCGATGACGGCAGCTCCAAATGGGCCGATGACGATCTCCGGGATGATCCGGCTGCCATCCGGCAGGGGAACGCGCGTCGCCACGGCATGGTCGGCACCGAGTGCCATCCGGGCGCTGTACGCCGGCGTGGGTTGGATTCGCCGGTCCGACATCGATCCCAGCGCCGAGCTCACGCGGACGATCCCGAGGATGCCGAAGGCGGCCGGGGCGATCAGGCCGAATGCCCAGACCATGGCCCCGATGGCCACCTGCGTGGACGTGGCCCGGCCGGTGGGGGTGAAGGTGCCAAGGAGCCCCGTCCCGAAGACGGTATACGCCAGGAAGCTGGCCCCGAGCAGGAAGATGCTCCCGACGATGAGCGCGCGCATGATCGGCCAGAGACCTGGACGACCGACATCGGGGCGCTCGGAGGCGATCACCTGCATGGCGTCCATCCTCGGCGATCGCTCGCCCAAAGACCATCACACCTTTGGGCCATCCCACGGGTGACGGAAGGCTGACGGTCGACATCGCGCAACGTGGAATGGTGCGTTCGGGCGATCCGACCGTGGAGAGTTGGCGGGCTCGGCAACCGGTTCGGAGGCCGGGCGTTCCGGCCTGCCCGGGGCAAAGGGGCCATTGGCGCCTGAGACAGCCGTACCATAGCCATCGCCCCCTGCTCTCGGCGAGACTCTTGCCAACGACGGGCGACGACGCCCGTGCGAGGAGTCCGCATGCAGCAAGTTCGCGATCGGCAGACACGGCTGAGCCTGCAACTTGTCGGTGCCATGGTTGGGGCCGGGCTGCTCTGCCTCGCCCTCGTCCTGCCCGCGCTCGGCGCCGCCGTCGGCCCGACGAAGCTCGAGAACCCATCCGTCGACCCGCGCACGGGTACCACGGCGACGCTGATCACCTTCGGCGTCACGTATCGGAGCGTCAAGGGATCGGCTCCGGCGTATGTCCGGGTCGTTGTCGGCTCGTCGACCTTCCCGATGTCTGCCAGCGGATCCGACTGGAAACAGGGCGTCGTGTTCACCGTTCAGACGACGCTGCCGGTCGGCACGGCCTCGGTCCGGTTCGAGGCGAAAGACACGGAAAAGTTCGTCGACACGGCCGACGGCGGTTCGGTCACGATTGGTCAGCCCGACCCGACGCCGACCCCCACGCCGGACCCCACGCCGACCCCCACGCCCAGACCCGCGCCGAAACCAACCCCGACCTCCGGTAGTGGCGGATCGACCGGCGCGGGCTCCGGTGGCGGCAACGACTCCGCCGGCGGCTCCGGCTCCGCTTCGACGTCAGGCTCGGGCACCGGATTCACGGGCGCGGGCGGCACGAGCATTACGGGTGGCGACTCCGCCACCGGTCCGCGACGACCAAACGAAGATGGGCCTGGGGAAGCAGGATCCGAACGTGGCCTGACTGGAGGTTCGTCCGGAACGTCATCGGGCGGGCCGGGTGCGATCGTTGGTCTCGGTGGTGGCACGGGGCTCAGGACCGGGTCCGATGGGCACAGTGGAACACCCTGGAGCGACGGCTGGTTCGTTGGAGGCGCTGCCGGTGCCGTCAGCGGGACGGACTCGACCACGAACGGCAGCGCTGGTGCCGGAGCGAGATTCGTCCCGTCCTATCGCGGACCGTTCAACGGCGGCCTCGCGGCGCTCGGACTGCAAGGCCCGGGCCACATCCCGACCACCCCGGCGGTGCTCGTCTCGACGGTCGCGATCTCGACCTGGATGGCCTTCATGCTGTTCAACAAGAAGCGCAAGGACGAAGAGGCGCCGGCACCCGACGAGGTCCTCCATGCGCACGCCGCAAATGGAACGGGTATCGCGCCGGATTCCGATCTGGCCGACTTCCCGGACCCCGAGGACATGATGCCCCGCTGGCGCCGCCCATCCCTCCTGGTTGCCCGCAAGGCCGATCCGATCCGCGATCCGGCGCCCGTCAGGCCGGCGATGATCTTCCCGCGGCAGGCCTCGGGGATCCCCGTGGATGTGGAACGACGACAGGTTCGCTACTCCGTTGCCGCGCTCCTTGATCGCCCGGACGAACTTCGCTCCGCGCAGATCGGCGAGGTCGCGGCCGGCGACGAGCTTCAGGTCGAGGGCCGCAGCGGGACCTTCTGCCGGATCATCTGCCCGGACGGCCGTCAGGGCTGGATCCATCGCACGGCGCTCACGGAGCCGCTCGGGTCCGATCGTCGACCGTGGGAAGCCGACGATTTCGCGAACCCGCCGGATGCCGAGAATGCCCTCGCCGCACTCCTGACCGCCCGCGGGATGCAGCGCCGGATCGTTTAGTAGGCCTCCGGGCGTGAGCCCGCCGATCAGGAGCGAATGCAGCGTGAGCCCGGCGATCAGGAGCGAACGCAGCGTGAGCCCGCCGATCAGGATCGAGCGCCAGGGGCCACGGTGTGCCCGGCAATCAGGAGAGAACGCGGCGCGTACCTCCCGGTCGTTTCTCCGCGTCCTTGCGAAGGATGAGGATGTGCTGGTGGACGATGTTCGGGACGAACCCCGACGGGTATCCGTAGGGCCGTAGCCGGGTCCCTGCCTGATACCAGATGATGTCCCCCTTGGAGACAAAGCCGACTGATTCGGCCCGTGTTGCGAGGTCTGAACCGGTGAATACGTATCGGCCGCCCTGGTACGCGTCACGGACGATAAGGGCTGCGTACCCGCTG
>JANMPD010000264.1:0-7871 GCA_031369685.1 Chloroflexota bacterium | reverse complement strand
GACCCCATATGCAACCGGGACACGGAAGTCCATCCGAACCCCGCCATGCGGGCTCCCGGCGAACGACAAGTCGCGATGACGCACGCTCATGCGAACGCCGATCGCCGTGATCCACAGGAATGGTCCCTCGATGCGCCACGTTGCGATGTTCTCGAGCGGCGTCTCAAGGTGGAAGCGCCCGAATCGTGCCTTCAGGCCCTCCGCATCGACCTCGGCCCACGCGGTCTCCGGCGCCGCACCGAACAGGGCGCGGACGAGGCCCCGCGACCGGGCACCAATGCGGATTGGGTAGCGCGTCGTGGTCACGCCGGGAAGGGTATCCCGACGGCCCGGTACACTGCGCAGGACGAGATGGGACCGCCCTGGGGGCGCGGAGTGGAGGGGCGACGTCGAGCGTGGCGGACAAGGGAAAGACGGTCCATGGCGAGGCGGCCAATGCCGGCCATCGCGTCCTCGCCCCGGACGACGCCGAAGTCGAGGCCTACCTTGAAACCGCCCTTCATGCGCCGGGTCCCGATCGCGCCGCGGCCGATCGTCCCGCGACGACCGATCCCGGCAGCGTGGTCATCCTCGATTTCGGGAGCCAGTTCGCCCAGTTGATCGCGCGACGCGTTCGCGAGCTCAATGTCTACTCGGAACTCCTGCCCCACGACACGCCGATGGCGGAGATCGAGGCGCGCGGGGCGACCGCGATCATCCTGTCGGGCGGCCCGATGTCGGTCTACGACGAGGGAGCGCCGAAGCCGGACCCGGCCGTCTGGAGTGGCCGGATCCCGGTCCTCGGCATCTGCTACGGCGCCCAGCTGATGGCCCTGGAGTTGGGCGGCGATGTCCTCGCCACGACCCATCGCGA
This sequence comes from Chloroflexota bacterium, assembly GCA_031369685.1. GTDB lineage: Bacteria > Chloroflexota > Limnocylindria > Limnocylindrales > CSP1-4 > UBA5189. The sequence continues at coordinate 7,018 of JANMPD010000264.1, read as the reverse complement.
GTACGGCCCGGCCACGGTTTCCATCACGGCCGACGACCCGTTGTTCGCGGGGATCGAGCGAGAGCAACCCGTCTGGATGAGCCACGGCGATTCGATCACCCGACTGCCCGAGGGATTCAGCTCAACGGCGCAGTCTGGCTCGACGCCCTACGCCGGCCTCGTTGACGCTTCGCGCAACCTGTATGGCATCCAGTTCCACCCGGAGGTCGTGCACACGCCCCGGGGACGGGACATCCTCCGGAACTTCGTGGTCGGCATTGCCGGAGCCAGCCCGACCTGGACGCCGGCCAACTTCATCGAGTCGACGGTCGCGGAGATTCGGCAGCGAGTCGATGACCACGCTCGATCGGTCGGTTCGGATGGGCTCGTCATCTGCGCGCTATCGGGCGGCGTGGATTCCGCGGTTGCCGCTGCACTGGTCCATCGGGCGGTGGGGGATCGGCTGACCTGCATCTACGTCGATCACGGGCTCATGCGCAAGAAGGAGTCGGAACTCCTGCGAGCGACCTTCGAGCAGCACCTCGGCATGCGCCTCGTGATGGTCGATGCGCGGGAGCGGTTCCTCGCCCGGCTGGCGGGCGTCGAGGACCCCGAGCAGAAGCGGAAGATCATCGGCGACGAGTTCATCCGGGTCTTCGAGGAGGAGGCCGCGAAGCTCGGCCAGATCGATTTCCTGACCCAGGGCACCCTCTATCCCGATGTCATCGAGAGCGCGACCAGCGAGACCAAGACGGCGCAGAAGATCAAGACCCACCACAACGTCGGCGGACTCCCGGCGGACCTGCGGTTCAAGCTCATCGAACCGCTTCGCTACCTGTTCAAGGACGAGGTCCGGCTGGTGGGCGCGGAGCTCGGCCTGCCCGATGCGATGGTCCAGCGGCAGCCCTTCCCGGGCCCGGGTCTCGCCATCCGGATCATCGGCGAGGTGACGGCTGAACGGCTCGACACGCTGCGCGACGCGGACTGGATCGTGATCGACGAGATCAAGGCGGCGGGGCTGTACCGAAACGTGTGGCAGTCATTCGCGATCCTGACCCCGGTCATGAGCGTTGGCGTCATGGGCGATGGACGGACTTATGCCAACGTAGTCGCGATCCGGGCCGTGACCTCGGAAGACGGCATGACCGCCGACTGGGCGAAGCTGCCCTACGACGTCCTCGGCAAGATCTCGTCGCGGATCGTCAACGAGGTCCCGGGCGTGAACCGGGTCGTCTACGACATCAGCTCCAAGCCCCCGGCCACGATCGAATGGGAGTGATGCGCTAGGGCAGGTCGCGCGCCAGCGCTTCGACCAGTCGCTCGCGGCCCGGGAGCTGACCGGCGGCGGCGAACCGTCGGAGGTGCTCGCCGGCTCTCGGCTCCGCAGCCAGGGCTGACCGATACAGCTTCCGGCCCCGCGTCTCGTCACCAGATTCAAAGACCATCACGGCCTGCCAAAGCCGGATCTGGTCGTCGTCGGGCGCCAGGGCCGCGGCCCGTTCGGTGAACACGGCGGCAGCCTCGACCTCGCCAACCGCGAGTGCCTCAAACGCCTCATCGAGCGATTCATACGCGCGTGCCACGGACACGAGTCGCTCGAGCTCGCCGAGCGGGTCCCGATGGTCGTCGATCCGAACGTTGAATCGGACGTCCCATGGCTTGGCGTCGGCGTTGCCCGGTACCACCAGGATGCCTGCCGATTGGCGCCCGCGAACGTCACCGCCCTCAGCCTCGGCAGCTCGGAGCGCCGCCAGCAGGCGATCGGTGAGGTCGCCCCCTGCGCGCTCATAGGCCGCGAGCATCACGGGCCAGACCGTCGCCCGTTCCATCATGTTGGCCTGGACGGTTACCCCGGTCCCGGCGATATCGCCCGCCGCCGACACGCACGCGGACCCGGTATGCGTCGCCGTCCGGCCCGTGGCATCGACGATGCCGACCTGGCGGACGGCAGGGTCGGTATCGGCCGCGAGGAGTTCCGCCAGGGCTGCACCCGGCGAGCGCCCGGCTGCCAGGAGCTCGATCCCGGCGTGCCCGTAGCGGGCGTCGACGAACGATTGCGTCGCGACCGCACCTACACCGGGTCGAGCCCACGGCACGACCGAGCCGGCCGCCAGCCAGCGGGACTGCACCGCCACGCCGAGTTCACCGGTTTCAGGGTCCAGGGCGACGATCGAATAGGTCACGGTGTCGGAAGCGTTGCGCAGCGCTCGGCCGAATGCAAGCGCCCCTCGACCGGCGCCGGAGGTCGGCGGTAGGGACCGGTCGGAGCATGACTTCTGGGCTATTCGTCTCGTGACAGGGCACGCTACAGTGAGCACGATGGCCGATCAGGTACAGGGCGACAACATGCCCGCTCCCGCCGACATTCCGCGCTGCCCGTGGTGCTCCGCGATCCTGGATCCGGTCGATGCTGCTCGGTGTCCGTCCTGCAATGCCCAGCTTCGCGAGGAGACCAACGCCGAGGTTCCCGGCGTCACGAGCGTCGATCTCGACGCCGTGCTTGGTTTACGCAAGGCGCCGCCTCGGCAATCGGGCCTGATGGGCTGGCTTTCGGGCTCATACCAGGAACCGGCTGCTCCGCCAGAGGCGAAGCGCGAAGTCAGCCCGCCCGATGAGGAAGTCCGGCGCGAAATGCTCCGGATGGAGATTGCAGCCATCGAGGCGCGCATGGAGGCTGAGCGCGCCGAACTGGCAGCCGAACTTGCGATCGATCCTGCCGTGGACGCCGCATCCGAGCCAGGGGCTCCCGCCGACGAAGCCAGCGTCGCCGCCGACACACTTGCCGACGATCCGGCCGCACAGGGCGACCGCCCAGTCTGATCGAGGGCCCGCCGGCGCTGACGCCCATCGGTTGGCGCCCAGACCTCGGGACCGTTTCGGTTTGACGCCGGTATCCTCCGCAGATGCCCGACCGCCTCCCGTCACCCGGCCCGTCCTACCTCCGTGAACAGGAATTCCGAATCGGGGACCGGGTGTTTCGCGCCGGCATGAGCCGCCCCACGACCGGTCCAGATGCGTGGTGGCTGGGTGTGCTGTGGGTCCAGGATGACGACGGCGTGGCGAGTTTCCGGGACGTCGCGCCGTCCGGCGGGCCGCCGCCCGACCCGCCGCTCGCGCGCCTTGGTCCGTCCCTGGCCGGGGGCCTGTCCGGCATGATCCTCGAGGACGCTGGCCGGCTCTCGATTCGACTCGGACTGCTGGCTCCACCGGACGATCCCGAGCGGCCCTGGCGCTGTCCCCTGGCGATCCGCGCCGGCTTCCAGTTCGAGCCGACGCGAGCGGCGACGATGCTCCCGAATGTCCTCGCCCAGGAAGTCCTCACCGCATTTCGACGCGCGGTCGAGGGACTCGGGCGGCCCTGATCCCGATCCTCGTCTCAGCCCGGATCGGCAGGCAGGAAAGCCGGTCGCAGGCTAATTTCGGGCCCCGTCGTAGACTGCCGGAACATGGATGACCGAAACGAACCCTTCCGTCCGCCAACGGGGCCAGACGGCCGAGGCCCCCGAGGGCCCCGCTCCACTACCGGCCGACGACCGGCAACCCCGACGAATCCGCTGAGTGGCCGCCTTGGCGTGGTCGTGGGCATCGTCATCGTCGTGCTCTTCTTCGGGGCCGGTATCCTGGAGTTCTGGACCGATGCGATCTGGTATCGCAGCGTCCAGTTCGATGCCGTGTTCTGGACGCGGATCTGGGCGACGCTCATCCTCTTCGTGGTCGGCGCCGGCGCGACGCTCCTGATCCTTCTTGGCAATCTCTGGCTGGCAAATCGCTTCTCCCCGCCGGGCGACGGCACCCCGGCATCGTTCGGCGATGTCCTCCAACGCCTGAGCGAGGCGAGCGTGGCCGGTGATCCCGGCGTTCGGTCCGGCATGCCGCGTCCCATCAATGCCGAGCCCATCCCGCTGCCCGATCTCTCGCCACTCGCCACTATCGTTCTGTCTGGCCTGTCGGTCCTCGCGGCGCTGATCATCGGAGGAGCCGCCGCGGCGTCGTGGGACACGATCCTGCTGTGGATCCATCGGGTCCCATTCGTGGCTGCCGGTGGCGCACCGAGTGTCGATCCGATCTTCGGCCGCAACGTCGCCTGGTTCCTGTTCGACCTGCCGTTCCTTCGGACGCTCCAGACGGTGTTCAACGTGGTCGTGCTGGGTGCGTTCGGCGTCGCCGGAGCCCGCTACCTGGCCGGGCTCACCCGATCCGGGTTCTCGCTGCCGTCCGCGGTGCGCGTCCACCTGGCGATCCTCGCCGGGCTGTATCTCCTGTCGGTGGCGTTCGGCTACCAGCTCGACAAGTACGAGCTCGTGTACTCCGCCCGTGGTGTTGCCGCCGGCGTCGGCTACACGGACCAGAACGCCCAGTTCTTTGCCTATGACCTCCTGACCGGCATCTCCGCGTTTGCCGCGGCCTTCCTGGTCGGTGCCGCATTCACCCGCTGGACATGGCCGCTCGGCGTGACGATCGCGACCTGGTTCCTGGCCTCGCTGTTCGTCGGTCGCCTGTACCCGGAGGTCATCCAGCGCTTTGTCGTGCTGCCGGACCAATACAACCTCGAGCAGTCGTACATCGCCAACAACATCGCGATGACCCGGCGGGCGTATGGCCTCGAGGGTTGGGAGGAACGGAGCTATGACGGGTCCGCGCCGCTGACCCAGGCCCAGATCGACGCTGAATCGGCCACCTTCGCCAATGCGCGCCTGTGGGATTACCGCCCGCTCGGCGACACGCTCGACCAGCTTCAGACCGTCCGGCGCTACTACGACTTCGTGGACGTCGACACGGACCGCTACAACATAGACGGCAAGGAACGCCAGGTGATGCTGTCGGCGCGCGAGCTGAACCTGGCCGCCACCGACAATGCGAGCGGGTGGGTGAACCAGCGGATCATCTACACCCACGGCATTGGGATTGCGATGGTCCCCGTCAACGAGGTGACCCGGGAGGGCCAGCCGCTTCTCCTCGTGAAAGACCTCCCGCCCGTCTCGAGCGGCGGCGCACCCAGCGTCATCGAGCCACGGATCTACTTCGGCGAGTCGCTCTCCGATTACGTGATCGTCGGCGCCAAGCAGTCGGAGTTCGACTATCCGCAGGGAGACAACTCGGCCGGTGCCGAGACCGACGTCCAGACGCGCTGGACCGGCGCCACCGGCATCCGGCTCGATACGACCCTTTCGCGTCTCCTCTATGCCCTCCGGTTCCGCGACCTGAACCTCTTCATCAGCGACCAGGTGACGGCGGACAGCCAACTGTTGATGCATCGTGCGCTCAACGACCGACTCAAGCTGATCGCCCCGTTCCTCTCGTACGACAAGGATCCGTACGTCGTGGTCACGGATGCCGGCCGGCTTGTCTATGTCCAGGACGCGTTCACGACCTCGGATCAATTCCCGAACGCTCAGCCGTTCAACCCGGCTGAACTCGGAGCTTCGGGCCTGCCGCCGGTATCGCTGAACTACATCCGGAACAGCGTCAAGGTCGTGATGGACGCCTACGACGGCACGATGACCTTCTACATCGCCGATCCGAGCGATCCCATCGTGCAGGCCTGGGCCGGTGTGTTCCCGACCATGTTCCATCCCCTGTCCGAAATGCCGGAGGACCTCAAGTCGCACCTCCGGGTGCCCGAGGACCTGTTCAATATCCAGACCGCGGTGTTCGGGCGATACCACGTCACGAACACCGAGACCTTCTTCGGCGGCCAGGATCGGTGGACAGTGCCGGAGGGCAAGACCAACGACCAGAGCCTGCCGTCCGAGGCCTACTACGTGATCATGCGAATGCCGGGCGAGGCGGATCCCGAGTTCCTGCTGCTCCAGCCGATGGTTCCGGTCGGTCGGCCGAACATGATCGCCTGGGTAGCCGCGCGCAATGACGGCGCGAACTACGGCGGGGTACGGTTCTACCGCTTCCGGTCGGACACGACGGTCTTCGGGCCGGCCCAGATCGAGGCGCGGATCGATCAGGACCCGACGATCTCCGCGCAGATCACGCTGTGGAACCAGTCCGGGAGCAAGGTCGTGAGAGGCAACCTCATCGTGGTCCCGGTCGGCGACACACTGATCTATCTCCAGCCGGTGTATCTCCAGTCAACCTCGTCGTCGTTCCCGGAATTCCAGCGCATCGTGGTCGCATCGCCGACCTCCGTGGTCTGGGGCGAAACGCTGGCCGAAGCCCTCGATCAGCTTGTTGGCGCTGTCCCGTCACCGACCCCCGGGTCCTCGAACGGCCCGTCACCGACCCCCGGGTCCTCGAACGGCCCGACGTCGACCCCCGGTGGCACGCCATCACCGACGTCCGGACCGGGCATCCCGACGGACGTCACCGGCCTCATCGCCTACGCCAATGCTCACTTCGAGCTCGCGCAGGCCGCCCTGCGCAACGGCGACTTCGCCGCCTATGGACGCGAGATCGAACTCGTCCGCCAGGCACTCGCGCAGCTCGATGTCCTCGCCGGTCCGACGCCAGCGCCGTAACCACCGCCACGAACAGACAACCACCGCCACGAATAGCCACCCGCCGATGACGGCTGCTTCAGGGCTCGGGTTCTCGCTGCTCGCCGTGCTGTCGCGTCCGCGTTGGTGGATCCTTGGGCTTGCGGCGTTTCTCGTCCGAGGAGGCCTCGTCCTCGTGCTGCTGCCGCTGATCCCGCTGCCGAGTACCGCGGCGCTTGCAAACGCGCTGGGTCCAACCCTCGTGGGGTTCGTGTTCTGTGGCCCATCGGTCCCGTTCCTCATCCTCGTCGGGTCGATGATTGCGGTGACGCTCGTCTGGTTCGTGCTATCCGGTGTTGTCGGCGCGGCGATCGACCTCGCCCTGATCCGGGACGCGGCCGCTGAGGACGATCTCGAGGATCGAATCCAACCGATTGCCGGCGGGCTCTGGCGCGCCGTTGTGGTCCGCTGGCTCGCCCACGTTCCTACCGCATTGGCCATAGCCGTGGGCCTCGTCGCCGTCGTGGATGCCGCCTACAGTCAGCTCATCCGGCCCGGCGACCCGACGGTCCCGGTGGCGATCCGGGTCATCCTTCAGGTGCCCCTCAACG
>JANMPD010000153.1:0-8349 GCA_031369685.1 Chloroflexota bacterium | reverse complement strand
CGGCCTGGACGACGACTTCGTCGGTGAGGCACGCCTGACAACGGGGTTCACCGTTGGCTACCTGAGCCAGGAGCCGGAGCTCGATCCGACCAAGGACGTCAAGGGCAACGTCATGGACGGCGTGGCCGAGGTCCAGGCCCTGATCGACCAGTACAACGCTGTCATGGCCCGTTGGGCCGAGCCCGATGCCGATTACGAGGCGATCGGCGCCGAACAAGCCGCGCTCGAGGACCGGATCAACGCAGCCGACGCCTGGAACCTGGAACGCAACGTCGACATCGCGATGGACGCTCTCCGCTGCCCGCCGGACGACGCCGACGTGACGAAAATCTCCGGTGGCGAGAAGCGACGCGTGGCGCTCTGTCGGCTCCTCCTCCGCCACCCCGACCTGCTGCTCCTCGACGAACCCACCAACCACCTCGATGCCGAGTCGGTCTACTGGCTCGAGCAGTTCCTCAAGGAGTACGCGGGCACGGTCGTCGCGATCACCCACGATCGGTACTTCCTCGACAACGTCGCGCAATGGATCCTCGAGCTGGACCGCGGTCGCGGTATCCCGTTCGAGGGCAACTACTCGAGCTGGCTCGAACAGAAATTGGCCCGGATGGCGGGCGAGGAAAAGGCGAGCGATGCCCGCCGGCGAACGCTGGCACGGGAACTCGAATGGGTCCGTCTGGCTCCGAAGGCACGACAGGCCAAGGGCAAGGCCCGTCTCGGCGCCTATGAGAAGCTGCTCGCCGACGCCCAGGCCGACAAGGGCAATGCGCGCGAGCTCGAGATCGCGATCTCACCGGGTCCTCGCCTCGGCGACTCGGTCATCGAGGTCAAGAACCTGCGCAAGGGGTTCGGTGACAAGTTGCTCATCGACGACCTGTCCTTCTCGCTGCCCAAGGCTGGCATCGTCGGGATCATCGGCCCAAATGGCGCCGGCAAGACCACGCTCTTCCGGATGATCGTCGGCCAGGAACAGCCCGATGCCGGCAGGGTCCAGATCGGGGACACGGTCCAGCTCAGCTACGTGGACCAGAGCCGTGACGACCTGCGTGCGGACAAGACCGTCTACGAGGAGATCTCGGGCGGCGACGAGTTCATCAAGGTGGGCAACCGGGAATTGCCGGCCCGCGCCTATGTCTCGAGCTTCAACTTTAAAGGCACGGACCAGCAGAAGATCGTGGGCAAGCTCTCGGGCGGCGAACGGAACCGCGTCCACCTGGCGAAGCTGCTCCGTTCCGGCGGCAACGTGTTGCTCCTGGACGAACCGACCAACGACCTGGACGTGGACACGCTCCGGGCCCTGGAAGCCGGTCTCGAGTCCTTCCCGGGCTGTGCGGTCGTGATCAGCCACGATCGCTGGTTCCTGGACCGGATCGCCACCCACGTCCTCGCCTTCGAGGGCGACAGCCAGGTTCGCTTCTTCGAGGGCAACTTCACCGAGTACGAGGAGTTCCGCCACCGCGAACTCGGAACTGCCGCCGACCAGCCGCACCGGATCCGCTACAAGAAGCTCGCGGGCTGAGTCGTGCCGCTCCGGGTACGTGAGGGAGAATGCCTTGCGTGAGCCCTTGAGCCCGACCCGCGTCTCCAGGGCGACCGCCTCCGCACGGGCTCGACTCGTCGGACGACGTGCACCAGGAGCGACCACCCCATCAACTTAATGCAGAACGGGCGCAGGCTGACCCGTCGTCAGGCGCCGGGCGACCTGGTCCGCAAACCTGCGAGTCGGGCGGCAGCCCCCTGGCGCTCGTCGTAGCTCACGAAACCGTCGATGGGCGACAGGTCGACCGCTGCGGCGATATGGATCGCGTCCAACGCTCGGAGTGCCGGCTCGGCGAATGCACCAGCCGCCAGTAACAGAGCGCGGTCGACCGGCAGCAAGGCAATCGCCTCGACGATCTCGCCGGCACGGGCCATCAGGATGTCCGGGTCCAATCGCGGGTCATGGGCAACGGCACGCCGGATGGCACGCGGCACTTCGGCCAGCACGAGTTCGCTCGATGCGATGTCGGCATCAGCCAGGAATGCCCGCAGCGCATCACTCTCAGGTTCGTCCCGCACCAGCTTGACCAGCGCCGATGCGTCCGCATAGAAGAGCGCCACGGCTCAGCGGTCGCCTCGGATCTCGTCGAGGGCGCGGCTCAGCGTATAGGGGTCGCCTTCCATCCGCAGCGGAGGCGGCAGGCCGCGTCGCGTCGGGCGCGCGACACGCCCCTCGGCGATCAGTCGGTCCAGCGCTTCGCCGGAGCTGGGAGCAGGGCCGAGTTCTGCGACCGGTCTGTTGTGGTCAGTCACAAGCAACCGCTCGCCGTTTTCGACGCGACGAAGGTAGCGACTCAGGTTCTGGCGAAGCTCTGCGATGCCAACGGTGCGGTTCATGTACATAAAGGTAGCACATCGTGCTCGCGTCCCTCAGCATTCCGCTTTCGTTCGCTACGAGGTGGTCGCGCGGGTTGATCAACGCCGAGGGCTCACCGGCAAGCCCCGCTACGAGGCGCGAGCGCGGCATCCCGATCGCCCCCAGGTTCGCCACCGTTCAGCCGAACATTCTGCCCGCAACCGACCGTGAGTCGTCGGTTCCCGCGGCCACGGTCGCGAGCGCCTCGATCAGGCCCGCGTCCGCGTTGAGCGAGTCGATCCGCCGGAACAGGACGCCCCGGGACTCCGCCTGCTCGCGGGCTCCGACGTCGATGTCATAGAGAACCTCGAGGTGGTCGGCCAGGAACTGGACCGGCGCGACGAGGATGGACCGCCGTCCGGCCGCAGCGAGATCCACGACGAGATCCGCGAGATCCGGGGTCATCCACTCGCCGGGCTCATGTCCCGCGCTCTGCCAGCAGAACCACCACTGGTCGGATCGAAGGCCGGCTGCGCGTGCGACGGCCGCGGCGGTCGCCCGGAGCTGATTCACGTACGCCGGTTCCTGCTCCGCCACGCGACGGGGGAGACTGTGCGCCGAGAGCAGCACCGCGATTCCCGCGCGCTCGTCCAGCGCGATGCCCTCGAGCGCGATGCGCACACGTCCCGCGAGGGCGCCCACGAACGCCGGCTCCTCCCACCACTCCCCGGCCACCTCGACCATCGGTGCGGCCGCTCCAAGCGACGACTGCGCTTCGTGGATCGCGCGCGCGTACCCGCCCATGAGCAGCGGCGAGTACTGCGGCGACAGGACGATTGCCGCGACCTCGCCTACCCCGGCTGCCACCAGGGCGCGCAGGCCGGTTTCGATCGATGGTTCGGAGAAGCGCATGCCGACCTCGACCGGCCGGCCCAGCCGGATCGCCAGCGCGGCAGCCTGGCGTCGCGTGATCTCGATGAGTGGTGAACCCCCGATGACGCGGTAGCGGCGCGTGAACTCCGTCACGAGATCCGGTTCCGGCGCCCGCCCGCCACGAACGCGCGCCAGATAGGCGGCCACGTCCTCCGTCGCGAGCGAGTCCGGCGAGCCGTAGGTCATGAGGAGGACGCCGGCGGGCGGCGGCAGCCCGCTCACGAAACGACCGTGCCATCGGGCGGGAGCCCGCTCACGATGCCGCTCGGGCGGGTTCAAGCGCCCGGCTCGTGGTCTCGTGGACGAGGTCCACCAGACGGCGGAGCACGTCCGGGTCGCTTCCGGGGAGGACGCCGTGACCGAGGTTGAAGACATGGCCGATCCGCCCGTCCGCGTCGGCGATCACCCGCCTCGCACCCGCCTCGGTCGCGTCCCAGCCGGCGAGCACCCGGGCGCCATCGAGGTTCCCCTGGATGCCCCTGTCGTACCCGATCCGCGCCCATGCGTCGGCCAGCGAGACACGGTGGTCAACGCCCACCATATCGCTGCCACAGTCGGCGATGAGCTCCAGCAGTGCGGCCGTGCCGGTTCCGAACAGGATCACCGGCACCTCGTCGAGCGCCTGGACGATGGCCCGAACGTGCGGTTGCACGAACTCGACGTAGTCGGTGGGCCCGAGCCCGCCGACCCAGCTGTCGAACAGCTGAACGACCTGCGCGCCGGCGCCAATCTGCGCCCGCAGGTAGGCAATCGCCATCGTCGAGAGGCGTTCCATGAGCTCGTGCCAGGCCGCGGGCTCGCGATACATGAACGACTTCGCGAGCGCGTAGTCGCGAGAGGGCTTGCCCTCGATGAGGTAGCAGGCCAGCGTGAACGGCGCTCCGCTGAAGCCGATGACCCCGGCCCGGCCTTCCAGCTCCCGGCGGACGATCCGGATTGCGTCCAGCGTGTAGGAGACGCCATCGGGATCGAGGGGCCGCAACGACTGGACGTCGGCCAGGGAGCGGATCGGGCGTTCGATGATGGGGCCGATCTCGGGCTCGATCCGCAGGTCCACGCCCATCGGTTCGAGCGGAAGCATGATGTCGGCATACATCACTGCGGCATCGACGCCGAGTTCGCGGATCGGCATCAGCGTAACCTCCGAGCACAGCTCGGGGTTTTTGGCCATCTCCAGGATCCCGAACCGCTCGCGCAGGGCCCGGTAGGCCGGAAAGGTCCGGCCGGCCTGGCGCATGAACCAGACCGGCGTGGCATCGACCGGCTCGAGCCGGCAGGCGCGCAGGAAGCGATCGCTCACGAGGCGGCCTCGGCCCAGCCGGCCCGGTCATCCGCGTCCGACATCGCCTCCGGGGCACCAAGCAGGCGGGCGATCTCCTCGATTGGTCGATGGACGCCGAGAAGAATCGGCGTGTCGCTCACGGTGGAGCGGCGGCTCTCGCTGGATCGGAGGGCGCGCACGAGGTCCCCGAATGCCGGCAGATCGTCCGTTTCGTAGGCCACCACGAAGTCCTGGGAATCCAGCCCGAACGAATAGGCCAGCGCCTGCCGGACCATCGGGTATTGGTGGCCGATCTTCATGTGCTCGTTCATCACCTTCTGCCGTGTCTCCTGCGCTTCGAGGTACCAGTCCGTGCTCTTGGTGAACGGATAGACGATCAGGTAGCGGGCCCGCTCGCCATCGAACGGCGACTGCTCCTGGCCGGTCGGCTTGCGGACGTACTGCGACGGACCGATCCGACCGATAAGGGAGTGCGTGACACTCAGCCAACGGCCGACCCCGTCGCGGAGGAGCGCCGCGGCCGATTCCTCGAGGGCGTCGACCGAAGGCGCGAAGCGCCAAAGCAGCAGGTCCACGCCCGCCTCAAGTCCGACCGACGAGTAGGCGCAGGTCCGGATCGCTCTACCCGTCTCGCCTGTGAGCCAGGCAGGGAGGTGGCCGGCGTCGTCACGCCGAGTGGCCTCGTCGAGCCGCCGCCAGGCCGGATCGAGCCCGAGCGCCAACGCTTGGACGTACGTGCTGTCGGCGCCAGTCATGCGCGTTCCCCGAGCCAGCCGGCAAGGTCGGCCGCGGCGTAGGTGATGACGATGCCGGCGCCGGCGCGGACGATTGCGCCGACGGACTCGAGAAGCGCCGCGCGCCGGTCGAGCCAGCCGCGCTGGCTGGCCGCCTCGATCATCGTGTACTCGCCACTGACCTGGTACGCCGCGATCGGCAGATCGAACCGGGCGTGCGCTGCGGCGATGAGATCGAGTCCAGGGAGACCGGGCTTCACGAGCAGGATGTCGGCGCCCTCGGCGACATCCGCGGCCATCTCCCGCATCGCCTCGCGGCCGTTGGCCGGATCCATCTGGTAGCCGCGACGATTGCCGAATGACGGCGCACTGCCTGCGGCCTCGCGGAAGGGGCCGTAGAAGGCCGAGGCGTGCTTGGACGCGTAGGCCATGATCGCGGTCGTGGCGAAGCCCGCCGCGTCGAGCGCGGCCCGGATCGCGGCGACCTGGCCATCCATCATCGCGCTTGGGGCCACGATGTCGGCGCCGGCACGCGCCTGGCTCACCGCCGTGCTCGCCAGCCGATCGAGAGCCCGGTCGTTATCCACCTGTCCGGCCCCGTCGAGTGGACCGCAGTGCCCATGATCCGTGTACTCGCACAGGCAGGTGTCCGCGATCGTGGCCAGCGGCAGGCCGCGCGCACGGATCCGACGGAATGTCTCCTGGACCGCGCTTCCGTCGTCCGAAGCCTCAGAGCCGACCTCGTCCTTCGCCTCGGGCAGGCCGAAGAGCAGGACACCACCGACACCCAGCCCAGCCAGCGTCTCGGCCTCGTCGGCCGCCGTGTCAGGAGACAGGTGCGCTACGCCGGGGAGCGCGCTGATGGGCTCACGGAGACCCGTGCCGTGACGGACGAAGAGGGGTGCCACGAGCATGGATGGCCTGACGTGCGTCTCGCGCACGAGCTCGCGCAGTGCCTCGGTCCGGCGGAGCCGCCGGTGGCGAGCGAAGCCGATTGTCGCGGCGACCCCGATCATCGGCACGTCAGCGGTGGACGCGGTCGTCGTCATCGGTTTGAGCCACCCTCTCGAACCGCAGCGATCGGCGCAAGGTCCCGACGAAGATCGGCAACTGCACGAGCTGCGGTATCGGCAAGCGACTGAGCGTCGGGCGTACTCGCGACCGCGACAACGTTGAATCCGAGGCGAGTCGCCTCCGTAGCCGTCTCGGGGCCGATACATGCCGCGGGCAGCCTGCGAACGTCGATCGCATCAAGGTCGGCGAGACCGACGAGCCCGCGAACCGTCGATCCGCTGGTGAAGAGCACGATCTCGAGCGGGCCGGCGAATACCTCTGCCAGCAAACCGACCGACGAGGCGGGTGCCTCGACCGTGGTGTAGCCGAGCACGTCCTGGACCACGGCACCGCGGCGAGCGAGGATCGCCGGGGCTCGGTCGTCGGCAAGGTTGCCCCGCACGAGCAGGACGCGATCGCCCGGAGCCACGGGCAGCTCCGAGGCGAGCCCGACCGCGGTGCTCAACGAGGGCTGGAAGGCCACGTCCACGCCCTCTCGTTCGAGGACCTCGCGCGTGGCGTATCCAATCACGGCCCAGCGCGTCGCCTCGAACGGGACGAAGACGCGTTCGGCGGCGCTCAGGACACTGAGCGCCCCGTTCGTGCTTGTAACGACGACCCAGCCATACCACCCAATGCTTCGAATCGCCTGATCAAGTGCGCCGCCGGCCGGGGCAAGCTCGACATCGATCGTCGGGACCGGGACCGCCACGAGGCCGGCCGCGGCGAGGCTCGCCATGAGGCGGTCGGACTGCCCGGTCGCCCTCGTGACGAGGACCCGCGGCCGGTCGGCGGTGCCAGTCACGACCGCACCGCGGCTCGCCGGCCGGTCGTGATCGAACGCAGGGACGTCGCAAGCTCGTGGGCGAGGGCCATGGCGTCAGGGACGCGCCCCTGGACCTGCCCGAACTGGACATCGCTCCCGTCCGGAGCCACATAGCCGCCGAACAGCTCGAGGGTGGTTCCGGCGACCTCGGCGTGGGCACCGATCGGCGCCCGGCATCCGCCGCCCGACGCGGTCAGGAAGGCACGCTCGGTCTCGACGACGAGACGCGTAGCGGCGTCATCGATCGCTCGAACGAGGTCGATCGTCTCCTGGTCGTCAGACCGGACCTGGACGGCCACCGCACCCTGCCCGGCTGCCGGCGGCAGCATTCGCGGATCGAGCCGCTCGGCAATACGATCGGCCAGCCCGAGGCGGTCGAGCCCGGCACAGGCCAGGATCAGGGCATCGGCCGCACCGTCGTCGAGTCGTCGAAGGCGCGTGTCGACGTTGCCATGAAGCGGTCGAACGTCGAGATCAGGCCGATGGGCGAGAAGGAATCCAGTCCGGCGCGGACTGTCCGTCCCGATTCGTGCGCCCGGAGCGAGGTCGTCCAGCCCTGGGCCGAGGCCAGCCCGCACGACGAGCGCGTCCCGCGGGTCGGCCCGCGTCAGGTAGGCCGCGATGATGAGCCGCGGATCAATGTCCGTCGGCACATCCTTGGCGCTGTGGACCGCGACATCAACGTTGCCTGCCAGGAGCGCCTCTTCGATCGCCACGACGAAGGCGCCCTCACCCCATGCGGTATCCGGACTGCGAACATCGCCGGCCGTCTCGACGATCACCGTGGTGGCCCGTACGCCGGCCAGCGCGAGCGCCCGGATCACGAGGCCGGTCTGGGCCTGCGCCAGAGCGCTTCCCCGAGTCCCGATACGAAGGTCGATGCTGCTCACGAGGTCTCCTCGGCATCACCGTTGCCCGATACCGAATCAGACTCCCGCCCTCGGCGCACCACCTCGAGGCTGTGACCGGTCATCGTCGCCACCAGCAGCTGGTCCATCGCGCGCTCGGCGGTGCCAAGCAGGCCCGTGGCTTCGCTGACATCAAACCCGCGGCGACGGGCGGTTGCGGCAAGTTCCTGGTGGAACGGTGCCCGGAACTGGAGGAATCCTTCCACCGTCTGGCTGAGCGACAACCCGGCGCTCGCTGCCTTTCGGCCGTACTCGGCGCCGGACGAAGCCGCTTCTCGAAG
>JANMPD010000140.1:0-12365 GCA_031369685.1 Chloroflexota bacterium | reverse complement strand
CGCGCATAGAAGCCGTGGAGGCCTTCCGACGCGAGGTTTTGCGCCCAGTACTGGAACGCCTCGATGTCGTTCTTGAAGCCGGATCCGGGCAGGAGGTATGCGATGATGACGCGGAAGATGAGTCCCAGTGCGAGGAGGGTGAGGATGCTGCCGACGCTGTCCCGCGCCCTTGCATGCGCCCCAACCTCGCCCACGGGCTCACCCGACACGGGGCCTGTCAACCGGATCGGCCTCCTGCGCGAGCGATGAGGTGGATCGCAGCGTAGCACAGGGTCAGGCCGTGGCCGGTCGCCCCCAATCCGTTCCGCATTGGCTCGATCTCCTGCCGTCCGCGCTCATCGGCGCCGTGCTCATCGGCGTGGCTCTGGCGGCCTACTGGTTGCCTGGGTCGGTTCGGTATTACAACCACTTCGTGTGGCAGGCGATGGCCTTCCTCGGTGCCCGGGCTGCCATTCCCTGGCCCGTTCCGGGCAATGACTACTTCCAGGATGTCTTCCCGGTTCTCGACGCCTCAGGTGCTCAGACGGGATTTGCCCTCCTGCCGTTCCCGCCCCTCCCGGCGATCGTCCTGATGCCGGTCGTGGCGATCTTCGGGCTTGCCACGGACCATCGCGCCGTTTCTGTTGTCCTCGGGGCCATCGACGTGGGGCTGTGCTGGTGGGCACTGGGCCGTCTCCCCGTCGGGCGGCCCGTGCGCCTGGCCGTTTCGATCTTCTTCGCGTTCGGAACGGTCTTCTGGTATGCCGCCGAGCTCGGGACCACCTGGTTCTTTGCCCACGTGGTCGCCGTGGGCTTTGCCTTTCTCGCGATCGGCGTCGCCCTCGGTGGGGATCCCGCGCTGACCGAGGACGAAGCTACCGGGGACGACGATACGGACGGAAGCGTCGCGTCGATCGCCGGGTCGGGCGTGAATCGCCTGATCGGGGCGGTCCTGAACGCGTTCGCCGAGATCCGGCGGCGACTGCCTGATCCACGCTCGTTGATCGATCGCCGGCAGTTCGCAGCCGGCCTGCTGTTCGGCATCGCCTGCACGGCGCGCCTGACGATCGTGTTCGGCGCTCCGTTCTTCGTGTTCGTCGGGAGCGGAGGGAGTGTTGCCCGGCGGGCGATTTCTGCCGGACTTGGAGCGATCATCCCGATCGGCTTGCTCCTTGCCTTCAACGAGGTCACCACCGGCCACCTCTTCCATCCCGGCTACGAATACCTGTACCGGCTGGAGGCGAACGGATACGGCGCCCTCGGGTATCACCCGGCATGGAGCATCGAGGACATCCGCTATCTGCCCCAGAACCTCGGGCTGATGCTGTTCGGCATGCCGGCCGTCCTGCCGGACCGAATTCCCAGCGGACTGGGCCCTGGGGCGATCCTGTGTGCTGATCCGAATGCCGTCCGCGGCCTGTTCGACGTGACGTGCCCGATCGCACTGCCGCGGGATGTCGGCATGAGCATCCTGCTCACCAGCCCTGCCTACCTCCTGGCCCTGCCCGCGCTTCGCGATGCCGCCCGGTCGCGACTGATCGCCGGTTCCGGAGCGGCGGTTCTGGCCATCGCGATCGTCAACCTCATGCACTTCAGCCAGGGCTGGGTCCAGTTCGGGTATCGCTTCAGCAACGACTTCGTGGTCTTTGCCCTGCCCCTGGTGGCCCTGGGAATGTCGCGCCGAGGCGGTGTCGGCTTGCTGGCGATGTGGCTGGTGGGCGTTTCCGTCGCGGTCAACTTCTGGGGCATGACCTGGGGCAACCTGCTCGGATGGTGAGCGCCGTCGATTCGATGGCGACGGGTATAGCCCGGATGGGCCGCTGGTTCGCGGTTCTCGGCCCGCTGCTGGTCGGCGTGATCGTGGTCGCGTTGATCCGGCCGAGCCTGCTACCCGGCGTCGGGTACTGGGACACCGGGGAGTTCCAGACGATCCTGCCGATCATGGGGACCGCGCACCCGACGGGCTATCCGACGTACGTGCTGCTCGGCTGGGTGCTCAACCTGATGCTCGCCCCGCTCGGCGAACCGGCCTTCCGGATGAACGTGCTGTCCCTCCTGTGCGTTGCCGTCGCCGGCGCGCTGACCGTGCATCTCGTGGCTCGCCTGACGGGGCGCGTCGTGATCGGGATGGCCGCCGGCCTTGCCGTTGCGCTTGGCCCGGCGACCTGGCGAATCGCGACCCATGCGGATCCGCACACCCTCCACCTCGCCCTCGTCGCCACCTTGTTCGTGCTCTTGGTGCGCTGGGAGCAGGCGCGAAGGTCGATCCGTCCGACGGCCGATCGATGGTTGATCGCCGCGAGCGTCGTCTTCGGCCTTTCGGTCGGCAATCACTCGCTCACCCTGCTCCTGGCCGTGCCCGTCGGCCTGTACGTCCTGAGCGTCGAGCCCGCGATCCTCCTGCGACCGCGCCTCATGGCCACCTGCGTGCTGGCGCTCGTCGGGACGGTGGTGGCGGTCTACCTTGAGCTGCCGCTTCGCGCGGGCCCGTTCCGCGCTCCGCTCGTGTACGGAGCGCCGGACACGTGGACCGGCTTCTGGTACGTCGCCCTGGCGGAGCAGTTCCGCGGTTCCGTCATCGACCCCCTCGGCGAGCTGCCGCGCAAGGTCGCCGCTCTGACCCGGCTCGCGTCGGCCGAATTCGGGTACCTGACGCCACTCATCCCGGTCGGGTTCGTGGCGGCCGCAGTCCGTCACTGGCGATACGCACTCCTGACCGGTTCGGCGATGGCGATCACGGTGCTCTTCAACGCCTCGTACGCGAACGCCGACATCAGCCGCTACTACCTCGGCCCGTCGCTGTGGGCTTGGACCTGGCTCGCCATCCTGGCCTCGGTCATCGTCGAACAGGTCGCCGGCTCTCCGGCGGACCTCGAGGCAGGCGATGAGGACGAGACCAGCCAGCCCGGCACGCCCGCGTGGAGGCATCCGGCAAGGCTTGGGGCAGCCCTGCTGACCGTGTCCCTCGCCGGTCTCCTGGTGCTCCCAACCGTGGCCGGCCTCCAGGTCCGAGCAGGACTTGCCGATTCCAGCCACGATACGGCGGCGCGGCAGTGGGTCAGCGCCGTGCTGGCGGATGTCGAACCCGATGCCGTCATCGTCAGCTGGTGGAGTACATCCACCGTCCTCTGGTACGCCCAGTTCGTCGATCATCAACGCCCCGATGTGATGGTCATCGACGATCGAACGCGCCTGGACCTGGACTACGGAGAGGCCACCGACGTGATCGCACGATTCCTGGGCAGCCGGCCCGTGTACGTCATCAGGGCCAACGACTACGACCTTCGGAAGGTGAGCGACCTCTTCGACCTGGCGCCGGTCGGGGGGCCGACGACGACCAACCTGTACCGCGTCCTCGGCCCACGGAGCGCAGGCGGTTGAGCGAACCCGGGCGCGTTGCCGCGCTGTCGTACTTCTTCCCGGCCCACAACGAAGAGGCAAACCTGCGCGGCCTCGTCGAGGAGGCGCTGACCGCGCTTCCCGCGCTCGCCGATACGTTCGAGATCATCATCGTGGATGATGGATCGCGGGACGCCACGCCCGGGATCGCCGACGAACTCGCCGCGGCCGACGGGCGAGTACGCGTGGTGCACCACCCCCGGAACCGCGGGTACGGAGCGGCGTTGCGATCCGGGTTTGGCGCTTCTCGGCACGATCTGATCGCGTTCACCGATGGCGATCGCCAGTTCCACGTCGCCGATCTGGGCCGGCTCACATCCCGGTTCCAGGAAGGCGGGGTCGACGCCGTGGTCGGGTTCCGGATCAAGCGCGCCGATCCGTTGATCAGGACGCTGTACGCCCGAGCCTATCGACTCGCCAACCGGATCTTCTTCGCGCTCAAGGTCACCGATGTCGACTGCGCGTGCAAGGTGTTCCGACGCGACATCCTCAAGGGTGTCGGCGTCGAGTCGGAAGGCGCCTTCTTCTCGGCGGAGCTGTTGATCAAGCTGCGGGCGCGTGGGCGGACCGTGGTCGAGGTCGGCGTTCCCCACTATCCACGGGTGGCCGGGACGCCGACCGGCGCACGACCCCAGGTGGTCCTCCAGGCGATGCGTGACTTCTGGTCCCTGCGCATCCGCATATGGATCGGGCGGGAGAGCGCGCTCGGACGAGGGGCGGAGATCCTCCCCCGGGACTAGCTCTTGCCCGGGTCCTTGTCCAGCGAGTTGATGAAGTCCCGGAACATCCCGAGCCGCTCGTCGACGACCGCTTCGCCCAGCGACTCCGTGGACTCGTCTGGGCGGTACTCGCGATCGACACCGGTCAGCCTCCGTTTCCGGCCGCTCGCTCCCGAGGGTTCAGCGGCGTCATCCGCATCCGGATCGGCGGCCAGTGCGGCGCGATCGAGGACCTCCTCGGCGACCAGGATCCGGGTCTTCGTTCGAACCGCCAGCGCGACGCAGTCGGACGGTCGCGCGTCGAGCTCGATCGTCCGTCCATCGACCTCGAGGATCAGTTGGGCGTGATACGTCTCCTCGGCAAGGTCGCCGATCACGATCCGGTCAATCCGTGCCCCGAGCGCCTCGAGCGTGGCGGCGAACAGGTCGTGGGTGATCGGCCGCTCGGCATCGAGGCCCTGGAGCTTCATCGCGATCGCGCTCGCTTCCCACGCGCCGATCCAGATCGGGAGGTAGCGATCCCCCTCGATGTCCTTGAGGATGACCACGTGGCGGTTCGACAGCATGTGGACCCGCACGCTTTCTACCACCATCTCGATGAGACGACTCATGGCGGGATTATCCACCGCCCCGGTCCGATCGGTGTAGCCGCCGGCGTGTACGCCTACGGTGCTGGTAGCGCGGATGACGAAGGAGCCGGGCTGCCGGATCCGCCGGGCGAGGTAGACGGGCCGGGCACACTCACCGTCGATTCGAGTACGGCCCGGTGCAGCCCCGTAGCGGTGATCCAGACGATCGCGTCCGGGGCATCAGCGATCCCCGGCTCCACGTACCAGCCGCGGGCGTCGTCCCAGGCCTTGCTGCCACCGACCAGGCGGTACTGCTCGAGGTAGCCGCCCTTCGCCTTCGAGAAGGCGACGAGCCGGGCGTTCGGGCCGTCATAGCCATAGATCCGTCCGGTCCGCCGCTCCGAGCCGGACATCGCGGCGCTGAAGGACGGTGCGGACCGGAGCTTGCCGTCCGGAAGCGCCCCCGCCGACCAGCCGTCCGTCGTGCCGCTCACGACCCGGAGGATCATTCCGGTGTCGGCGATCCAGATGTCCCCGTCGATGAACAGGCTGGTCACGCCGTCGACGGCCCGCGGGGTAGTGAGGCGCTTGCTCGGAGCCAACGGGAATCGGCTCCCGTCCGCCGCCGGTGCATAGGCGAGGATCTCCTGCTCGGAGGGATCCACGATGTACAGGTTGTACAGCCCGGCAGATGCGTCGCGCACGAACGTCCCGAGCGCGAGGAGGTCGTTGCCCCACTCGGCAGCGCCTGCGACCTTGACCTTCGAGGGAGTGCCCCGGCCCTTGGCATCGGCCGGGCGCCACCGCCACAAGACGTTCTTGGCATCGAGGATCAGGACGTCGGGGCCGCCGGCGGACAGCAGGCGCGGCGCGGCCTCGGTCGAGCCGACGGCCTTGGTTCCCTCCCGGAAGATCGTGGTCGCGGTCAGGTCGGTCAGGTTGATCCGATACACGGATGCGGTCTTTGGATCGAGCACGTAGGGGGCGCCGTCCGGGCCTCGGACGAGGCTCGTCAGGTTCACGCCGACATCGTCGGGAAAGGTGAAGGTGTCGATCGGCGTCACCTCGACGACGCCGTACAGCTGATCCAGGCCGGCGACGGCCCGGGTCCGCAGGGGCGTGAGCACGGCGGCGGCGATGCCGGCGAACTTCGCGATGTCGAGCTGGTCGACGGTATCGGCCAGGAGCTTCTCGGCCGTCTTCGGGTCGTTGGCAACGAGGTTGACGCCGGGCCCGAAGACACGGTCGAGGTTCTTGCGTGCCTGATCCAGGGCCTGCTGGCCGATCTCGGCCGAGGCGATCGCGGGACCTGGCGCCGGGCGCGCCCCGAGCAGGGAGACGGCCAGGCCGAGCGAACCGGTCACGCCGACCAGCACCAGGACCGCGACCGCGGCTCGACGCTGAGTCTCGCGTCGCGTGCCCATCGGCGTGACCCGTCGCGGCCCACGGGATCGTGTCGGCATCGCGTCCTGCGCTCTCCCGATGAGCCGGCCCAGGGCGCCACCGGCGGCCGATCGAACCCGTTGGGCACCAGCCTGCGCAGCCGCAACGCCGCCACTGACGGTGTCGGCGAGGGGGATCGGCGATCGATCCGGAAGGCCGGCCAATGGCTCGGGCGGCTTCACGGCAACGAGCGTGCGACCAGATCGAACTGCCGACAACTCGGCGACCTCGAGAACCAGTCCGCCGTCGCTGCCAACGCCGCCCAGTTCTGCAAACCGCTTCGTGAGATGCTCGATGGCCGGCTGCGGATGGAGCGTCACGAGGGCGTCCTTGAGCTCGTCCGCCCCGAGTCGCTGCATGAGGTTTGGTGAGACGAGGACGAGCTGGTCCCCTATGCCGATTTCGCCGCGCCACACGTCCGGCTCCAGATCGGCCGTCGGCAGCCCGCGCTCGCGGTCCGGGTCTGGAAGGGTGCTGAGGCGGGCGCCGCGGCTCAGATAGGCTTCCGCGGGGCCCACGGTGGCAACGTACAGCTCATGGTCCCGGACGACGGCGACGGCAACGCCGATCGGTGCCGCGATGCCGGCACCGGCGACGCCGCCCGCCCCGAGGGCGCTCCGCTCGCGGGCATGCGCAAGGCGCTTGTTGGCGGCCAGGATCGCCTTGATCAGGCAGACCCGGATCCCGGCCGACTCGTCGTAGTAATACTCGTGGCGGATGACGTCGGCGACGAGCTTCGTCGCCTCTCGAGCCTTGGGCCCCGGCACCATCGACGTCACCAGCAGGTAGAGCTGGCCCTTGGATCGCGCGCGGGAGCCGACCGTCGGCTCGACGACGACAGCAGTATCCGGCGAGTCCGGGTGGCGATCCTGGTCGGCAAGAATGCCGAGCTTCATCTGAAATCGGGGGGCCATGCAAGCCTCTACCGGGAATGGTGGCGATTGGCCGGGCGGGGATTATCGCATGCGAACGATCGGCTTCGGCCTCACCGAGACGGGTTGTGGGAACGGATCGTGACGCGCAGCTCGGTGACATCGGCGCCGCCGGGGGCCGCCCGGAAGGCAGCCACGAGCGTGATGGACCGAAGCCGGAGCTCCTGCGCCACGATCGGTGCGTCGGCTTCGACGACGAGGATCGGACCGTCAACCCGCACGGCGCGGCATGCGCCATGCGCGGCCGGCGCGCGTTCGGCAACGAGCGCATCGAAGGTCGCGACCATCCTTGCCCGGCGCAATTCGTCGGCCAGCCCCAGCTGCGCCGCCGCGGCCGGGATCAGGTCGCCGATACGGGACATCGGGCGGCGGCGGCGGCGCTCGCGTTCCTCGGTCACGGGGCGCCGACCCGGGTCGGCCCATCCAGGGTTGCGCTGCCCTGCCCCGGACCACCATGCGCTCCGAGGTTTGGCTCCACGTTCGCGTCCACGTTCGCGTCCACGCGCCAGGTATCGGCAATCGCCAGCAGACCCGCGTCGAGGTCATCGAGCGTCGTGGTGGTGACGAAGGCCTGGGGCAGCGAGGCGATCCGCCGGACGAGATGCGAGCGCCGCTCCGGATCCAGTTCGGAGAAGACATCGTCGAGCAGGAGCAGCGGGGGGCGGCCGTCGATCGCCGTCAGGAGGTCAAGCTCGGCGAGCTTGAATGCGAGAATGGCGGTTCGCTGCTGACCCCGGGATGCGAAGCCGGCCAGGTCCCGCTCTCCGAGGACGAACGACAGGTCGTCCCGGTGCGGTCCGACGAGCGTCGCTCCGTTCCACGCCTCCTTGTCCGCGGTCTCGGCCAGGCGTCGCTCGAGCGCATCGCGGGGGGCCTCGCCGGCCCGGGTGGGAGCGTTGGTCTCGTAGCGGAGCCCGAGCACGGCCCGGGACGCCTCCTCGGGGGCAATCTCCGCATGGGCCGCAGCGAACGGCGGCCCGAGTTCCCTGAGCACCTCGTGGCGCAGGTCGACGACCTCCCCACCGGCGTCGAGGAACGGCTTGTCCCAGTAGCGGAGCTGGGATCGTTCGGCCGTTTCATCGCGAATGGCCCGGAGCAGTCCGTTTCGTTGCTGGAGCGCCCGCGTGTAGGTCGACAGCGCTGAGCTATACGCGGGAAACCGCCCAGCAGCGATCCGATCGAGGGCCGCCCGTCGCAACGAAGGAGACCCGGCCACCAGGAGCATCTCCTCAGGTGCGAACATCACGACCCGGAGGGCGCCGCCGAGTGATGCCGCACGGCGTGGGACGCCGTTCACGCGAATGCGCTTGCGCGATCCGCCCGACGCCTGCGCGCTGCCGGGCCGCACGAGCGTAAGGTCGAGTTCGTCCGTTCCGACGACCCCCTCGACCCGGGTGACATCGGCGCCCCAGCGAATGAGCTCCACGTCCGTGCTGGTCCGATGGGAGTGGCCCCAGGCCAGGAGAACGATGGCCTCGAGCAGGCTCGTCTTGCCCGCCGCATTGGGTCCCCATACGAGCTGCGGGCCACCACCGAACCGGGCGCTGAGGTTCGCGTAACCGCGCAGGTCGGTCAGTCGGACGGACGAGAGCGTGACGGCCTCTAGGAGGTCGTGCGGACCGGCATGACCACGTGGACGTAGTGGTCGTCGCCGATCGGCTTGAAGACGCCCGGCGCCAACGGGCCCTGAAGCTCGAGGGCGAACTGCTCGGCCGTGACGTTGGTCAGGACATCGGCCAGGTACTTGGCATTGAAGGCGATCGTCGTTCCGTCGCCCTCGACGCTTGCCTCGACCTGGCCGACGTGATCGCCGATCTCCGCGTTCGCGCTGACCGTGATCCCGGGTTCCCCGTCGCCCCCGATCTGGAGCTTCACGATGTTGGCCGATTCGTGGGCAATGAGCGCGGCCGGGCGAACCGCCCGGAGCAACTCTTCCCGGTCCAGGATCGCCCGCGTCGTGTAAGCCTGCGGCATGACCGACTGGTAGTTGGGGAACTGCCCGTCGATCAGGCGACTCACGAGGTCGACGCCCTCGAGATGGAACAGGATCTGATTGCGCGCCTGGGCCAGGACGATCTCGACCGGCGCGTCGCTGTCCGACAGCACCCGCATGAGCTCCGTCAGGGCACGGGCCGGCACCACGACGCTCGTCTCGGCGACAGAATCGAGAACCGGGATCGTCTTGACGGCGATTCGGTAATTGTCGGCGGCGGCAAGCGTGACCTTGTCCCCTTCGAACCGGCACAGCACACCGGTGAGGATCGGTCGCGCCTCGTCGCTGGCGGCAGCAAAGGCGACTTCCTCGAGGGCTCGCTTCAGGATGTTCTGGGCGATCCGCGTGGTCGGGCGCTCGCCCGTGGTCTGGATGGCCGGGAACTCCTCGGCATCAATGCCCTTGAGATGGGATTCAAACCGTCCGCATCGAAGGTCGAGGGTCTCGCCCGCACCGAGCTCGAGGTCGATTCGGTCGCCGCCCTGGAGCGAGTTCACGAGATCCGTGAGGAGCTTGGCGGGAACGGTCGTGGCACCATCCGACTCGATCTTCCCGGGAACCCAGTAGGTGATCCCGATCTCGAGGTTCGTGGCCGTCAATTTGAGACCGGCATCCTCGGTTCGGAGCAGGACGTTGGCCAGGACGGGCAGCGTGCTTCTCGCCGACACGGCGCGGCTGACCACGGACAGGCCGCGTGCCAGGTTCTCCTGCATGACCGAAAGCTTCACGTCGGGTCCACTCCAGACGAAACGGATGTTGATCGGGATCTAACGAACAGATGGTAACGGTCGGCCGTCTCGGGCGGGCGCTTTGGACCGCCGAGTCAGCCGCCAACTCCCGGGCCGACGTACGCGCACTCGCGGAGCCCAGGATGCTGCCCGAGGGCGTACCGGGTTGAGTGTGTATCTTCCTTCATTCCAGAGATACCGTCATCGTCATCATCATGGTGTGGACCGCGTGGATCACCGCGTTCAGCCACGCTCAGATCGTCGGTGCACGACCCAGCCGTGGGTGTTGACCGGCAATCCGATCCGGTGCTCGTTCAAGGGGCCGGTCGGCACGGACGGTGGACAGGCTTCCGGGACGCCCCTTTGTTGTCCCGCCCCGCCCACCGCCAGCCGGTGCGTTGTCAGCCCCGGCGCCTCGGCGGTCAACTGTGGGGGCGGGAGTTATCCACCACACGGGATTGATCGTCCACATATCGGCCAGCCCCCGGCGCGCGAACGCACCAGGTCGATCGCGGGATTCAGGGCGTCGAGCGGGGACGATGCCGCGCCGCCCAACGCAGCATGATGACGCAGAACCTGCGGCTGACGTCCGACCACGCCAGGTCGTCGCGAGCGGACCCGCCAAAGCGAGCCGGCCGGCCTCAATCGGCGTAGATGAGCTCCCGGACCGCCGAGATCTCGCGTCGCAACTCGTCGTTGGCGCTGGTCTCGCGGGTGATCTTGTCGCAGGCGTGCAGGACGGTCGAATGGTCCCGTCCGCCGAGTTCGGCCCCGATGCGCAGCAGCGAGACATCGGTCTCGGCCCGCATCAGGAACATCGCGATCTGGCGGGGCATTACGATCGCCTTGTCCCGCTTCTGGCCCTTCAGGGCATCCAGACCGACACCGTAGTAGTCGGACACGGCCTTGACGATCCGCTCGGGCGTGATCTGGCGCTTCTTGGGGTTGTACAGGACGTTCGAGAGGACCGCCTGGGCGAGCTCGATCGAGATCGGCATGGCGCCCATCGATGCGTAGGCCACGATCCGGTTGAGCGCGCCCTCGAGCTCCCGGATGTTGCTGACGACCTTGCGGGCGATGAATTCCATCACGTCGGAGGTGATCGGGACGGCGCCCTCCTCGGCTTTCGCGCGCAGGATCGCGATGCGGGTCTCGAGGTCAGGGGCGGTGAGGTCGGCGATCAGGCCCCACTCGAACCGGCTTCGAAGGCGCTCCTCGAGCGTGAGGATTCCCTTGGGCGGGCGGTCTGAGCTCAGCACGATCTGCTTGCCGTCCTCGTGGATCGTGTTGAACGTATGAAAGAACTCTTCCTGGGTCCGTTCCTTGTCCGCGATGAACTGGATGTCGTCGATCAGGAGGAGATCGATCCGACGATAGCGGGCTCGAAACTCGTCGATCTTGCCCTGCTGAATCGAGGTGATGAACTCGTTGGTGAACTTCTCCGAGGTCGCGTACACGACGCGCTTCCGCGGGAACTTCGCCATGACCTGGTTGCCGATGGCGTGCATGAGGTGGGTCTTGCCGAGCCCGACCCCGCCATACAGGAAGAGCGGGTTGTAGGCGTGCCCGGGGCGCTCGGCGACCGACAGGCTTGCCGCATGAGCCAGGCGGTTGGCCGAGCCGACGATGAAGTTGGCAAAGGTATAGCGAGCGTTCAGGTTGGTTGATCCGCCCTCACCGCCGACGCGCGTCGCTTCGACCCGGACGTGCTGCGTGCTCGGGGTGGCGACCGGGCGCCCGGTCGGGAGCTCCGACGCGGCGGCCTCGTGTTCCGCGGCCGTTTCAGGGTCGGTGCCGACGACGAACTCCACCTGGACGCTGTAGCCGACGATCCGGGCCAGGGTCTGGGAAATCAGCGAGCGGTATCGGCTCTCGAGCCAGTCCTTCGCGAAACCGTTCGGGACCGCGATCCGGAAACGGTTTTCGTCCACGTCGACGAGCGTGGTCTCACGGAGCCACGTTTCGAAGTTCGCGGGCGAGAGCGACACCTGAAGCTCTCCGAGGGCGGCGCGCCAGACCTGCTTCGCATCCATTCGTCGATGAAGGCTCGTTGAACAATTGCTTCGATGGACAGGCGATCGGCAGATCGCTTCGGGACGATGCCGCGACGCCTCGGGGGTGTGTCCTGAACCTGCTGGTGCCGGCCCGCGTGGCCGACTCCGAACCCCGTCCACCGCGCCCGCGAGAGAGCGGTCGGGGTGGCGAGGGTTTCGAAAGATAGCACCGCACCCGCGGGCCTGCAACGCGATTCCGCGATACTCCCAGGGGGTATCGTCGCGTGGGTCGACTTCCGGCCCTTCCAGGGCCAAACGTCCCGGGCTCTGGAGGTCACCGCCGCCCGCTCGGAGCGACGCGACTTGGCTCTCGCGCGCATTGGATCAGCTGATCCCACCACGTTTGACACTGCTCGAAGGCCCGGCCTATCATCCCACGGACGAAGAACGCGCCATGCGCCGATGGGCGCTGGGCGCGTTCGTGTGCCTTATGGGGTCATCAGATTGACCAAGCCCCGAGGCCTGATGGAGAGGATCCCGCGCAGTTCCGATGAAGCAGACCTTTCAGCCCAAGAAGCGCCACCGCGCCAAGGAACATGGCTTCCGCGC
>JANMPD010000108.1:0-18441 GCA_031369685.1 Chloroflexota bacterium | reverse complement strand
TCCCGGAGATACGGCGTTTGCGAAAGGATCGCGCCAGCTGCATCCGCGCCGACATGGCCGGCGATGCACGGTAGTAGGTAGGCGCGGGCTCCAGGATGCACGCGGATCTCGAGCTCGCGGGCCGTCGTGCGAACGGCTGCGTCGGTGGCCAGCGCGAACGGCGCAGATCCGAGCGGGATGGGATCGATCCCCAGGACCAGGTGATGCATGATCGGATTGCCGACCAGCGTGATCTCCAGGATGTCGGCTGCGTCCACCTCGGCGCGTTCGGCCAGTCCTGCGACCAATGAGGCGAGCGCGTCGCGCACGGCACGGGTCAGTTCCACCGCCCCACCCTCGTGCATCATCGCGTAGCTCACCCGGCTCATGAGGTCCTCGCCGAACCGGATCTGCGGGTTCATCACCCCGTCCGAGGCGAGCACGGCGCCGTCGGTGAGATCGGCCAGGTGGCCGGCGATGGTCGTGGACCCAATGTCGATGGCCACGCCCAGCGACCGATCATGGAGACCGGGCCAGACCGCGGTGACGTTACGGCCATCGTGGACAGCCACCGTGACGCGATAGCCGCCGGCTTCGAGGGCGGGCTGGAGCGCGCGAATCACCTCGAGATCGGCTACGAGGCCGTCGAGTCCCCACTCCACCTTGAGCGCGGCGAGCACCCGGGCGAGGTCTCCGCCGGGGGTCTCGAGGGTCGGACGCTCGACTTCGACCTCGTACAGGCGGACCACGGGATCGATGATGAAATCGCGGACCGGGACGCCCTTGCGCACGACCTGACGATGGACCTGGCTCTCGGGCGGCACGTCAACGAGCACGTCGCCGTGAATCGCGGCTCGACAGCCGAGGCGCCGATCCGCGGCGAGCCCGCGGAGTCGGTCGAACTCCGCCTCGTCGGCACCGGAGGGCGAGAGGTGCATGCCCGAGGACGTGATCCCGTGCTTCGGGAAGTCGCCCTCAGCGGGGCGGACCTGGCAGCGGCCACACAGCCCGCGGCCTCCGCACACGGAATCGAGATCAACGCCGAGCGACCGCGCGGCGTCGAGGATGGTGGTTCCGTCGGTAACCCGCCCGCGCCGGCCCGACGGCGTGAAGATGACGAGCGGTTCCGGCCCGGCGTTCACGACGAGGCGCCGCCCACACCGCCGCTCAATGCGCCTGCGCCGCCCCCGGCGGTGGCCATGGCGCGGCGATTCACCCGGCGCCCGCGATCGCCGGGTGCTGCGGCGCCATCGGGGCCGCTGCCCATCCCGGCTTCCGGGGTCGGCGGGCGATTGACCTTGATCCAGCGACCCGCGTCGGCATCGTTGCCCATCAGGACGTCGCCGGCCATGATCGCGGACCGCACCTCCACAGACAGCGGGTTTGTGATCGCCGATGTCAGGCCTGAAGCGATGGCCATCGGCAGGAACGCCGCGTTGATGCCCTCCCGGTTCGGCAGCCCGAAGCTGACGTTGGACGCGCCACAGGTCGTGTTGACCCCGAGCTCCTCGTTGAGCCTTCGGACCAGCCGGAAGACCTGCTGGCCGGCCGTTCGCATGGCCCCGATCGGCATGACCAGCGGGTCAACCACGATGTCCGAGCGCGGGATCCCATGATCCGCAGCGCGCTCCACGATCCGCTTCGCGACTGCGTATCGGACATCCGGATCCTCGCTGATGCCCGTGTCGTCGTTGGAGATCGCCACGACCGCGGCGCCGTACTTCCTGATCAGCGGCAGGACGCGCTCCATGCGCTCCTCCTCACCCGTGACGCTGTTGACGAGGGCCTTGCCCTGATACACGGCGAGGCCGGCCTCGAGTGCTTCGACGATCGAGGAATCGATCGACAGCGGCACGTCGACGAGTGACTGCACCAGCTGGATCGTGCGCGCCAGGATTCCGGGCTCATCCGCGAGCGGGATGCCCGCGTTGACATCGAGCATGTGGGCGCCTGCCTCGACCTGGGCCAGTGCATCTCGCTCTACCCGGCTGAAGTCGCCGTTCCGCATCTCCTCGGCGAGGAGCTTCCGGCCGGTCGGGTTGATCCGTTCCCCGATCAGGACGAACGGTCGATCGAACCCGAGGACCACCTCTCGCGTGGCGGACGAGATGATGGTGTGGGTCATGCGGGTTCATCCTCTGACGGGCTCTTGTCGATGTCGACGCCGCCGGCTGCGATGAGGCGGGCCAGGACCTCGCGGGTGTAGTGGCCTTCCAGGCGCGCGGCTTCGTCCCTGGCCACGGTCTCGAGGTCGTCGCCGCATGGCCGACCCTCCCGGCGCCATTCCTCGATGTAGTCACTCGCGGCGCGCTTGCCGGCCTGCATCGCGGCCCGGTCGATGGCGACCTGGAAGCGAGCGTGCAGGACGATCTTGTGGGCGTTCCGCCCTTCCTTCGCCACGACCTGGGCGGGGATGTCTCGCCACCAGATGACGGTCAGGCTCGCGGGCATCAGGCGGCCGCCCCAGACGTGTTGTCTGGCCGCGCACCCGCGCGCACCGTGGCGATCGCCGGCCTCAGCTCCCCGTGGCCGGTGAACCGGCGCTCGAACCGCAGCCCGAGGTGCCGAGCGCCGCGACGAGCGAGGGCGGTCAGGGCGGGATCATCGGTCTGGGCCAGGAAGACGACCCGCGTGTAGTTGCCGAAGTACAGCGGCAGCAACTCGGGATGCCGGTCCAGGCCGAGGCCGCGGATGACGAGCCGCTCGAAATTGCGGGCCAGGAAATCGGTCAGATAGAACGTGCCGGGTTCCTCGTCGGACATCGCGGCGAACGCGGCGCGGCCCGCGTAGATCTCGTAGCAATGGGCGCCCTCGAGCCGGGCCACGCCTTCCTCCTCGAGCACGCGATCGAGCATCCCGCCGGTGCCGCAGTCGGCATACGCGACGAAGATCTGGTCCCGGCCGACGGCACGAGCCTTGCGGATGCGGGCGCGGATCGCCTCCGGAATGCGCTCCGGCCGGTTGTGGAGCGTGGCCGGCAGGCAGGTCAGGTCGACCTCGGGGAGCCCGGCGGAGCGGGTCAGGGCCACGAGTTCGCGGGCCAGCGCACCACAGCCGATCACGAGCGGAGGCAGGGTCGGCCGGCGAGTCCCGGTCGGCCGGCGAGTCCCGTGCCCGTGATTCCGGAGCCCGCGCGTCGGGCCGTTGGCGGCCGTTGCCGGGTCGGCGTCAGGCGACCTGCGCACGGCGTTCATCGACAAGTCGGCGAGCCGTCTCGGAGGCCACGGCGGCGTCGCGACAGTAGGCATCGGCACCAACCGCCTTGCCGAACTCCTCGTTGAGCGGAGCCCCACCGACGAGGACGATGTAGTCGTCCCGAATGCCGCGATCCTTGAGGGTCTGAATGACGACCTTCATGTACGGCATCGTCGTGGTGAGCAGCGCGGACATCCCGAGGATGTCGGGCTTGTGCAGCTCCAGCGCAGCGATGAACTTGTCGGCATCGGTGTTGATCCCAAGGTCGTAAACCTCGAAGCCGGCACCCTCGAGCATCATCGCGACGAGGTTCTTGCCGATGTCGTGGATGTCGCCCTTGACCGTGCCGATCACGACCTTGCCAATTGGCTTCGCGCCCGTCTCGGCGAGGAGGGGTCGGAGGATGGCCATCCCGGCCTTCATGGCATTCGCGGCAAGGAGGACCTCCGGCACGAACAGGATGCCGTCGCGGAAGTCGATTCCCACGATCCGCATGCCTTCGACGAGCGCGTCGTTCAGGACCCGGTCGGGTGACCAGCCACGGCCAAGCAGGATGTTCGTGCCCAGGGTGATCTCCGCGGCCATGCCGTCGTACAGATCGTTGTGCATCTGCTCGACGAGCTCGCCATCGGCGAGCCCGGTCAGGTCGATGTCGGTGTAGCCATCCTGCGTCATCGAGTCGCTGGCTCCTGTGCGTCGCGGAGATCCCGCGTGCCTGATCGTGATCGCCGCTGCGGTCGCTGTCGAGTGCCAGTTCCATCGTGCGGTCGATTCCACATCGTGGAACGATGCCATATGATGGAACGATCGATCGCCAGCCTAGCCGACGGGATGGTCAATGTCCAGAGCCCGGTGCATCGAACGAGCGTTTTCCGTGCTCGGCGCGCTTGGCGACGGCCCCGTCAAGGTTACTGGTGGTACGCACGCGTGAGAGAATTACCGCTTGGAGGCACGCATGTACGGAGGCCTCGAGGCTGGCGGGACAAAGTTCGTCTGCATTATCGGGACCGGCCCCGATGACATCGTCGATGTTCTGCGGATCGACGTTGGGAGCCCGGACGGGACCCTCGAATCTGCGCTCGCGTTCTTTCAACGAGCGATTGCTTCGGGCGTCCACCTGGAGGGGTTCGGTATCGCGTCCTTCGGCCCACTTGAGCTGCGGCCTGGTCATCCCCATTACGGGTCGATCACGAACACGCCGAAGCCGGGATGGTCCGGAACGGATCTCATCGGGCGATTCGTTGAGACACTCGGAGTGCCGCTTGGTTTCGACACGGACGTGAACGCTGCCGCGCTGGCCGAGGGACGGTGGGGTGGAGCACGGTCGATTGACGCGTGGATCTACCTGACCCTCGGAACGGGGATCGGGGGTGGCGCCGTCGTCGACGGCCGGCTGGTTCACGGACGCGGCCACCCGGAGATGGGCCACATCTCGATCCAACGCCGATCCGGTGATCGATTCGACGGAATTTGCCCATTCCACGGCGACTGCTTCGAGGGGCTCGCCAGCGGTCCCGCGCTGGAGGCCCGCTACGGGCGCCGTGCCGAAACACTGACCGGTCAGGAACGGATGGCGGCAGTGGAACTCGTCGGGTACTACCTCGCGGTCGGCGCTCGTAGCCTCACCTATGCCCTCGCGCCGGAGCGAATCGTCGTTGGAGGAGGCCTCGGCTTGATGGACGGGGTGATTGACGCTGCGCGCGCCACCCTGGACCTTCAGTTGGGCGGCTATCCCGGACTTCCTGAACATCGAGCGGCGTCATTTCTTGTCCCAGCTGAACTCGGCGCGATGGCCGGGCCGACGGGAGCCCTCATCCTCGCTGAAGCGGCAGCTCGATAGGCGACGGCGTAGTCAAGCAACGATGGTTGGCCCACACCATGCGCAACGTGGCCCACTCGGTCGAGTGAACGCAAAAGGGCTGGGCGCCCTGGGGCCCGTTAGACTTGGAACCGCTACCAGGAGGTCCGCCCAGGTCATGTCCGTCACGATCGCCGACGTCGCCCGCCGGGCCGGAGTCGGGCAAGGTACCGTGAGCCGCGTCCTCAACAACCGTCCGAATGTGGACCCGGAGACGCGCGCCAAGGTTCAGCGCGCCATCGAGGAACTCGAGTTCATCCCGAGCGCAACGGCGCGACGGTTGTCGCTCGGCCGGACACAGACGATCGGGGTCGTCGTCGCACACATGACGACTTCATCGGTTGTTGAGCGCCTTCGCGGCATCGAAGGTGCGCTCGCCCCCGCAGGCTACGACATGATCGTCTTCAACGTCGAAACGGTCGAACGCCGAGACACCGTGATGCGCGAGATTGCACGCCGTGAGCGTTTCGATGGCGTGCTGGTCGTATCCATTGAGCCAAGGCCAGAGGAGGTCGCACGGATTGTCCGGGCCGGAATACCCATCGTCCTTCTGGACGTTGATCACCCGGGCATCCCCAGTGTTGTCGTCGACGATGTCGCCGGTGGACGGCTCAGTGCCGGGCATCTGCTCAAACTCGGGCATGAGCGCATCGCGTTCCTTGGAGACCCTCCTCGACTCGCATTGGGTTTTCGTTCCTCGAAGCGCCGCCTCCGCGGGGTCCGTACTGAGTTGGTCGCGGCCGGCTTCGCGCTTCCGGATCGACATGTGGCCAGCGGAGAGCACGGGAGGGCCTCGGCGGCCCATCTGGCGCGCCAACTCCTCGCCGGTCCGGACCGACCGACCGCCATCGTGTGTGCGAGCGACACGCAGGCCTTCGGCGCGATAGAAGCGATTCGCGGTCTCGGTCTCGACGTTCCGGGCGACATCTCGGTGGTCGGCTATGACGACATCGAACTCGCGGCACCGCTCGGCCTTACGACCGTTCGCCAGCCCCTCGAAGCATCAGGCCAACTCGCAGTCGAGCGGCTGCTGGCACACATCGCAGGCATGCCAGTTCGGCCCGTGCGGGCCGTACTTCCGGTTCTATTGGTGGCGCGGGACACGACTGCGCCGCCTCCGAGCGTACCCAAGACGACCTGAATCGGATCCATCGGGCCTGCTTCGATCTCGATGGCCGGTCCCAGGCCCATTTGACAGCGCGGTGTAAACTTCGGCATCGAGTGGAACCGGTTCCATGGCCTCGGATGACCCGCCCGGAAGCCACCGAAGGAGGAGACCATGCAGATCAAGAGATTCCTGGTCCTGACGGCCGCAGCGTCGATCGTCCTGGCCGCCTGCGGCGGCGGAGCATCTCCGGCGCCGTCGAGCTCGCCGTCGAGTGGCTCGTCCACCGCCCCGGAGCCGACCCCTGGCGGCGTCGATCTGACGGGCAAGACCATCAACGTCTACGGCGCGTTCGTCGACACCGAAGCCGCGGCTTTCGCGGATGCGATGAAGCCATTTGAGGCCGCTACCGGCGCCAAGGTCGTGTACAACGGCGACAAGTCTTTCGAACAGAACCTGAACGTTCGCGTCCAGGCCGGCAACCCGCCGGACGTCGCCCTGCTGCCGCAGCCGGGGGCCATGAACAACTACGCCACGCAGGGCAAGTTGTTCGCACTCCCGACCGACGTCACCGCCGCGATTGAAGCCAACTATGGTCCCGGCTGGAAGGAGCTCGGAACGGCGACTGACGGGAAGACCTACGGCGTCTTCCATCGGGTGAACCTCAAGGGCCTCGTGTTCTATCCCAAGGCTGTCTTTGCTGCGAAGGGCTACACCGCCCCAACGACATGGGATGAACTCAAGACGCTCGAGGACAAGATGGTTGCCGACGGTACGCCTCCGTGGTGCATCGGCATCGAGAGCGGCGCGGCCACCGGCTGGGCATCCACCGACTGGGTTGAGGAGATCATGCTCCGCACCGTCGGCAAGGACGGCTACGACAAATGGGTCAGCCACCAGACCCCATTCAATGACGCCGCTGTCAAGAACGCCCTCCAGACCCTCATGGACATCTGGGGCAACCCGAAGTACGTCTATGGCGGCGCGTCCTACATCGTGCAGACCAACTTTGGAGAGGCGCCCAAGGCCGCGTTTGACAACCCGCCGAAGTGCTTGCTCACCAACCAGGGCAGTTTTATCACGGCATTCTTCCCCGACTCCGTCAAGGCAGACCTCGACACCCAGGTCGGCGTGTTCAACCTGCCGTCCATCGACGCGCAATTCGGGACGCCTGCCGAGGTCGGCGGCGACCAGGCTGTCGCGTTCGCAGACCGGCCAGAGATCTGGGCCCTCATGAAATACCTCACGACGTCCGAAGCCGGAGCCTCATGGCAGAAGGCCGGCGGCGCGCTGTTCCCCTACAAGGATCAGGACCTGGCGAACTACTCGACGGAACTCGACAAGGCATTCGCCAAGTCGATGGTCGATGCGTCGTTCGTCCGGTTTGACGGCTCGGATGCCATGCCCGCCGCGGTCGGATCCGGAACGTTCTGGTCCGAGATGGTCAAACTTGTCAACGGTTCTCAGGACATCGACACTACTGTGAACAATATCGAGGCCTCCTGGCCGAAGTAAGGTCACGGTTTCCGTGGCGGGGTCGCTCCGGCCCCGCCACAATCACTCGCTCGTAAGGACGCCAGAGGAGGAAAGGTGGCGATTCGGTTCGAGGAGGGCACCCAGGAACGCATGGGCCTCGGCCCAGCGCTGATGGCCGGCGCCGCGCGCCTCGTCGTTTCGGTGTTCGTTCCAATCGCGGCTTTCATCGTCCTCTGGGGAGGCTTTGTCTTCCTCCGCGATAGCGGCGCTCCAAAGGTCGTGATCGTCGGCATTGCCATCGTCTGGGGCGTGGGCGGCATCGCCCTCCTCTACTTCGTTGCCAACTGGCTCACGGAGAAGCTGCCGCTCCGCTGGCAGGCCCGCATCCTGCCCTTCGTGTTCGTCGGGCCGGCCGTGGCCATTCTCGGTTTCTATCTCCTCATCCCGGCGATCCTCACGATCTGGAGCAGTTTCTTTGACGCCCTCGGCACGAAGTTCGTGGGTCTCGACAACTACGTCTTCGCCTTCACGAATTCGGACATGCTGATCGCGATCCGAAACAACGTGATATGGCTTGTCCTGGGCACGGTTCTGAGTACCGGACTCGGCCTGCTCATCGCGATCCTGGTCGAACGATCGCGGTTCGATCGAGTGGCCAAGACGCTCATCTTCCTGCCGATGGCCATCTCATTCGTAGGTGCGAGCATCATCTGGCGTTTCATCTACTCGTTCCAGCCGGAGGGCCAGCCGCAGGTCGGGTTGCTCAATGCGATTCTCGGCCAGATGGGCATTGCGCCCGTCTCATGGCTGACCACCGAGCCCCTCAACTCCATCCTCCTCATCGTCATTCTTGTGTGGGGGCAGACGGGTTTCGCCATGGTGATCATCTCGGCTGCCCTGAAGGGTGTCCCGGACGAGATCCTGGAGGCCGGGCGGATGGATGGTGCCAACGAATTCCAGGTCTTCCGTCAGATCATCATCCCGACGATCTGGCCGACGATCGTGACCGTTGCAACGACGATTGCCATTCTGACCCTCAAGATCTACGACATCGTGGTGGCGATGACGGCCGGAAACTTCGATACCCAGGTCATCGCGACGCTGCAGTACAAACAGGCGTTCACCTTCTTTGATGCGGGACGCGGCTCTGCATTGGCAGTGATCCTGCTCGTCGCCGTGACGCCGGTCATCTGGTACAACCTGCGGCAGCTCCGCGACCGGGCGATCTGAGGACGATGGCATGAAGCGACTGTCGTGGTCCCGTATTGCGATCAATCTAACCGTGCTCGGACTGGTCATCGTCTGGACGCTGCCAACCCTCGGCCTTCTGGTCACGTCATTCCGTACCAAGGACGACATTTTTGGATCCGGTTGGTGGACGGTCCTGACAAATTTCCACGGCGGATTCAGCCTCGACAACTACCAGAAGGTTCTCTTCGGCGGTGACGGAATGCAGACCGCGTTTCTGAACACCCTTGCCGTGACCGTTCCGGCGGTTGTCATCCCCATCCTGATCGCCGCGTTTGCTGCGTATGGATTCTCGTGGATGCGGTTTCCGGGCAGGCGGATCCTGTTCATCGCGGTTGTGGCCCTCCTGGTGGTGCCGCTTCAGATCGCGCTGATTCCCATTCTCAAGGCCTATCTCGCGATCCATCTCAATGGGACGTTCCTTGCCGTTTGGCTCGCCCACGCGGGTTTTGGTCTGGCGCTTGCTACCTATCTACTCTTCAACTACATCAGCCAGCTTCCCAGGGACCTCATCGAATCGGCGGCGATCGATGGCGCGTCGCATTTCACGACCTTCCGACGACTGGTTCTGCCGCTGTCGGTGCCGGCACTCGCCTCGTTCGCAATCTTTCAGTTCCTGTGGGTCTGGAATGACCTGCTGGTCGCGTCGACCTTCCTTGGCGTCGACGGCGACGTGGCCGTCATGACGTCACGGCTCGTCAACATCACCGGATCGAGAGGGCAGGATTGGCAGCTCCTGACGGCGGGCGCTTTCGTCTCAATGCTGTTACCGGTCCTCGTCTTCCTTGCCCTGCAGCGGTACTTCATTCGAGGCCTGCTGGCCGGCTCAGTCAAGGGTTAGATCGGTGCCGATCCCTGATGCGATCGCCGAGGATCTCGGCGACCTGGAGGTGCACGCCCGAGCCCGACTGGGTGGCATGGACCCAGCGGCGGTCGACCTGTTCGTCCTCCGGCTTCGGGAGTTCCTGCCTGACTTGGCCGATAGGCTATCAAGGCCCTACGGTCACGGGCCGTCTCGTGGCCAGCTCCTGGTCGACCTGGTCGAGCGAGTGGCCATGGCATACAGGGCGCGGCCCGAGGAGCTTCGCATCCACGATGTCGCTCGCGAACGGGCTTCGGACTGGTTTCAGGCGCCCTCGATGGTCGGCTACGCGTGTTACGTGGACCGGTTCGCGGGCACGCTTGCGGGGGTTGGCAACCACGTCGATTACCTCGAGGCCCTCGGCATTCGCTACCTCCACCTGATGTCCGTCCTGCGCCCACGCCCCGGTGATAACGACGGAGGCTATGCGGTCGCCGACTACGACAGGGTCGACGAAAAGCTGGGATCGATGCACGATCTTGAGAATCTGTGTCGCCTTCTGCGAGGACGCGGCATCAGCGTGTGCATCGACTTCGTGCTCAACCACACCGCCGCCGAGCACGCGTGGGCGCGTCGGGCCGCGGCCGGAGACGAAGAAGCATCTGCCCGTTACTGGATCTTTCGCGATCGCCGATGGCCAAACCGGTACGAGGCAACGCTGCCCGAAGTCTTTCCGCAGTCGGATCCCGGGAACTTCACGCAACTTCCCGACGGACGCTGGGTTTGGACCACGTTCCGGTCGTTTCAGTGGGACCTCAATTGGTCGAATCCAACTGTATTCCTCGACATGCTGGAGACTCTCCTGAGGCTGGCCAACCGAGGTATCGACGTCTTCCGGTTGGACGCCGTCCCGTTCCTCTGGAAGCGGGTCGGAACCGACTCCCAGAACCAGCCCGAAGTGCATGATCTGCTGGCCGCCTTGAAAGCGTGCGTTCGGATCGCCGCGCCTGGAGTCATCTTCAAGGCTGAGGCGATTGTGGGCAAGAACCAGCTCGCAGCCTATTTTGGAACCGGGACTGGATCGGGCCGTGAGTGCGATCTGGCCTATCACAACAGCCTGATGGTCCAGTTTTGGTCAGCCCTCGCGACACGTGACGCGCGCCTGATGACATGGGCCCTCGACCACGTTCCACCAAAGCCGGTCACGTCGGCCTGGGCGACCTATGTCCGGTGCCACGACGACATCGGGTGGGCCATCGCCGATGAGGACGCGGAGGCTGTCGGCTGGGACGGGCCGACCCATCGATCGTTCCTGTCCGACTTCTACTCCGGAGAATTTCCGGGTAGCTTTGCGCGTGGTCAACGGTTTCAGGCCAACGACGCAACAGGTGATTCCCGGATCAGCGGAACGTTGGCGAGCCTGGCCGGCCTTGAGGCCGCCATTGCGACTGACAACCCGACCGCCATCGACATGGCGATGGATCGGATCGTCCTTGGAGCTGCCCTCACCCTGGCATGGGATGGCATTCCGCTCCTCTACATGGGTGATGAGATTGGCCTGCTGAACGACCTGTCGTATCTTGCGGATCCGGAGCGCGCGGCAGACAACCGATGGCTGCATCGACCACCGATGGCTTGGGAACTGGCCGCCAATCGCGACGATCCGGCCTCGATCCCGGGACGCGTCTTTGGTCGCGTCGCGCACTTGTTGCGAGTTCGTGGGGCGTCCGTCCAACTGCATGCCGCGACGCCGCTGAGGGTCCTCGATTCCCACTCATCCGCGATATTCGCGTTCGTTCGTGACCATCCTGCCGGCGCGCTTCTCGCGGTGTTCAACATGACCGATCGTCCCCAGACGATCCCGCCGTCCTTGTTCTCGGTGCTTGATCTGCGGCGGGCGTTCGACACGATCAGCGGACAAGTGGCAGGGCCAGTCGAGGCGTCCGTCGTGCTGGATCCGTACGGGTTCCAGTGGTGGATTGAGGGCTGACAGCGGCGGCTGAGGTCTCTCCCTGGGATCGTCCCGCATTGCGGAACCGTGCCGTAGCATGGCACCGTCGTAAGTGAAACCCACAGGATGGTCAATGTCCAGAGTCCAGAGCATCGAACGCGCCTTTTCCGTGCTGGGAGCGCTCGCGGACGGCCCTGTGGGCGTCACCGATCTTGCCGCTCGCGTGGGCCTGCCGAAGTCGACCGCGGCGCGGATGCTCTCGTCGCTCGAGCGCGAGGGGGCCGTGGAGCAGGTCCCGGGCGACTCGCGCTACCGCCTGGGACCGCAGATCGCCACGCTCGCGTCAGGCCGCCAGGAAACCCGCGGCCTCGTCGCGATTGCCCACCCGGCGCTCGTTGAGCTGGCCGATGAGACCGGTGAAGCGGCGGGGCTGTCCGTACCGGACGGGCGAACGGTTCACTACATCGATCAGGTCGATTCGCCGAACCCGGTGCAGGTTCGGGACTGGACCGGCTCCCGGATCCCGATGCACGCGGTGTCGTCCGGGCAGGTCTTCCTCGCCCACCTGGGACCGCCTGCCCTCGCCCGGTTCCTGGCCCAGCCCCTCGAGCCATTCACGGGTGCGACCCTGATCGACGCGGGAGCCCTCATCGAGCGGCTGCGGGACATCCGGCGCGACGGACATGCCTGGGTGCACGAGGAATTTGCCGAGGGCATCGCGTCAGTGGCTGCCGGTATTGCCGGAGCGGACGGCGAGCTCATGGCTGCGGTCCACGTCCATGGACCGACCTACCGGTTCCCGGCTCAGGGTCAGGCGGCCGGCGTGGCTGCCGCGGTCACCGTCGCGGCCGCACGGATCGGGGCGCGCCTCCGCGCCTGAGCGTTACATGCAGTGCAGGCCGCCGTCGACCTTGAGGTTGACGCCGTTCATCCCCTCGTTCTCGAGCAGGAAGACGGCCGCGCCGACGATGTCCTCCATCGATGTCAGGCGACCCGTGGGCGTCCGCTTCAAGGTCGCCTCGAGGGCCGCCTGCTTGTTTTCCCAGTACGGGCTATCGCCCACGATGCCTGGATGGAGACAGTTGACCCGGTGCGGGCGGATCTCGTGGACGAGCGTCCTCACGATGCCCTCGATCCCGCCGTTCACGGTGCTGACCGTGGTTGATCCGGGATACGGGAGGTCCTTCGCCTGGCCGCCGAAGAGGAGGAGCGATGCGTCGGGGGTCAGCCGGTCGAGCAGGACGTGGACGACCTCGGTGAAGCCGACCAGCTTGAGCGTGGCCAACCGGATCGCCCGGAGGACGTCGTAGTCGGCGACGGTGTTCTGATCGCGGTCGATGGCAACGAGCGCGAGGCGCCGGACCGGCCCCACGCCCTCGAGCGCGGCTCGGATCGAGACCGGATCGGCGAGATCGAAGGTCAGCCCGGTCACCGAGCCGGGGAGGGCGGCCGCCCGCTCCACGGCGGCGGCCACGTTGGCTTCGGTCTGGCCGGTGAGGACGACATCATCGCCTGCCGTCGCGTAATGGCGAACGATTTCGAATCCGATCGCCCGCGTGCCGCCGACGACGACGACCGATCCCTGCTCTGCCATGACCTACCTCCCGGACTTGGTGTGTTCCCGTTCGTAGCGTTCCCAGCTGCGGACCCATCGATATGAGTACCGCGCCGGCGGTTGTGGAGCCTGGGTCTCGATCCAGCGGACCCGTTCGGTGCCGACGTTGTAGAAGCCGTGGACCGAACCCACGCCGGCGAATACGATGTCGCCAGCCCGCAGGGTGTAGTGCTGGCCATCGAGTTCCGCCTCGATCTCGCCGGCCAGGAAGAAGTACGCCTCCTCGAACGGGTGGTCGTGGGCCTGGGCAGCGCCGCCGAGCTCGTAGTCGACCGTGAACATCGTCACGTGGTCCGCCCCGAATCCGCGATCGACCAGCATCTTCACCGAGATACCGCTGTACGCGAGGAGCGCCGTATCCATGCCGGCCGGGGCACGACCCCGAGCCTCATCCTTGATCGCGAGGGTCTCGAGCTGGGGCGGCGTGCCGTCGTAGTGGCCGACCAGGCGGAGCGTCGGGTCGCCGAACCTCGGGCGCTTCGCGGCTGCGCTCATCGCCGCCAGATCGTGGGCGGCCTCGAAGAACGTGTCGCGACGTCCCGAATCGGGTTCGACCCGGCGAGGGGAGTTGAGCGACAGGAATTGAATCGGTGCGTCACTCGAGTTGCCCAAGGCGTGGCGTAGCCCCGTGGGCATGAGCGCGTAATCACCGCCGACCAGCCGGTGGACGGGCCCACCGAGGTCCAGCAGGAGCTCTCCCTCGAGGACGTACAGCGCCTCCTCATAGGCGTGGACGTGAGGCGCAATCCATCCGCCGGGGGCCAGCACGCCAACGGCGAGGTCGGTATGGACGGCACCCTGGTCCGGTCCGACGATGCGGAGTCGGGACAGTCCCGAAATTGCCGCCGTCGTGGGCATCGGCGTGGCGGCGAACGACCAATCGACATGTCCGACGTAATGCATCACGTTTCCTCGTGGATCGAAGCGCACGCGCTCCGGGCTGTCAGCGATCGCCTCGCACGACCGTCTTCGCTATTCGATTCGGGCGCGACGATCAGCTGAAGCGGCGGGACCAGGCATCGATGCCGACGGCGAGGAGCAGGATCACTCCGAGCGTGATCTGCTGGTAGAACGGGTCGAATCCGAGCAGGTTGAAGCCGTTGGCGACGAGCGCCACGAACAGGCACCCGATGACGGTCCGGCGAATCGAGCCCTCACCGCCCATGATGCTCGTCCCGCCGACGATGATCCCGGTCAGGACCGTGAACGTCAGGAACGAACCGCTCGAGGCCTGGGCGCTGAGCACCCGTGAAGCGTCCAGCACGCCGGCCATGGCTGCGGCGACGCCGCTCAGGGCGAACGTGGCGACACGGATCGTGTTCACCCGCACGCCGCCGAGCCGCGCGGCCTCGGAGTTCCCGCCGGTTGCGTAGACATACCGCCCGAACGTGGACCGTGCGAGGAAGATGCCGATGGTGAGGGCGATGATCACCATCATCCAGGCGGCGCTCGTGATCCCGAGAATCCGCGTCGCGGCGAACTGCTGGAAGTCCGGGTGATCGAAGGCGACGACCAGGTTGCCCTTGGTCAGGACTGCCCCGAATCCGCTGACGACAAAGGACATCGCGAGGGTCCCGATCAGGGCGTTGATCCGGAACCGGGTCACGATCAATCCGTTGATCAGCCCGACCAGCAGGCCCAGGGCCAGGCCGCTGAGGATCCCAACGGGGCTGGAAACCGACGTCGCCACCTGGGCCGAGACCGCACCGGCCAGCCCGTAGATCGCCCCGATCGAGAGGTCGATGCCGCCCGCGATGAGGACGAGGGTGCCGGCCGAGGCGACGATGATGATCCCGGCCTGCTGATCGAGGATGTTGGTCAAGTTCTGGAACCGGAAGAACGACGGACTGATGATGCTCAGGGCCACGAACGTGACCACGAACGGGATGAGGATCCCGGTCTGGCGAATGACGAGCGCGCGACGGGCCAGTGCCAGGACGCGTTCGGACAGCAACGGAGCGCGCGGCTGGGCGGTCACGCTGCGGTCGCCGCGGACGTGCCGAACGCCGCCGCGAGGATGTTCTCCTCGGTCATGTCGGACCCCTCGAATTCCGCCGCCACGGAGCCGAGGCGCATGACGATGACGCGGTGGGACAGGCCGAGGATCTCCTCGATCTCGTTCGAGATGAGCAGGACGCCCACGCCCCGCGCGGCGATCTCGACGAGGAGCCGATACAGGTCCCGCTTGGCGCCAACATCGACGCCACGTGTCGGCTCATCGGCGATCAGCACCTTTGGCCTGGCGAGGAGGGCTCGGGCGAACATGAGCTTCTGCTGGTTGCCGCCTGAGAGCGCCGACGCCGGAGCCTCGAGGCGCGGCGTCCCGCTGACCTGGTTCAGCGCCGAACCCACCTCCTTCGCTTCCATGCCCCGCCGCACGAATCCGAGCCGGTCGAAGATCGGCAGCGTCGTCAGGCTCACGTTCTCCCGCACGGGGCGCTGGAGCAGCAGGCCATCGTCCTTGCGCGATTCGGGGATCATCACGACGCCTGCCCTGAGCGATCCGGACGGGCTGCCCGGCAGGGACTGTGCGCCGGCGGACATCGCAGTCGACGCTGCCGGCACCGCACCGTAGATTGCCCGCGCGAGTTCGGTCCGGCCAGCCCCCACGAGACCCGCGAGGCCGACGATCTCCCCGGCCCGCAGGTCCAGGGAAACGCCGCTTACGCCGGGGGCGTGGACGTCGCTGACGGACAGCACGACCGGAGCGTCGGCAGCGGGTGGCCGCTTCTCGGGATAGGCACGCCCCGCGGCGCGTCCGAGCATGGCGGCGATCAGGCTCGCCTCGGTCTCGGACGCGGCGGGGTTGGTCCGGACCACCCTGCCATCCCGGAGGACGGTCACCGTGTCGGCGAGCTCGAGGACTTCGTTGAGAAAGTGCGAGACCAAGATCACGGTGTGGCCGCGACGGGCCAGGCCCCGAACGATCTCGTGGAGCCGCTCGACCTCCTTGGCTGACAGGGCGGCGGATGGCTCGTCGAGGACGATGAGTTCGGCATCGCGACCGAGGGCGCGCAGGATCTCCACCTGCTGCTGTTCGGCGATCGAGAGGCGTCCGACGAGGGCATTCGGGTGAAGATCGAAGCCCGCCTCCTGGGCAAGCCGCTCGGTCTGCTCGAGCAGCCGGCCGCGATCGACGAAGCCGCCGCGCTGGGGCTCGACCCCGAGGAAGACGTTCTGGGCGACGGTCAGTTGGGGAACGATGGCCACCTCCTGGGCAACGAGCGCGATGCCGCGCTCGAGGGCCGCTCGAGGTGACCGGAACGACACCGGGGTTCCCCGAAGGACCAGTTGACCCTGATCCGGCGGGAAGACCCCGGCGACGATTTTTCCGAGGGTGGATTTGCCGGCACCGTTCTCGCCGACGAAGCCATGGACTGATCCAGAACGAACCTCCACCGACACGTCATCGAGGGCACGAGTCGCCCCGAAGGACTT
Source organism: Chloroflexota bacterium (assembly GCA_031369685.1). Taxonomy (GTDB): domain Bacteria; phylum Chloroflexota; class Limnocylindria; order Limnocylindrales; family CSP1-4; genus UBA5189. The sequence goes on along the minus strand of JANMPD010000108.1, from coordinate 1,774 downwards.
CCCAAGGCCGCGAATGTCGAGGTGGACGTCCTGGGTCAATGCCACCACCCTGCTCCTGCTGAACTACTCCGTTGGGACGTTAATCAGCCCGGCCACTCGGCAAGGCCGAGGAAGGTCGAGGCGTTGGCCTTCGTCGCGACCCCATTGTCCGGCAGCGAAGCAAGGGGATCCTCGCCCGGGAACGGGGTTCCCGATCGGATCGCCTTGATCAACTGTTCCATGCCGATCCGGCCTTCGGTCGCCGGCATCTGGACCACGGTGCCATACCGCTCACCGGCGAGGATGCCCTGGAAGGCGATGGCGCCACCGCCGTAACCGACGAGCAGGACCTGGTCCTTGAGGCCGGCGGCCGCGACGGCTTGCACCGCGCCGGTGATGGCCTGGTCGGCGCTCACGATGACGGAGATGTCGGGGTGAGCGGCGAGCATGTTCTGGGAAGCACTGAGGCCCAGGGCCGTCGTGTAGAACGACTCACCCTCAGCCACGATCTTGATGGCCGGGTTGACGGCCGTGGCCTTGTCGAACGCCTCCTTGAGGGCTCCGTCGAGTGCGGCCGCCTTGACCGACCAGATGTAGCCGATGTTGCACGGGTTGGCGTTCTTCTCGGCACACGCCGCAACAACCAGCTCGCCGATCTTTCGACCAAGCTCGGATGGCACGAACACGACGTTCGTCATCAGGCCGTCGATCTGGGAATTGGCGGTGGTGTTGTCGGTGCCCAGGATCTGGTCGATGTTGCCGACCGCAATGCCGGCCGCGATGGCGGCCTTCGCATCGGTCAGGAGGCCGGCGCCGTAGAGCGGCTGGAGCAGGATCCCGTCGAACTTGCCGGAAGCCACTGCGTCCTGGAGCTGCTTGGTCTGATTGGCGGGGTCGAGGTTCGCGTCGAAGACGGTGACCTTGGCGTTGCCGGCTGCCGCGGCGGCCTGCGCTGCGGCGAGCATCGGGGCGTCGTAGCTGTTGGCGACCGCAAACGACAGGTAGGCGATCTCGAGCGTCTTGGGCTCGGGCGTCGGCCCGCTACCCGTTTCCACCGGGCCGGTGGTGGGCGCCGTGGTGGGGGTTGCCGTTCCGCTGCAGGCAGCAAGAACGAGGGTCATCGCGCCCAGAAGCGCAGTCGTGCGCCTCAGACCGGGACGACCAAAAGTCGGTGCGCGCATGTGACCTCCTCAGCGTTCAGCGCCCCTACGCGCCAATTCGCCGAGTGTGCAGAGGCAGTGAACACATGTCAAGCAGAGATGCAACCGATGTGCAACGCCAGCGGACCATTGCCGCGATGCCGGCGGCCCGGACCGGCTATCCGCGGTGGACACCGGAAAACGGCGAAGCGGCCGGTTCATCTCGCGACACGGCGTATTCGGTCGATCGACGACCCAGCACATACCAAACCGCACGGACGGGTTCGTCGCCGTCGTTGGTGAGGCGGTGAGGGGTGCCCGAGTCGAACGTGATGGCGTCCCCCGGCCCCAGTACGAACTCGTCAAAGCCGATCTTCACGCGAAGCGTTCCGCTCAACACGTAGCCCCACTCCTGGCCGGAGTGGCGCTGGTACTCGTTCTCCGGGCTGGAGGCTCCGCCCACCTCGTAGGTCACGAACAGAAAGTCCACGTTTCGAATGGATTCGGTCGTGAGCCGCTCCCAGACCACGCCCGAGCCGAGGCGGATGGTCATCCGCGAGGTGGCGCGCTGGACCGGATCGCGCGGCAGCGTCATCTCCGCGAGGGCCGGCTCGGCATCGTTCCCGGCGACGGGCGGCGCGGGATGCGCATCGACG
>JANMPD010000102.1:0-8424 GCA_031369685.1 Chloroflexota bacterium | reverse complement strand
CTGGCTCTATGAATTCCCGGCCTACCGCGGGACGATCGGCCGTTTCCTCGCGACGGCCCTCGGCGGACCGATGTCACCAGAACAGGCGGCACGCGTCGCCGAAGCGACTGACGCACGACGACCCGTCGAGCCGGCCCACGGGTTCTCGGCCATGGCGCCGGTCGCGCCGAGCGAGACCGATGCATCGAACGGTACGTCCCCCAGGTCAGGGGGGCCCGCACCGACTGCGACGGTCGCCGGCAAAGGCGATGCTTGACCATGGGCATCGCAGCAGACATCGCCGGCCTCCGCGTCGTTCGAGCGTTCGAGGACCGACCCCTCGCCGGGGAGGATCTGGACGCCATCATCCGGGCCGGTCGTCGGGCAGGAAGTTCCAAGAACCAGCAACGATGGGCGTTGGTCGTGATCACGGAACGAGACCGGCTGCGCGCGCTGAGCGTCGTGGGCACCTTCGCCGGTCACCTGGCGGGCGCTGCCGCCGCGATTGCCCTTGTCACCCCTGACCCGCGCGCACCGGGGGCGCCCCTGTCCATCCTCTGGGACCTGGGGCTGGCGTCCCAGAACATGATCCTCGCTGCCTGGGGACGAGGGATCGGCAGCTGTCCGGCGACCGTCTACGACCAGGTTCGCGTTCGCGAACTCCTCGAGCTGCCGACGGGCATGGCCTGCGAGTACCTGCTGTCGTTCGGCTACCCGGCGGACCCGACCGACCTCACCAGGCCGCTCCGGTCCGGCGGTCGCCGCGATCTCGACGACATCGTCCATCGCGAACACTGGTCGTAGGTCGCGCGCGGATCACCTGGCGCGGCCGAGCCCGTGCGACGAGCCCGCATCGGCCGCGCCGGCCGAGCCCGCCTCGCCCGCGCCGCTCGAGCCCTTGTGAGACGAGCTTGCATCTGGTGCGGTCGAGCCCGTGCGACGAGCCCGCATCGGCCCAGCGCCGTGTCAGCGCCGTTTGCGGAGGTACGCCGTCAGGGCGGCGTCGTAGCCCAGGGATTCGTAGAGGCGCCGGGCATCGGGCCGATGGTGACCCGCCGTGACTTCGACGAAAGCGGCCCCTCGCTCGGTCGCAACGCGCTCGACTTCGCCGATGAGTCGCCGTCCGATGCCACGGGCTCGGGCGCCGGCATCGACGACAAGCGCCAGGATCCGGACCGCATCGTCGTCGTGCTCGAACCGGGGAACCACGTGATAGGCGACAAAACCGATCACGCTCCCCTCGGCATCGGCAACGATGACCCTCGAACCGTCGACGTCGAAGCGCGCCAGACGGGCGGCCACGACCGACGGCGTAACTGGGTAGCCCTCCTCGGTGAAGAGCGCCGCGATCCGTGGGGCGTCGGCCTGAGTGGCCCCTCGCAGGTTGGTGCCTGGCGTGTCGGTCATCGCCACGATGGTATCGCCGACGCGCTCGCTGCGGGCGCCCGGCGTCAGCGGAGCAACAGGTCCGCGATCGGTTCCCCGACGGATTCGAAGCCCATTCGCCGATAGAGGCGCTCGGTCCTGGCCATGCCCGCCTCGGACAGCAGGTGGATCAGACCCGTGCCCGCGCTGATCGCCCCCGTGATCGCAATCGCGGTAAGGAGTGTCGCGAAACCCTGGCCGCGAGCAGCCGGAATCGTGCCGATGGACGAGAGGTACGTCGCGCCATCCAGGGTGACCCGGCGAGCTGCCGCGACCGGCCGCTCATCATCGAGGAGGAGGAGAGCCGCGCCGCCCTGACGCCTCGACGCCGCAAGCGTCTCGGCCGCAAGTGCGGGCACGCGGTCCGATTCGACATCGAACGCTTCCACCAGGACGCGCGCCACGTCCATGGCGCTTGATGCCGATCCGATCCCAACCTGTTCGACCCGCAGGTGAGGCCGGCTGCCGAGCGTTCGGGACAGCGCGATCGCGGGCCCGGTGTCGGCAAGGGCCATCGCGCGGTCCCGGCCGACCAGGCGAAACCCGGCTCGAACGAGCTGGGACTCGAGATCCGCGGGTTCACCTCCGAGCGGCATCGTCCGGATGTGCGGCACCCGATCGAGCGACGCGAAGAGGGTCGTGACTTCGTCGATCCGTGCCTCGACACGGGCCGGATCGGACGGCCATCGTGTCGCCACGAGGCGATTCCAGAACGGCTCTGGATCGGTCGGGTCGTAGAGCAGCAGCCCATCGCCGAGGTCACGGAGATCCCGTCCTCCTCTGGCGTGCACCAGGGCCTCGTGCGTTGCCAACCGACGACCAAGCGCCGAATCGAAGACGAGGGGAGGCAGCACGCGGCCCCGGTCAGGCCGTCGGTGATCGATGCAGCGCGAAGAGCGTGGCTCCGGAAGGCAGATCGATGACCAGGGGATCGGGTGTACCGGCCGTCTTGAACCAGCCCAGATAGCGGCCGATCTCGTGCAACCCGGCTCCCGAGAACACCTCATCGAGGTGAACGCCGGCGATCAGCTCGCCATGGATCGAATGCAGCTCGTCCTCGTCGGTCGGCAGGAGCCAGTCCAGGACCAGCAGCCAGCCGTCGGGCGCCAGGGCCGCCCAGGCCGCTCGCAGCGAGGCTGCCGGGTCGGGCAGCGCATGGAGCGCGTATTGGAAGTAGGTGACATCGAACGCTCCGGTGACTCGATCGATGGAAACGGAATCGATCTGGACGCGCTCGGCGAGGCCCGCATCCTCGATCAACTGGCTCGCCCGACCGCGAGAATCCGCTTCTTCCTCGATCCCGATCAGCGTCAGAGCCGGAAATCGCTGGGCCATCGCGACGAGCCATCGCCCACCGCCGCAGTGGACATCCAGGACCCGGCCACCGCGCGAAAGCTTCGCGACGAGGTCCGGCAGTGCGGCGAGGGCCTCGGCGAAGAAGACGGCGACGTCCTGCCGAGTGACCCGCTCGATCGCCGTCCGGTAGCGATCCGGTCGGCTCCGGATGGGCACGCCCGACCGGAAGAACTCAAGCATGCCGTCCCAATCGAGCGTCGAGACAACGGAGTGGATCACCTGTCCGCCGAGATAGACCGTTCGCTGCTCATCGATCAGGACCGCGGCGAGGTCGTCGTCGACGCGCAGGCGATCCGTCGAGGTCACGAGGCCATGGGCATCCGCGGCCCATGCCCAGGTCGTGACAGCCTTGGCATGCGTGCCCGTCCGCATCGCGAGGTCCTCGGCACTCAGGCCGGTCGCGCCGGCACTACGCAGGGCATGGAAGAACCCGAGTTCGATCCCCAGGTACGCGATCCACGTGCGGTAGAAGCCGCCCAGGGCCGCGATGACGTCGTCGTGCTGCTCGTCGAGGTGCATCGTCGATGGATTGTCGCATGCCGACGAACTCCAATAACCGGCTACACCGTGGTAGCATGTGGGAGCCCGGGATCCCGCATCGCCACCCGGCCCTGATTGGAGCACGTGATGCCTGTACTCTCCCGTCGGATCGGCCTTGGCTTGGCCGCTCGAGGTGAACCCGAGGAAGTCCTCGACTGGTCACGCCAGGCGCGCGATGCCGGTCTCGAATCGATCTGGATCCATGATTCGTACTTCGAACGAGATGCCGTCACCTTCGCGACGGTCGTCGCCGACGGTCTGGCGCGAGACCGGGACGGCAGCTCATTTCGGGTCGCGTTGGGAGCGGTCAATCCCAATACTCGGCACCCCGTCGTCCTTGCGATGACCGGGTCGGCCCTCGATGAGATCCTGCCCGGGCGGATCGTGATGGGCCTCGGGACCGGACTGCCGCTGCGGCTCAAGCAGATGGGCATCCCGTATGCGCCGGAGACGGCGGTGGCCCAGGTGTCCGACGCCATGGACACGCTGCGAGCCCTGTGGGCCGGCCAGCGACTCCCGTCCGCGACCCCAGGCCTGCCGCCGATCCAGCCGATGTTCCCGCCTGCCCACCGGATCCCGCTGGTCATCGCGGCCTACCGGAAGGAATTCGTCGCCCTCGCCGGCGAGAAGGCCGACGGCTATCTGGCGCGGCCGGCCGAGTCGATTCCGTCCCTGCGCGGGATACTCGACCGCCTGCGAGCGGCCGCATCTGAAGCCGGCCGCGATCCAGGGGCGGTCGATTCCGCGGGCTATCTCCTGTCGCTCGTCGACAAGACCCGGCGTGAGGCGCTGAACCGGGCCAAGCGCGAGCCGTTCGTGATCTACATGATGTCGGTCCTCTCGGACATCTCGCTCGGTCGGGCCGGCTTCGACTCCGCGCTCCGAGACGCGATCGCCACGGCGTGGCGAGCCGAGGACTTCACGACCGCCGGCAACCTGATCCCCGACGATCTGCTCGATGCGTTCATGTTGTGTGGCACGCGCGATGATGTCGCCGCGAAGGCGATGGCGTACCACGTCGAGACCGGGCTGCACCTGCCGCTCCTTCAGCCGGTCCTCCAGGAAGAGCGCCAGATCCAGGAGCTGCTTGCCGCGGCCACGATGTTCGCTGAGATGCCGATGCCGGTCGCCGCGGCGGACAGCACTCGCCGCCCTGAGATCAGCGGCGTACCGCTGGACGGGGACCCTTCGGCGCATCAGATCGATCCGGGACACGGCGTGGGCCTGGCGGACGACCGTCGGCTCGGGCCGATCGAGGTGATGCGTCGTCGCCTCGCAGCGACATGGGAGATCCTTCGCCCGTTCGCCTACACCGCGTCCGTGATCCCGGTCGCGGCCGGGGCAGCCCTCGCCTATGTCGATGGGCAATTCCATGCCCCGCCATTCGTGGCTGCGCTGATCGGTGCCGTGCTGCTCCACTCGGGGACCAACATCATCAACGAGATCTACGACGTGCGGCAGGGTGTCGATACGATCGTCTCGCCGCGCGCCAGCCACGCGATCGTCAAGGGCCGCATCTCGGAACGCGCTGCATTCGTCGTGGCCATCGGTGCGTTCGTGCTGGCGATGGCGGTCGGTGTCTACCTGATCTGGCTGCGCGGCCCGTTCATCGTGGCGCTCGGACTCGTCGGTCTCGTTGGGGGCTGGGGTTACACGGCCCCTCCCCTCCAGTACAAGTACCGCGCGCTCGGCGTGCCACTCGTATTCGTCCTGATGGGCCCGCTGATGGTCGTGGGCAGCTACTTCGCCGTCACCGGCTCATGGAGCCTGAGCGCCGGCATCCTGTCGATCCCGGTCGGGCTGCTCGTGGCGGCGATCCTGCACGGCAACGAGTGGCGGGATATCAGCGAGGACACCCGAGCCGGGATCGTGACCCTGTCGTCGCGGATCGGCAAGGAATGGGCGCATTACGGGTATGTCGCCCTCGTCCTGGGCGCATATATGTCGCTCGGCCTGTCGGTGGCCGGGGGCTGGCTGCCGCCCGCCACGCTCGTGGCGATCCTGTCCCTCCCGTTCCTCGCCCAGGTGGTCCGCTCTGCCGAACTCGGGGCGACCGGCCAGGCACGAGCCATCGCGATGATCGACCTCGAGACCGCCCGCCTGCACATGGCCTTCGGCGGTCTGCTCGTCGTCGGCGTGCTCCTCTCGGGGCTGCTGCGTGGCTGAAACGCTCGAGGCTGCGCCGTCCGAGGCTGCGATGTCCGAGGTGGGTGGCGGGCCCGGATCCCTCGCCCTGGCCATCGGCCTGGCCGCGGCCGCGGCCGCGTTCACGGCGACGTTCCGTGGTCCTCGCGAGCGGTTCTGGGATCGAATGACCCTGACCGGCGTCGCTCTTGGGCTCATCGCACTGGCCACGTCGCGGAAGGCTCGCGGGGCACGAATCCGGTTCTGGCACGTGCCGGTCGGCCTCGCCTCGGCCGGAATCCTGTACGTGACCTTCCAGATCGGCGATCGCTTCGCCCGTCGCTTCGTCCCGAGCGGCGACGCCCAGATCCGCGAGATCTACGCCCTGCGAACACTGCGACCACGAACGGAGATCGCCACGAGACTGGCCACGATCATCGGACCTGCCGAGGAGCTGTTCTGGCGGGGCCTCATCCAGGCGGCCTTGATGCGTCGCTTTGGCCGTTGGAAGGGTGCGGCTCTGGCGGCCGGTGCCTACGGCGGCGTTCACGTGACGTCGGGAAACTTCACGCTGATCGGCGCGGCCGGCGTGGCCGGAGCGCATTGGTGCGCGCTGTACGCGGCGGGCGCTCCGCTCGGTACGCTGATCGTCAGTCACGTGGCCTGGGATATCTGGATCTTCCTCGTGCAGCCGACCGGCGAGGTCGAGGTGCTGGCGGGCGGCTGATCCGTCGGACACACTGCAACCGATCCGGCTCGGACCGTGTTCTGGAGATCGATGGATACCGACCTCGCCCTCGCCGCCCGGCTCGCGACGAACCTCGACACCGCCTTTCCCGCGCTGGTGGACGCGCACGCGGCACGCCTGTACACGATCGCCGTTCGCTACCTTGGGGTCCCGGGCGATGCCGAGGAAGTGGCCCAGGATGCCCTCGTCCGCGCCTACGCGGCGTTGGCCGGCTACGACGCCGCGCGCATTCGCGAGCTGAACCTCCGCCCGTGGCTTGCCACGATCACGATCAACCTCGCGCGCAATCGTCGACGTCGAATCGCGGATCGAACGCCGCCGGTTCGCCTCGACCCGCTCGTCGAGGTTGGCTGGGAGCCGTCGACTCCGGCACGGATGTCGCCGCCGGCCGTCGCCGAGCGCCACGAAGGACGTCGGGAGCTGGCGCGCGCGCTGCTCGGTCTGCCGGGTCCGATGCGCGAGGCGCTCGTCCTCCGCTACGTGGATGGGTTTTCGGTCTCGGAAACGGCCTCGGCGCTCGCCCGACCCGAGGGCACGATCAAGGCCCAGGTCCATCGGGGCCTGGCCTTGCTCCGACGCAGCCTCACGCCGCAGCTCGATGTTCAGGCCGATTCGGCCGGGGAGATGACCGCATGACTCGAACTCGCTCACAGCCGAAGATCGCGACCGCGCCGGACCACGCCGCGATGGGCCCGATCACGGGATCCACGAACCGACCGGATGATTTGATCGCTGCGCTGGCCGAGCTCGCCTCGCCTGCTCCGGAACGCCTTGCCCGGGCCGTCCTCACCCAGGTTGGACTGGCCGACCTGTGGGCCGAGCTCCCGTCCCCGCTGGGAGCCATCGGGGTTGCCTGGAACGGGCGCGGGATCTCGTGGATCGATCGCGCGGGCGACCCGGACCTGCTGGCCGAGCGGTTCGAAGATCGCGTTGGGCGTCCCCTCCATCGAGTAGATCGCGTGCCCGAACGACTGGCGCGTGCCATAGAGGCACGCCTGGCCGGCAATCGGCGCATCCGGATCCCGCTCGACCTGCGCGGGCACACCGAGTTCGAGGTCGCCGTCTGGCTCAAGGCCCTCGAGATCCCGCGAGGCGAGGTTCGCCCGTACGGATGGATTGCCGCGGAGATCGGTCATCCGAAGGCCGTGCGGGCCGTGGGCACAGCACTCTCCCACAACCCCGTGCCGCTCGTGGTGCCGTGTCATCGGGTGGTCCGGAGCGACGGATCGATCGGACAGTACTCGCTCGGCGGGCCCGAGGCGAAGCGAACCGTGCTCAGCGCCGAGGGTCTGGACCTGGTCGAGATGGAGTCCGTGGCGCGATCCGGGTTCCGCTATCTCGGCTCGGCCACCACCCACGTGGTCTGCCTGCCGACCTGCCACCACGCGCGCAGGATCACCGATCGGCACCGGCGGCCGTTCCGGTCGCTCAACCTGGCCATGCGCGAGGGCTTCCGTCCGTGCCGCTCGTGCCGCCCGGGCTCCGGGGCCGCCCTCGCGGCCTGATCCGTGCGCCCTCGCGGCTTGATTCGTGCGCCGCGCTCGGAGCCTGAAGGTGCCGCGATGGCGGCCTGAGCGGGCCGCCAAATGAGGGTGGCGTCCACGTCGAAGTCACGCTACACTCCCTATCTTGGACCAGTTGACTATGCCAAAACGGACCGGCGGCCTCGCGCTCTGGGCGGCCATGGCCACGCTCTATGTGGTCTGGGGATCGACCTACCTCGGGATCGCGATCGCCATCGAGAGCATTCCCCCATTCCTGATGCTGGCGATCCGATTCGCGATCGCCGGGTCGCTGCTGCTGGTGCTCGAGATCGTTCGTGGTGACCTGCTTCGCGTTCGCCCGACGCGTCGCCAGGTTCGTGATGCGTCCGTCGTCGGCGCGCTCCTGCTGGGCATCGGCAACGGTTTCGTGGCATTCGGCGAGCTGACGGTCGCATCGGGGATCGCAGCCGTGCTGATCGCGCTGATGCCGGTCTGGCTGGCGGTCCTCGGCTGGATCTACTTTCGCGATCGCCTTCCCCGGATCGTCCTGGGCGGCATCGCGCTGGGCCTTGCCGGCGTCACCCTGCTGGTCTGGCCGGAGGGGGGCGTGGCGTTCGAGGTCGTCGGGATCACCGCGCTCCTGCTGAGTCCGGTCGGCTGGGCCCACGGCTCCCTGTTCTCCGCCCGCAAGGCGGATCTGCCGCAGCGTCCGTTGACCTCGACCGCGGTCCAGATGCTGGCCGGCTCGCTGGCCCTGTTCCTCGAAGG
>JANMPD010000073.1:0-2538 GCA_031369685.1 Chloroflexota bacterium | reverse complement strand
GGCGTGTGTCCAGTCGACAAGACGGAGCGCAGTCCGGGCGTCGTCGCCGAGGTGGACGACGATCTGCTCCTCGCCCTCACGGCTCGCCTGGCCGGTCACCAGTCCGGCCGCGATGCCCTCCTGGGTGAGAGCGTCTCCGTCAAGAACAGCAGTACAGACGCCATCAAGGATCAGCGCGACCCGGCGCGCATGGGCGGCAAGCTCCGCGATCCGATGCGATACAAGGATCACGACCTTGCCCGCATCCGCGAGCAGGTGCATCCGACGAAAGAGGTCCGTCGACTCCTCCTGGGTGAGGGCCGAGTTCGGCTCGTCGAACAGGAAGACCCGTGCATCACGGGCGAGCGCCCGCCCGATCTCGACCCGCTGCTGAATGGCGAGCGGAACGAGCGCCAACGGGCGATCCGCATACTCGAGGATCGCGAGGTCGGCCATGAGCGTCCGTTCCTGATAGTTGAGGCGCCGTACCGTCGCGCGCGTCCCTTCGCGCCCAACCATCATGTTCTCGGCCACGGACAGGTTTGGAAACAGCTGGGGCTCCTGGTGGACGACCGCGACTCGATCGCGCTCGTCGGATGTGTCCCATGGTCGACCGTCGAGACGGATCTCCCCGGCTTCGGCACGGGCCTCGCCGGCCAGGATCTTGATCAGCGTGCTCTTGCCGGCTCCGTTGGGGCCGGCAATGCCGAGGATTTCGCCCGGGCTCGCCTCGAGGTCGAGACCGTCAAGCGCGCGAGTGTCCCCGTACCACTTGCGCAGTCCGCGGATCCACATTCCGTCGTTGGCCGAGGTCGCCGCGTCCGACGTCATGTCGGGCGCGGCCATGGCCGCGCCAATCACTTGCGCAGACTCTGGGTGAACCGGTCGAGGACGACCGCGGTGATGGTCACCGCACCGGATACGAAGTTGCTCAAATATGAGCCCGCCGAAAGGAGGGCGAGGCCGTTCGAAATAAGCGCCAGGAGGAGCGCTCCGCTCAGCGTGCCGATCGCCGTCCCGCGACCTCCGGCCAGGCTGGCCCCGCCGATGATCACCGCCGCAAACACCGGAAAGGTGAGGCCGACTCCGGCGTTGGGTTGGACCGACCCGATGAACGCGAAGTCGAGCGTGGCCGCGAGCGTCGCCAGCAGCGAACAAATGATGAACGCCGCGAATTTGTACTTGCGGATCGGGAGGCGGGCGAGCTCGGCGGCCACGGGGTTGCCACCGATTGCCTTCAGGCGGAACCCGAACAGAGAGCGACTGAGGACGAAACCGATGATGACGGCGACGCCGACCATCCAGATGGCCTGCATCGGGATACCGAAGGGAAGGTGCTGGTTCGCGAGGCTGAAGAACCAGGCGATCTGATCCGCGGGCACGGTATGTCCCACGGGCGGGTAGGCCGGGTTCAGCGTGGCCGTGGCCGACACCACGAGGGTCGTCCCAAAGACGAGTTGCCCAGAGCCGAGCGTGACGATGAAGGATGGAATCTTGACCACCGTCACCAGGAACGCATTGAAGCTGCCAACCAGGAAAGCGACCAACACGGCCAACAGGATGGCGAAGTAGATCGGCCAGCCCCAGACAATCCAAGCCACGCCGATCACGATCGATGCAAGACCGTACATGTAGCCGAATGAGAGATCGATCTCGCCGACGACGATCACGAGGGTCAGCCCAAGGGCAACAATCGCGATGGTACTCATCGACCGCATTACGCCCAGCGAGTTGGTGATGGTGAAGAACGTGTTGGGCTTGCTGAGCACTGTGAAGACGATGATCACGAGCACGATCGCGATCGCGAGCCCTCCCAGTCGAAGCCCGACGTCCCTGGCCCGGCCAGACCACCGTTCCCCGGCCGAGTCGCCTATGACGGACGGCGGGGGCGGCGTAGCAGTGCGATTGTCGGCCATCCGGTGACTAGCTCCTCGTTGCAGAACTCAGTGCCAGAAAGAAAGACTGGGCCGGCCGATGAGGGGGACCCTCGACCGTCCGGCCCAGTGCAGCGTGTGCCTTGAGGATCAGCCCGCGATGGCCAGGAAGTCCGCCCGGGCCTGGACGACATTGTCGGTCGTGATCGGCTTGAGGACGTTCGAATTCGGCAGGATCTTGCCGTTCTTCAGGAACTCGGCACAGCCGAGTGCACCAAAGCCGGCCTGATCGCCCCACTGCTGGTCAAGGGCCACGATCTGGGTACCCGCCTCGATCGCGTCCAGCTGACCGATGCTTACGTTCCAGCCGAGTGAGAACATCTTTCCGGTGTTGCCCGAGTCCGCGATCGCGCGGGCAGCATGCTCCCCACCGATATCGACGTTCTCGATGACCTGGACCTCGGGATTGCCCTGAATGAAGGCCTTGTAGGCGTCGTAGGTGCCTGCCGGGTCGTAGCTCGTCACGAGGCCCGTGCTGGCGTCATTGACGAACTTGGCGTCAGGGATGGCTGCCTTGATCCCGTCGATGAAGCCCTGCATGCGGCCCTGCGCCCAGTTCTGGGTGGGGTCGCCGCCGGACACTGCGAAGACCTTGAAGTCAAGGCCATGCGCCTTCATGTAGTCG
>JANMPD010000063.1:0-16921 GCA_031369685.1 Chloroflexota bacterium | reverse complement strand
TAGGCGAGGCGATCGTCCTGCGTGGCCTGAATCTCGGGCGTTACCGAGCCATCGGCGCCGAAATGCTGGCGGAAGCGGCCTTCGGTCCGGGCAAAGGCGAGGAAGTCGATCGGTGACCCGTCGGGGGCCTTCGCCCAGTCGTCCTTCACGGCCGGATTGCCCTGAAGGGACAGGCGCTCCTTCATCGACTCGCCGCGACGCGGGTCGTAGGTGAAGAGCGGGAACGCCCGCGAGTCCACGGCCAACTTGGCCTGTCGGGTCGAGGCGTCATCGCCGATCCCGTGCTCCGGCTGGCAGGGCGTATAGGCCACGATGACCGCCGGACCGGGGTACTCGTTCGCCTCGATGATCGACCGGTAGAAGTGGTTGATGTGCGCCGGAGAGGTCTGCGCGACATACACCTCGCCGTGGGCCATCAGGATCCGGGCCAGCTCCTTGCGCCGCTCAGGACGGCCGTGGAGCTCCTTGCCGAACGCCGACATCTTCGTGACCTGTCCGCCGAACGACGCCGTCGAGGCCTGCCCACCGGTGTTCGAATAGACCTGCGTGTCCAGGACGAGGACCTTGATGTCGCTGCCCGAGGCGACCATCCGGGACAGGCTCTGGAACCCGATGTCATACATGGCGCCATCGCCGCCGAGAACCCACAGCCGACGGTCGGGGTGGCCGGATGCGTCCCACCGGGCGCGTACTCCGAGGGCCACGGCCGGGGCATTCTCGAACAGTGAGTTCGTCCAAGGCACCCGATATGGATTGAACGGATACGTGCTGCCGTAGACCGTGTTACAGCCGGTCGCGGCCACGATGCCCATCGACTCGGGACCATGGAGTTGTCGCGTGGCCGCGACCATCATCCGGATCGCGGTCGCCTCGCCGCAGCCCGCGCACGAGCCGGCGCCGCCGACGTACCCGATCGCGTGCTCGCCGAGCATCAGGTCGGCAAGGGCCTTCTCGTTCCGATAGACGTCCGGTGTCGGCGGAAGGGAACGGAAGAAGCTGATGTCCCGCTCGTAGCGCTCAAGGGTGGACTCACCCGACGCGGCTTCCTCGGCCACCTTGTCGATCATGATCAGGGCGTCGTGTCCGAGTGCCGCGCAAACCTCGACGCACTCCGCGCAGCCCTTGCAGTGAACGGAGTCCACGAATATCCCGAACTCGCCGCGATCGAGGCCGCGACGGGCGGGCACGTCCCCGTATTTGGTCGTCTTCGCGAAGTGGGCTGCCAAGCTGGCCGTGGCGCCGGCGGCATCCGGCTTGCCGGACGCGAAGGCGTCGATCCGCCCGCCGAGTTCCGCCTCAGGCACGACGACCCCGAGAATGGCGGTGTCCGGACACGCATTGACGCAGGCCATGCAACCGACGCACTTCTCGGCAAGGAAGTCTGGAATTCGCGGCGCCAGCCGAGAGAAGTCGCGAACGGCCGAGGTGGCCGGGGGAATGATGCTGCGAGCGAGACCGGCATCCGCCGGAAGTTCGCGATCGGCGACCCCCCGCCGATACGCCGGGACGACGCTCCGCCCGAATTCCTCGACGTACGCATCTATGTCCAGGACCGGCGGGGCAATCGTCGCCAGGCGATCGATATGGAGTTCCTTCAGTTCGCCGGGGTCCTTGAAGAAGGGGCTCTCGTCCGGATGCGGGTCGTGCGTCGCGGGGACCTGGGCGACAGTCGGGCGCTCGATGGTGGGCGTCTCAGGCATTGGATCCGGCCTCGGCAGTCTCAGGAGGTGCCTCGGCAGCCAGTTCCTCGGCTATGGCATGAATGAGATCCGTGGTCGAAAGGACCCCGATCGGGATGGTCGCGTCTTCGTCGTCAACCACCACCAGGCGATGGATCCGGTTGCGCTCCATCTTGCGCGCGGCGACATCCAGGCCGGTCGACCGATGGATGGTGATCGCCGGGCTCGTCATCAGATGCCGAACCACGAGACCCGGCCAGTTTGACCACAGGTACTCGGTGGCGCGGGCGCGGGCGAGATCCGTTTGTGACAGGACCCCGACCAGCGATCCGGAAGCATCGACCACCGGCAGGCCGTACACGTCGGTGCGATCCATGAGGGTCGCAGCCTCGGTGAGCGTTGCATCGGCCCGGATGACGATCGGTTCGATCGCCATGCGATCACCAACGGTCACAGTGGAGGACGAGGTGTTCATCGGGAAGCTCCCTCCAGCATGGGTTCATGGCGGACAGTGCCGCCGCGACGATCCAAGGTTCCGGTAGCGGCAATGGCGCCGGTGACATCGATCAGGCCGTCGTAGGCCTCCGTGATCACCTCGAGGTTGGCGTCGACGACGGCCCCGCCACGCTTGCCGAAGAAGCGTCCGAGGCGTTCGCGTACAGCGGCAACAAGCTCGTCCCGGCCAAGGCCCGCGCGCTCAGCGAAGGGCGACACGCGAAGGAACACGCCGACGAGGGCAACGCCCTGCATCCGGACCTGCAGTTCGGGACGGGGGGCGTGCCGGTTCGCGAGGGCCACCGTGTCGAGCGCCGTAACGCGGATGTTGCGTGCGAGGATTTCTGCCCGGAACGATGACGGGATCGACGCCCAGATCGCCTCGGGATCGGTCAGGGGCGACTGGATGAAGACGTCGCCACCGTCGGCAAGTCCGGCGAGCGGATCCCCAAGCCCGAACGCCGAGACATCGTGGAGTGGCACGAACTCAACCCGCTCGAGCTCCGCGTGGAGTCGGATCGGCGCATCCGCAATCGTCAGGTAGTAGGTGGTCGGCAGGCCCTTCTTCTCCGATCCATAGCGGGGATAGGCCTGGACCTGCTTGCCGAAGAGCTCGCCGGCAAGGGTTGCCACGAGCTTGTTGGTCGTGACACTGCCGAACCCGCCGATCGAGTGCCCGCGAAGGCTGTAGGCGCCCGGCGGACGCAGATCGACCGAGACAACCGGCAGGGCCAGCGGATGCCGGATTCCGACAACGAGGTGCCGTCGCTGCGGTTCGGCGTGATCGGCGAGTCGGTCGAAGATCGCCACGAGGTCCCCGGCCGCAATGTCGCGCGACCCGAGGCCGGCCGAGATCGACAGCATGCGCGGCACCTGGCCGCCCTCGGCAGCGCCACCGTACAAGGCGGACTGAACTTCCCGAATCAGCGGGTTGGCGGCCGCGAGTGGGTCGTCAGTGCGCTCGACGATGCCAACCGCACGGGCGCCCTTGAGCACCGCCTCGAGTTCCTCGGTCGGGAAGGGGCGGAAGGCCGTGACCGTCACGCAGCCAACCGGCCGACCCTGTGCGCGGAGGTGATCGACTACCGCGATGGCCGTGTCGGCCATGGTGCCCATGCTGACGATGATCTCGCGGGCATCGTCGGTCCGGTAGTCATCGATGGGACCGTAGCGGCGACCCGTCAGGCGCTCGAACTCCGTATAGGCATCGGCGAGGATCGCGGGCAGGCGGTCCGTATACGCCCGCTGCCCGATCCGGCCCTTCATGTAGCTGTCCTGGTTCTGGACGACGCCCGTCATGAGCGCCTCGGCCGGATCGAACAGGTCCCGGATGTGGTCGCGCGGATTGCCGACGAATTCGCGGAGCAGGTCGTCCTCGGGGAGCAGGGCATTTTCGAGGGTGTGGGTGGTGAGGAACCCGTCCTGGGCCACCATGAATGGGGTATCCGATGCCTCCGCCGCGCGGCGGGCGATTACGGCGAGGTCGGCGGCCTCCTGCGCGTTTCGGGCGAAGAGCATGCCCCAACCGCAGTCCGCGACGGCCATCATGTCGTCATGGCCGGCGTGAATGTTGAGGGCTTGGCTGGTCAGGGCTCGCGCGCCGATGTGGAACACGACCGGCAGGCGCTTGCCGCTGATGACATACAGTACTTCCTTCATCAGGACAAGGCCCTGGCCGGCCGTGAAGTTCGTCACCCGCGCGCCAGCCAGAGCCGCCCCTTCCGCGGCGGAAGCCGACGAATGCTCTGACTCCGGCTCGATGAACCGCAGGGGCGTGCCCCACAGGTCAGTCCGGCCGTCGGCCACGGCGGCCTGGTAGACGGCGGCCATGGTCGTCGATGGCGTGATCGGGTAGACGCAGGCAACCTCGGCGAGTCGGCTCTCGACGTGAGCAACGGCCTCGGAGCCATCGACGATCGCGGGAATGCCAGGGTACGCCGCGCGTGGCGAGGCTTGAGACGTCATGCCCACAGGGTCGACCCAGTCCGCCGTTTCGGGGAGAGACGCGTGGCCCCAACGACGGGGGCCGCATGGCCCACAGCGATCGGAACGGTTCGCCCGGCGTCCCGTACCATCGCTCGCGGAACGCAATCGCGTGGGAGCTGGAGTGCCTGGACCGATCGATACCCGTCCCGACGGAGCCTCCTGGTGGCGCGACGCCGTTGTCTACCAGATCTACATTCGCAGCTTTGCCGACGGTAATGGCGACGGGATCGGCGACATCGCCGGAATCCGACAACATCTCCCCTACCTGCGCGACCTCGGCGTCGAGGCGCTCTGGGTCACGCCCTGGTACATGTCGCCGATGGCGGATGGGGGCTATGACGTTGCCGATTACCGAAGCGTCGATCCGATGTTCGGGACACTCGATGACGCGGACGGCCTGCTGGCGGATGCCCATGCGCTGGGCCTGCGCGTCCTCATCGACATCGTGCCCAACCACACGTCCGATCGGCACCCGTGGTTCCAGGAGGCGCTCGCGAGTGCGCCCGGCTCTGTGGCGCGCTCGCGCTATCACTTCGCGGAGGGTCTTGGCGAACATGGCGACGAGGCGCCGAACAACTGGCCAAGTGTGTTTGGCGGGCCGGCATGGCGCCGCATCCCGGAGAGCGGCGGGCGGCTCGGCCAGTGGTACCTCCACATCTTTGCCCCGGAGCAGCCCGACCTGAACTGGGACAACCCGGAGGTCCGGGCCGAATTCGAGTCGATCCTCGAGTTCTGGCTCGATCGGGGCGTGGACGGTTTTCGTATCGATGTGGCCCACGCGATGATCAAGGCCGCGGGATTGCCCGATCTGCGTCCCGAGCATTTGACCGGCGGCGCCGCGGCTCCGGATGACGAGCGGCTGGCTCCGGGCGGCCACCCGCACTGGGACCAGGATGGCGTCCACGAGATCCATCGAGCGTGGCGGCGGGTCCTCGATCGCTATCCGGGGGAGCGGGTGCTCATCGGCGAGATCGGCGTGGACGACCCGAGCCGGCTGGCTGCGTACCTCCGCCCCGACGAGCTCCAGACGGCCTTCAATTTCGCGTTCATGGGCGCGGAGTGGGATGCCCTGCAACTCCGTAAGGTCATCGATTCTACGCTCGCAGCGAATCTGCCCGTCGGTGCGCCGGCAACCTGGGTGCTGTCCAACCATGACGCCACACGCCAGGTGACCCGGCTCGGACGGTCCTTCACGGGGCTCCGGAACCGCGAGCTCGATGACATCCTGGCGAGTGATCTCGAGCTCGGTACGAGGCGGGCACGCGCGGCGATCCTGGTCATGCTCGCCTTGCCGGGGTCGGCCTACCTGTACCAGGGCGAGGAGCTGGGACTGTGGGAGGTGGAGGACCTCCCGGAGTACGCCCTCCAGGACCCGATCTGGGAGCGTTCCGGGCATACGATTCGCGGCCGCGATGGCTGCCGCGTGCCCCTCCCATGGTCGGGGGCGGACCCGCCGTTCGGGTTCAATTCCCAGGGCACGGTGGCCTGGCTCCCCCAGCCGGCCGCATGGCGATCCTCGACCGCGGAGGCCGAGATGACAGACCCTGCTTCGATGCTCAACCTGTACCGCTCGGCGCTCGCGATCCGACGCCGGCTCCCCGGGTTCCGAGCCGCGACCCTGGAATGGCTCCCGAGCCCACCGGGAACCCTGCGGTTCCGTCGCGGGGACGTCGTCGAGTGCGCCGTCAACGTCTCCGCCGAGGCGCTCCCGCTGCCGGCCGCGCGCGAGATGTTGCTTTCCACGGTCCCTGACACGGGCGATCTGCCGGCCAATTCGGCGGCCTGGTACGTCGAGCGGAGCGGCAGATCGAGCCACCTCCAGCCGTGACCGTTCCGACACAGTCACGCCGAACTCGGGACCTTCGGCCCTATCGGGGCAGTCTGGGTGCCACAAGAATGCAGATGCGGTGGATATCGGAGGGGACGCCCGGTGTCCACCCCTTCGATTCTCAGCGGGCTCTCAGGAACATCTCATCCGGCCGGGCGATGATGTCGACTGCACGACGTTTGTTCCTGAAAGATCCCGATGACGCGTCCCCGACTCCCCCTTGTCTTCGCCGCCGGCATCGCTCTCGTCGCGATCGGCGGATTCCTCGCCTTCCAGCAGTTTCTCGCGGGCGATTCCGTTCCTGAACTGTCATTTACGCCGACCTCGACACCCGGTGCATCGGCCACAGCCGAGACCCCAGGCGGCACCGGAGGCACGTCCGCCCTGGTCGATGCGACGCCCGCCGGGATTGCCGGCACCTGGTCTGTCGGGGACGGCAGCCTCGTCGGGTATCGCGTTCGCGAGCAGCTCGGCGGGGTCACCGCGCTGACCGATACCGTGGGACGTACCAGCGCCGTCACCGGGAGCGCGACCCTCGAAGCCGACGGTGTCGGGGTGCGCGTCACAACAGCGGTGTTCGAGGCAGATCTGAGCCAGCTCCAGAGTGATGACGATCGGCGCGACAATCGAATCAGGTCCATCGGCGTGGAGTCGGATCGGTTTCCGATGGCCACGTTCACCCTCACCGCACCGGTCGCGGTCGGGCCCGAGGCCTTGACCGGCGCGCAGGCAGACGTGTCCCTGACGGGCGACCTGACCATCCACGGCGTCACGAAGGCCGTGACCATCGCCGGACAGGCGCGCCTCAACGGCGATCGTATCGAGATCGCGGCGGCCCTCACGTTCCCGTTCTCGGACTTCGGGATGACCCCGCCGTCCCTGGGCGGCTTCGTCCAGGTCCAGAACGACGCCACCCTCGAGATCCTGCTGTCCCTCGCGAAGGCGACCGGCTAAACCAGGTTCAGCCGCCGGGCATCGAACCGCAGGCCCTCGCGGAAGGCGGGATCCGCAATCGAGATGAGGGCCTCAGCCCGTTCATGGAGCGAGCGGCCCCACAGCTCGGCGACGCCCCACTCGGTAACGATCGTCCGCGCATGAGCGCGCGTAGTCACCACGCCGGCACCCTCCTTGATCGCGGCCACGATGCGCGAAGCGGAGCCACGTGCCGCCGTCGAGGGCAGGGCAATGATCGCGCGGCCCTCGCTGGCCAACGTGGCCCCGCGCACGAAGTCCATCTGGCCGCCGACGCCGGAGTACATGCGATGGCCGATGCTGTCGGCCACGACCTGGCCGGTCAGGTCAACCTCGATCGCCGAGTTGATGGCCGTCATCCGGCTGAACGAGCGGATCACGTGGGTATCGTTGGTGAAGTCGACCGGCCGCATCTCGACCATCGGGTTGTCCCGGACGAAGTCGTAGACGCGATTCGATCCCATCAGGAAGGCGGCGACGATCTTGCCGCGGTTGCGTTCCTTGCGGCTCCCGTTGATCACCCCGCGTTCGACGAGATCGACGACGACATCGGTGAACATCTCCGTGTGGACGCCGAGATCCCGCTTGTCCACCAGGGCTGCGCCGACGGCCGACGGGATCCCGCCGATCCCCATCTGGATCGTGGCGCCGTCGGGAACCAGATCGGCGACGAACTGCCCGATCCGGCGCTCGATCTCGCCCGATTCCCCGACCAGGTGCTCGTACGGCGGCACGTCGCATTCCACGGCGAGATCGATCTGATCGACGTGGATGAAGCTGTCGCCGAGGGTTCGCGGGACCGCTCGATTGAATTGCACGATGACCGTCTTCGCGGCCCGGATCGCCGCGTGAATCGCTTCCACGCTGGTTCCGAGCGAGCAGAACCCATGCCCATCGGGCGGCGTGGCGTTGACGAAGACGGCGTCGAGCGGGATGAGGCCCGTCTCGAACAGGCGCGGAACGTCGGACAGGAACGACGGAATGTACTCGGCGCGACCCTCGTTCACCGCAGCGCGGGCATTCGGACCGATGAACAGGGCGCGGTGCCGGAAGTGGGGTGCCATCGCGGGTGTCAGGTGGGGACCCGGCCCCTCGCAGTGCAGATGAACGACCCGCAGATCGCGGAGTTCCGGTGCTCGTGCCACGAGTGCGTCGAGCAGGACGGACGGCGTGGCCGCTGCCCCGTGCAGGTAGATCTGCTCGCCGGACTTGATGTTGGCGACGGCTTCCTGGGCAGTGACGATACGCATGGACCGAGCATACGGCCCAGAGCGCTCCGTCCCGGGGTCCGGACGTCACGCAACATGGGAGCCAAAGGTCGGTGAACCGACGGGCCGCACCCATCGTCGATTCGCGCCGCCGCTCGCTTGGTCAGCCGGATCCGCGGTCGAAGCGGTGTTTTGCCACGAACGCGGCGGGCGGCGGGCAGCGGGCGGCGGGCAGCGCCGTCCGTCCGGGGCCTCCTCCTCCCCTTGGCCCGAAAAAGCTGTCAGATCTGATCCAGGCGGGAGCTCGTCACC
The DNA here is from genome assembly GCA_031369685.1 of Chloroflexota bacterium. Lineage (GTDB taxonomy): Bacteria > Chloroflexota > Limnocylindria > Limnocylindrales > CSP1-4 > UBA5189. The sequence continues at coordinate 8,441 of JANMPD010000063.1, read as the reverse complement.
GCCCGAGCCTCGGACTCACCCTAACTTGTGTTCGGCACGTCCAGCCGAGCGCCCGAGTTCATGCCAGATCGTCAGCACGCCAACGTCCTGGCAACGAACGTCTGACGAGCTCCCGCCTGAGTTCGACATGGCGGGAAGTCATGAGACCGCCAGCGAACCGTTGCGACACGCGGTCGAACAAGTCTCGAGGTCCCCGCGAACGGCGAGTCACCCGCTCGGCGAGTCACCCGCTCGGCGAAGCAGCCGCCCTCGCGACCGGCCCCGCCCTGGCTCGCTTCGAGCGACGCCCGGGCACTGGGGAGGCTGCTGGCTCGGTCAGCCGGAACCGCGGTCGAAGCGGTGTTTGGCCACGAACGCAGCGGCCTGCGCTCTCCGCTCGAGGTTCAGCTTCGAGAGGATCGAGCTCACGTAGTTCTTGACCGTCTTGTCGGACAGGAAGACGTCCGACGCGATTTCCTTGTTCGTCTTGCCCTCAGCGACGAGAAGCAGGATCTTCTGTTCCTGCGACGTCAGCTGGGCAAGTTCGTCCGTGTACGTCCCGGTCGCGATGCGGCGGATGCGCTCGAGCACCTTCTCGGTGACCGCGGGATCCAGCAATGACTCGCCGCGCCCGACGGCTTCGAGGGCCGCGACGAGATCCCGTGCGCGGATCTGCTTGAGCAGGTACCCAGCCGCGCCGGCGACGATCGCCGACAGGACCGCCTCTTCGTCCGGGAAGGATGTCAGCATCACGACGCGCGTCGCCGGCAATTCAGCCCGGATCTCGCGACACGCCTCGATCCCCGAACCGTCAGGCAGGCGCACGTCCATGACGATGATGTCCGGTCGATGCTTCATCGCCTGCTCGATGGCCTCGGCGACGGTGCCGGCCTCGGCGACGACCTGGAACCCTGCGCGCCGGCCAAGGAGCGCAACAAGGCCCTGGCGGACCACTTCATGATCATCGACCACGAGGAGCCGGAGTTGCCGGGCTGGCTGGACGTCGCTCATGACAGGGGTTGCTCCAGGTTCAAGAGAGGCACGCTCGCGATGATACGGGTCCCGGCCCCTGACTGGCTGCTGATCTCGAGTGTTCCCCCGAGCGATGCCGCGCGCTCCTTGAGATTTGCCAGCCCGAGATGGCCCGCCCGAGGCGGGGCGGCGGTATCAAATCCGTGCCCGTCGTCCTCGACATCCAGAGTGGCGTTGCCTGCCTCGATCCGAAACGACAACTGGACGCGGGTCGCTCCGCTATGCCGAATCGCATTGCTGAGCGCTTCACGAGCGATCTGGAGCAGCTGACTCGATGCCTCGATCGACAGCCTTTCATCGATCCCGGTGGCGGCGGCGAGGTCGTGCTCGACGACCATGCGTCCACCCGAGGTGAGGAGGAGCTCATCGGTAAGCCCCGCCAACCGCGAGCTGAACGCGATGTCCGCGGTATCGGTCCCGAGGTCCATGATGAACGAGCGGATCTCGCCGATCGACGTGTTCAGCCGGTCGATGGCCCGGTCGACACGCGACACGGCATCGGCAGGATCATCGGCCATGAGGTCGGGAACGTCCTCGAGGGAGAGCGCCACGGCATATAGGCCCTGGATGATCCCGTCGTGCAGGTCGCGGCTGATCCGGAGCCGCTCATCCAGCAGCGCGAGCCGCTGGACACGCCCGTGAAGCCGCGCATTCTGGATCGCGATCTCCGCATGCAGGGCGAACATCTCCACGAGCCGCTGATCCCGTTCGCTGAACGAGTCCGCGCCTTGCTTGTCGGTCAGGTAGAAGTTGCCGATCGGTGCGCCGCCGGTCCTGACGGGTACGCCAAGGAAGGAATGCATCGGGGGATGGTTCGGCGGGAAGCCGGAGCGGGCGGGATGGCCGGCGATGTCCGGGATTCGATAGGGCCTGGATTCGCGGATGATGAGTCCGAGCAGGCCCCGCCCTCGCGGCGGCGGGCCGATGGCAGCGCGCTCGGCTGGCGTGATGCCGCTCGTGATGAACCGCTCGATGCCGCCGCGGCCATCCACGATTCCGAGCGCGGCATATCTCGCGTGGACGAGCTCCCGGACACTGTCGACGATCAGTTGAAGGACGCGATCGAGGTCCAGTTCACCGGCGATCGCGCGCGTGCCGACCTCGAGGGCATCGATGGCCGCGAGGAGGTCCATGTCCGCTTCGGATAATTCGGTCGGCAGTCGTCGGGGCATTGGGTCAGACACCGCGTGAGCCTAGCAGTCCAACGAGCGGCTCCGGGGGCTCGCACGTGCGGCGAGGCCGCTCGGGAGCCGCGGGCGCCGGAGCGCGCTCGGGCGCCGCCGCCGCCGCGCGACATTGAGGCTTTGACCCGTCAAACGTGGGACTACCGGCCCATCGCTATGGGCCAGGTGTCACTTCCGTGTTGGTGTCTGGCTCACCAACATGCACCCATGCCTACCAATGCCGTCCCCGCTCCCGTCCCATCCTCCCCTGCCCTGAGCCGCCGTGGATTCCTGCGTGCGGCCACCATCACCGGCGGTGGCCTCGTGGCCGCCGTGGTGGCCGCATGCGCACCAGCGAACCAGGCCGCGGCATGGACCTACGGTCCGACCACGCCCCCGGGAAATGCGTCCGCCGGACCCACGGCTACGGCTCCGACAACCGCACCGAGCACGGATCCTGGCCACGTGATGCCGAGCGGATCGCCGGAATTCGCAGCCCATGACGCCAATGCGCTCGATGCCGTGCAGCGATTCCTCGGTGGCGAAGCCGCCCAGGTCGAAGGACTCGGCAATCAGCCGTATGGAGATCCGGCGATCGATGGCGGGGTCAAGGTCTTCAACCTCACGATCGATGAGATCCAGCACCGCATCGACGCCAAGAAGGCGCCGGTCGACGGTCTCGGATTCAACGGGACCTGGCCCGGTCCGCGGATCGATGTCATCGAAGGGAATCGAATCCGCGCCGTCTTCAAGAACAACATGCGCGAGTCGACCGGTATCCACTTCCACGGGCAGCGCGTCCCGAACAACATGGACGGCGTCCCGCACATCACCCAGGACCCGATCCTGCCCGGCGAATCGTTCACCTACGAGTTCACCGCCGATCCGAGCGGGTCGCACATGTACCACTCGCACCACAACGCGACCGACCAGGTCGGGCGGGGGCTGCTCGGAGCCTTCATCGTCCATCCGAAGGACCCCGCGATGCGCGCTGAGCGCCGATTTGGGGTCAGCCAGGACATCGTCTGGATCAGCAACGACTCCCTCGGCGGGTTCACGATCAACGGTCGCGGGTTCCCGGCGACGGAGCCCATCGTGGCCACACTTGGCGACAGGATCCTCATCCGGTTCATGAATGAGGGCAACATGATGCATCCGTGGCACCTCCACGGGATGCCGATGCAGGTGGTTGCCCGCGACGGCCACGACCTCGGATCCGCGGCGTTCAAGTGCGACACCCTCGGCGTGAACCCTGGCGAACGCTGGGACGTGGTCATCCACTGCACCGAACCCGGTGCGTGGGCGTTCCACTGCCACATCCTTCAGCACGCCGAGGGTGCGGACGGCATGTACGGGATGGTCACGGCCCTCGTGGTTCAGGATCCCGCCGCAGCGGCGATCCAGAAGGAATCCGGGGCGACGGCCGTCCTCGCGGCCGCGAATGCCGCCGGATCGACGGCGCTGACGTGCAAGATCCGGACGACCTGACGGCCATGGCCGTGTCGGCACCGGATCCGATCGCCGTCCCGGGCCTCAAGCGGATCCTGCTGGCCACCGATCTCTCGCCCGCGTCGGAGGACGCAAGCCTCCAGGCACTCGACCTGGCGGGTGGGCTGCATGCCGAGCTGCTCATCGTGAGCGTGATCGACCCGCGTTCCCTGCGCCTGCCCGGCGGACGGTTCGGGATCCGCGTCGATCAGGTCCGGACCGGACGCGAGGCCGCCGCCCAGGAGCTGGTCTCCCGGGGACGTGCCGCCGGAGTGCGCGTGACCTTCCTGATCTGGGAAGGCGAACCGGGCGAATCGATCGTCGACGCCGCCAGGAGCGAAGCGGTGGACTTCGTGGTCGTCGGCAGCCACGGGCGAGGATCGGTCGGGCGATTCTTCCTCGGCAGCGTGTCCGATCACGTCGTGCACAACGCACCGTGTCCGGTCGTCGTGGTCCGGGCTCGGGCGTCCGCGGAACCCGCCTGACCGGCACGAACGCCGTACGCGGCCGCTCCGCCAGCGCGAGCCCCGGCCTACGCCGTGTAGGCCGCGCCCGGGTCGAGCTCCTCGCGGATCAGGCGCAACTCGACGGGCGTTGGTACGTTCGTCGTCACGAGATCCAGCGCAATCCGGGGCTCCCATCCGATGGTGGCACGAATGTCATCCAGGGTCGCTCCAGGATGGAGTGAGTCGAGGCGCATCTCGCCGTCATCGTCGAAATGCCAGATCCCGAGATCGGTCACCACGACCGACGGCCCGCGTCCGAGCCAGCCCCCCTCGCGACGAATCCGCTCCGACTGCTCCGCCCCGCCCAGGTTCCCCGGCGACGTCCGGAAGTCGATCTTCTCAACGAACGATCGCGGGCTCTGACGCATGATCACGAACACCTGACGGGCATTGATTGCGATCTCACACGCGCCGCCGCTACCCGGCAGGCGCGTCTTCGGGTGATCGTAGGAACCGATGACCGTTGTGTTGATGTTCCCGAAGCGGTCGATCTGGGCAGCCCCGAGGAAGCCGACGTCGACGAGTCCGCCCTGCAGATAGAAGCTGAACAGCTCGAACATCGAGACCACCGCCGTGGCGCCGGTCACGATGGTCGGGTCGCCGATCGACAACGGAAGGCGCGCGGGTCTGGCTCCGAAGACGCCGGCTTCGTAGACGAGCTCGAGGTCCGGGGCCACGGTCCGCTGGGCAAGGTTCACGGCGATGTTCGGCAGGCCGACACCGACGAAACAGACCCGCTGGCCGGCCAGTTCGCGTGCAGCCGCCACGATCATCATCTCGGACTTCGAGAACGAGGCTGCGGTCGCATCCGAACCGGTGCTCACCCGCGCGCCTCGAACAATTCGATCGGGTTCCCGTCCGGGTCATCGACCAGGATCTGACGTCCGCCTGGACCCGTGACGATGTCATTCCGGAAGGCCGTGCCCGCGGCGCGTAACGCCGTCACGGTCGCGGAGAGGTCCGGGACCTCGATGACGAAGAGGTTCCACCCGCCGGGCTCCGGCGATCGCCCATCAGGCATCGCCCGCGCCGCGGAACTCTGGGGCCCGCTCAGCCAGAGGGTGAGGTCATCCCGGGAGACGCGGGCGAACGCCGCGCCCATCTGCTGGTCGAGGTCGAATCCGAGTCCAAGGTAGAACGCGACGGCCCGGTCGACATCGGTCACGAGGTACCGGACGGCGCCCATCAGCGGTACTCCCCGTAGTCGACGGATCCCGATGGCGCGGACCCGGGCACGAGCGACGCGAGGCGTTCGGGCCCGAGCTTCTCCAGGTACGCGCCTCGGCCGTCGAGGTCGAGGACCCAGTCACGCAACCAGGCCTGGATGCTGGCCTCGTCGCGGGTGATCGCGTCCCAGTCGAGGTAGAACCGATTGTCCCGGTCATAGGCACCCTGGACGTAGGACGGGTGCGCCCCGAACGGCTCCACGACCACGGCATCCACGATCAGCCCAGGGATGATGGTCCGGTTCGGATCGGCTCGAATGACCGCCTCGTCGACAACCTCCTCGACGACCACAATGACGCGCTCGGCCGCAAACGCGGCCTCCTTCTGGCAACCCAGCAGGCCCCAGACCTGGGTGTTGCCGGAGGCATCGGCCCGCTGCGCGTGGACGATCGTGACCCCGGGCCTGAGCGGTGGAACCGCGAAGACCTTCCCGTCACCGTACGGTGATTCGATCTCGCGAATCATGGGATTGGCGGCTGGCAGGTCCGTCTCGAAATAGGAGCGGATCGGGTAGAACGGCAGGTTGGATGCGCCGGCCGTGTACCGCCCGACCATCCCGAAGTGGCTGTACTCCTCGATCTCAAGGCGGGGTGGCTGCCCGTCGCCGCCACTCGTCGCCGGCTCGATGCGTCGGCGGATCCCGCCCAACCCGCCGACGCCCGGGTTCCCGAGCCAACTGAAAATCAGCTTGCGAGCGACCCCGGCGGCGATCATCTGGTCGTAGATGAGGTCCGGGGTAAGCCGGGCCAGGGTCAGGTCCCGCCGGCCCTGGCGAATGATCTCGTGACCCGCGCTGAACGAGATGAGGTGCGTGAAACCCTCGATCGCGACTGTATCCCCGTCGCGTACAAGCTCGGCGATCGCGTCGCGCATCGTGGCGACCTTCGAGGAGGACATGGCTCAAGTATCACGTACGTGGCTACCTCGGCGCTGGCCCGGTCGCGGGAAGGGTCCTCCGCGACCGACTCCGACGGCCGCCCCGACCGGCTTTTTCGCGCAGAACTAGCGGGCGGCGACCTCCGCGACGGCCTCACCGAATATTCGGAGCGCGGTTGCCATCTCCTCGTGAGAGACCGTGAGAGCGGGCGACATCCGGACCGAGGTCTTGCCGCACTCGAGGACCAGCAAGCCGCGCTGGAAGCAGGCCCACTGCACGTCCTCGGCATGGCCGGCGGTATCGAATTCGATTCCGATCATCAGGCCGCGACCACGAACGGCCGGAATGAGCGCCGGGAATTGATCGGCCAGGGACCGCAGCCCGGTCATCGCCTGATCCCCGCGCTCGCGCGCGTTGGCGACCAGGCCTTCCTCGATCAGGTCAAGCGTGGCCATGGCGGCGGCGCATGCGACGGGGTTCCCGCCGTACGTCGAGCCATGGGCCCCAGGGCCCCACGATTCGAGCAGGTCTGCTCGGGCCATCATCGCGCCGAGGGGCATGCCGGAGGCAACGCCCTTGGCCGTCAGCAGGATGTCCGGCTTGACGTCCCACAGGTCGACCGCCCACATCGCGCCCGTTCGACCAACCCCCGATTGGATCTCGTCTGCGATCAACAGGATCCCGTGCTTGTCGCACAAGTCACGAAGGCCGGACAGGAAGCCATCCTCCGGGACGATGTAGCCCCCCTCGCCCTGGATCGGCTCGACGATGATCGCGGCGACCTCGTCGGCCGAAACGAGCTTGTCGAACAGCACGTCATCGAACCACTTGAGGTCCTCGACCCGCCCGAACGGCGCGTGGTAGACACCCGGAAGCAGTGGGCCGAAGTGCCCGTGGTACTTCGCCTTGGAGGCTGTGAGGCTAACGGCTCCGTACGTGCGCCCGTGAAACGCGCCCAGAAACGCCACGACGTTGGGGCGCCCGGTCGCGTAGCGGGCCAGCTTGATCGACGCCTCGACGACCTCGGCCCCTGAGTTTCCGAGGTAGGTCCGCGCGCGCCCGCCCTTGATCGGCGAGATCATCGCGAGACGCTCGCAGACCTGGGCGTAGATCGGCAGGTAGAAGTCGCTGGCCGAGAAGTGAATGAGGTCCGCCGCCTGTTCCTTGATCGCCGCGACCACCTGCGGGTGCGAGTGGCCGGTGGAGGTCACGGCGATCCCGGCTGCAAAGTCGAGGAACAGGTTCCCGTCGATATCCTCGACGGTCAGTCCCTCACCCCGAACCGGGACGATCGGGTAGGCACGGGGCAGGCTCGGCGAGGTCCACATCTCGTCGTAAGCAACGTGGGCACGTGCCTTGGGACCGGGGATCTCGGTGCGGAGATCGGGGACGGGCCGCGCCTGCGCGAGCCGAGACGGAGCGTGAGCCACGGGGCACCTCGGGCTGAACGTGAACGCATAGAGTTTATGCAGACTGGATATTCAGTCTAGCATGCAGTCCGGGCGGCTTGGCCGGGCGCAGACGAGTACATCGCGGTGGGGCAGCAGGCGCGCACGGGCCGCGTTGGTGGCCGGGCGCACGGGCCTGTCGGTGGCCGCGTTCGTGCGCGCTCGCGCCTGGCGATCGCCTCAGTCGACGACGGTGTGGCTCTGCTCTCGCATCATCTGGGCGACGTAGTACATCGACAGGCCGGCCTTGCCGGTGGAGCCGCTCCCCTTCCAGCCGCCAAACGCCTGGACACCCGGCCACGCACCGGTCGTCGCGCCGGCCCGCCGGTTGACGTACAGGACGCCCGCCTCGGCCTCATCGAGGAAGCGCTCGACCTCGGCCGGGTCCTCGCTGTATACGCCGGCCGTGAGGCCGTAGGTCGAGTCGTTGGCATGGGCCAGCGCCTCGGACAGCGAATCGACCTTCGAGACCGCCGTGAACGGCGCGAACAACTCGTCCTGGAACAGGCGATGCCCGGCCGGCAGGCCGACGACCGTCGGTTCGACGTAGAAGCCACGGGCCAGGGCTCCTTCGGTCAGATGCTCGCCGCCGGTGAACACGCTCCCATCGTGGCGGGCCTCGCCGACGGCCTGCTGGTGGCGGGCGACGGCCTTCGAATCGATGACGGGGCCGAGCCAGTTCTCGCGGGACATCGGGTCGCCGACCGTGAGCTTCTCGGTT
>JANMPD010000027.1:0-3711 GCA_031369685.1 Chloroflexota bacterium | reverse complement strand
CCACGGCCCGGATCAGGTAGGCCGTAAGGGTGACGCGGTCCGATCCTTCCCTGCCGGCATTGTGCCGCTCAGCGGCTGCGGCGAGACCGTCCATCTCGATCTCGCTCGAGACGTAGAAATGCGGCGCCTGCTGCTTGCTCTTGACCATGCGGCGGGCGATGGCCGCCCGCATCGGCGTGGTCGCAACCGGATGGCGCCCGTCGGTCATACGGATCTCAGGCCTCGTCATCCAGGTAACCGATGATCTCCCCGACGGGCAACTCAGCTCCAGCCTGGGCGATGATCTCCACGAGGGTCCCGGCCGCCGTCGACTCCATATCCACCGTCGACTTTTCGGTCTCAATCTCGGCAATCACCTCGCCCCGGCTGACCTTGTCGCCGACCTTCTTGACCCATGCCCCGACCTTGCCCGACTCCATGTCATAGCCAAGTCTGGGCATCTCGATCGCGATTCGCGCCATGCGTGCCTCCATCATCGCGCCCCGCAGAAGCAGGGCCAAACCCGTTGCCACTGGCGCGCGGGCCGTGGGTGAAAAGGTTTCCAGCCCGTATGATAGCGGAGTCGATCCCGAGGGCGGACGCAATTCCCGGCTCGCCCGACGAGTGGCGGCAAGGAGGCTGGCGATCATGGAGTTCCTCGTTCACATCGAGGTTCGGTACCCGGCCGACGGCGATCCGGACGAACTGCAACGATTGGGGACCGCCGAGCGGATACGAGGCAAGGAACTCGTCGCTGAGGGACGCATTCGACGGATGTGGCGCATCCCCGGCCGCACCGCCAACTGGGGGATCTGGGAAGCACCGGATGCCACGGCGCTTCACGCGGCGCTCATGTCGCTCCCGTTCTACAAGTGGCTTCAGATCGAGGTCCACCCGCTCGCCCAGCATCCAACCGATCCGGAGCGGCCGGGCGGACGGTAAACCGAACTTGACACCCGCCTCCGGTGGCGGCTATCGTCGGCGCCACGGTTGTCCGGCGAACGTTTCCAGTATTGATTGTTGCCTAGTTCGGCGTCGTCCGCGAGCAACTGCATCAAGGAGGAGGACGTGGTGACCCAGCAGGGTTCAATCAAGAAGACGGCCCGATGGGCCGGGCTCCTCGCGAGTATGACAATCGTCGCCGCCGCATGCGGCGGCGCCACCGTGACCACCGCACCGTCCGTCGCGTCGACTCCCGCTCCGTCGGCGTCGAGCGTCGCGCCGAGCGTAGAGCCGAGCGCCGCAGCGAAGTCTCACAAGATCGGCTACATGTCGCTTGGCGAATTCATCCCGTTCGTGAAGCTCGTCTCTGATGGGATCCTCCAGGCCGGCAAGGATGCAGGCCAGGAGGTCTTCCTGTGCGACAGCAACCTCGACACGGCGAAGGCGCTCGACTGCGCCAATCAGTTCAAGGTTCAGGGCGTCGAAGGCGTACTGAACTTCCAGGTCGACCAGAAGTCGTCCCCGCAGATCTGCAAGGCCTACGGTGACCTGCCGACCATCGCGATCGACATCATCCAGCCGCCGTGTCAGGTCGCCTTCATGGGCGCCGACAATGAGAACGCCGGCAAGATCTCCGGTCAGGCCATCGGCAAGTACGCCAAGGACACGTGGAACTGCGACTACACGGCCTACGTGTCGCTGGAGTCAACGGCCGCTGGCGCGGCGAACACCGCCCGGATGGGCGGCTTCCGAATCGGTTTCAAGGAGTTCTGCCCGATCATCAACGAGAAGATCCTCGACGGCGCCGACCGGACGGACACGGCTCTGCCGAAGGTCTCGGACCTGCTGACCGCCCTTCCGGGCAACCGCATCGTCGTCGTCGCCATCAACGAGGATGGCATCGTCGGCGCGATCGGCGCGGCCAAGACGGCCGGCCGGTCGAAGGACCTCTTCTACGCCGGCCAGGGCGCCGACCCGTCGGTCTGGAAGACGATCGCCTGCGATCCGCAGTACATCGGAACCACTGCCTACTACCCGGAGCGGTACGGCACCCTCCTCATCCCGGCCATGATCACGCTGCTCGAAGGTGGCACCATCCCGCCGAACATCTTCACCAAGCACGAGCTGATCAACAGCACGAACATCCGGACCATCTATCCGACCACGCTTCCCTGCTAGTCGGACAAGCACGAACGCGAAAGGATCTGGCGAGCCCGATGGGCTTTGAACTTCGGGCACGCCAGATCCGCAAGTCCTTCGGTGGCGTCGAAGTCCTCCATGGGGTGGACCTCGACGCCACTGCTGGTTCCGTCCTCGCCCTCCTTGGGGAGAATGGCGCCGGCAAGTCCACCCTGGTCAAGATCATCGCCGGCGACTACCAGGCGGATGCCGGCTCGGTCATCGTCGACGACGTCGAATACCGCAGCCTGACGCCGCGGCAGGCACGCGACCTCGGGGTCGCCATCGTCTTCCAGGAATTCCAGGACGCTTCGACGCTGACGGTGGCCGAGAACATCTCGCTCGGCCGCATCCCGAACCGCCGCGGCGTCGTCTCCTGGTCTGCCATGTTCAAGCGCGCCAGGACAATCCTCGACCAGCTCGAGGTGGATCTCGACCCGAACGCCATCGTCGGCACGTTGCGCGTGGGCGAGCGACAGATCGTCGAGATTGCCCGATCGCTGGTCGGCTCCGCGCGCCTCCTCATCCTCGACGAGCCGACCGCCGCACTCTCCCAACACGAGGCGGCAATCCTGTTCGACTTCATCCGCCGCATGAAGGAGCGAGGACAGGCAATCATCTACATCACCCACCGCATGGACGAGGTCACCCAGATCGCGGACCGGGTCCAGGTCCTCCGCGACGGCACCACGTCGCTGGTCGCGCGAGTTGCCGAGACGGATCGCCCGGCAATGATCGAGGCCGTCATCGGCCGGCGCATGGCGGACGTCGGGCGGCCGGCGCCGCCGACGCATTCCATCGGTGATGAGCCGGTCCTCCGCTACGTCGATGCGTCGCTCGGCCGCTCGTTCAACAACGTCTCATTCGACGTCCATTCCGGCGAGATTGTCGCCTTGTTCGGCAAGTTGGGCTCCGGCGCAGAGGAGGTTGCGGAAGCCGCCTTCGGCCTGTCGCGCCTGGACTCCGGGACGCTGGAAGTGCGCGGGAAAGTGTCACAGCTGAAGAACCCACCGGCTGCGATCGCGGCGGGCGTCGGCTTCCTGCCGGCCGACCGGAAGGCGGGCGGCGCCTTCATGGTGCGGCCCGTCGCCGAGAACGTGGCGGTCGCCTCGTGGCCGAAGATGTCGACCCTTGGATTCATCAGCGACCGAGCGGAGGCGAAAGCCTTCTATCGCTGGCGCGAGCGGATCAACATCCGATCCCGGAACGATCCGAAGCAGCTCATGGGCACGCTCTCGGGTGGCAACCAGCAGAAGGTGCTGCTCGCCCGCTGGCTGGAGCGCGATGCCAAGGTTCTCGTCCTCGTCGAGCCGACCCGTGGCGTAGATGTCGGCGCACGCGCCGATATCTACGCGTCTCTGCGCGACCTCGCCTCGACCGGTGTCGCGATCCTCATCGTGACTTCCGACTACGAGGAGGCGGTCCAGGTCGCGGACCGCGCGTACGTCATGGTCAAGGGCGCCGTCATCGGTCAGTTCGTCGGAAACGACATATCGACCAGCCGGTTGCTGGCCGCCGCAGGAGGATGATGCGTGGCTGATGAGCAGTTGCCCGGCGGGCATGGCAAGGCGACGCGCGAGGCACCGGCGACCGGTTCGACCGCCGCCCAGG
>JANMPD010000334.1:0-1655 GCA_031369685.1 Chloroflexota bacterium | reverse complement strand
CTCCCGGCGAGGACGGCCGCCTCGTCGGACAGGATGTCGCCGAACAGGTTCTCGGTGACGAGGACGTCGAACATCGCCGGCTGTCGGACGAGCAGCATTGCGCACGAATCGACCAGTTGATGGGCCACGCTCACTGCCGGGAAGTTTGGGCGCTCCTCGTCCACGACCTTGCGCCAAAGTCGCGAGGTGGCCAGGACATTGGCCTTGTCGACGCTCATCAGGTTGCCACGCCGGCCGGCGGCGAGCTCGAAGGCAAGGCGAACCACGCGGCGAATTTCCGCCTCGGTGTACTGGAGCGTATCGACGGCCATCCGGCCGTCCTCGGTCTGGCGCTCCTCCGACGGCCGACCGAAGTAGAGGCCGGAGGTCAGCTCCCGAACGATCAGCATGTCCACGCCGTCGAGCAGCTCCGGCCGGAGCGGGGACGCTGGTACGAGCGCGGGATGGACCTGCACTGGGCGGAGGTTGGCGAACAACTCGAGATCGCCGCGCAGGGCGAAGAGTGCCTGTTCGGGACGAACCGCGGCGTTCGGGTCCGACCATTTCGGGCCCCCGACGGCGCCGAGGAGGATCGCGTCGGCTGCGCCGGCTGTCGCGAGGTCCTCGGCCCGAATCGCCGCGCCGTGCGCGTCGATCGCGGCACCGCCGGCAAGGATCTCCTTCCAATCCACAATGAAGCCGGCGCGCGCGCCCGCGGCGTCGACGACCCGGCGCGCGGCCGCGACGACATCGGGCCCGATGCCATCCCCCGGCACGGTAACTACACGGTACGTCGCCGTCACGGAAGTTCCTCGATCGTTCGCTTGGCCACAAAGGCGGGCGAGGCCGGGCCGATCTCTGCTCCGTGGAGCTTGTTGACTGCCACGAGATAGGCCTCGATCGAGGCCTCGATGATGTTCGTCGAAAGGCCGTGGCCGGACACGACGAGGGCGCCCGGGCCCTCGTCCGTCGAGCGACGACAGCGAACCAGCACTCGGCCCTGGGCATCCTCTCCGCCGGACACGGCCTTGATTTCATAGCTCTCGAGGATGGGGCGCCAACCAAAGACCGGGGTTAGTGCCGCGTCAACGGCTGCGAACAGCGCATCCACGGGACCGTTGCCGATAGCCGCCTCGGCTCGATCCTGCCCGACGATGGATAGCGACACCGTTCCCGTGGCCTTGCCCCCGTGGGATGACGTCACGTTCCAGCCTTCGAGTCGCACGGACTGGGGAACCTCGGTCACCCGCTGGTCGACGAGGGCCATCAGGTCCGCGTCCGTGACCTCCTTCTTCGAGTCGGCGAGGGCGATGGCCTGCGCGTAGATGACGTCGAGCGCCTCGCCCTCGATCTCGTGGCCGAGTTCGCGCAGCTTGCCCTGGAGGCCGCGCCGCCCCGACAGCTTGCCGATAGTCAGCTGGCTGCCGGTCAACCCGACCGACTGCGGGGTCATGATCTCGTAGGTCAGCGGGTTCTTGATCACGCCGTCCTGGTGGATTCCTGACTCGTGGGCGAACGCGTTGCCGCCGACGATGGCCTTGTTGGGCTGGACGGCGAACCCGGTCAGGTAGCTCACCAGCCGCGACGCCGCGGTCAGGTGCTCCGTCGCGACGCCGCTGCCGAGGTCCGGGAACTGTGTGGGTCGCGTCCGGAGCGCCATGACGACCTCTTCGAGG
>JANMPD010000333.1:0-2290 GCA_031369685.1 Chloroflexota bacterium | reverse complement strand
TCTCGAAGATCCCCGGCGTCGACGTGGTGTCCACCAGCCGCTCCGACTAGGTGCCGGCAGCATGCGCCCGGACTACCTCGCGGCCCTCTGCCTCTGCTAGCCTCCAACTCGTGCGTCGCCCTGCCCTGATCCTCGTCGCGGCCGTTGTCCTGATCGGCGCCGGCTTCGTGGGCCAGGGACAGCTGGGCGGCGGTGCCTCCGCCGGCGAAACCTACCGGGTCGTCAAGAACCTGGACGATTTCTTCGCGCCGAATGTCATCCGCGTCGAGGTTGGGACCGAGGTCGAGTGGCAGAACAGCGGGCGAAATCCGCACACCGTCACGGCCGACGACGGGAGTTTCGACTCAGGCACTCTCCAGAACGGCAGTGAGTTCCGGCACACCTTCAGCGCGGCCGGAGTCTTCCCGTTCACCTGCCTGCTCCACGGCCAGAAGGGCGGCATCGGGATGACCGGCATCGTGGTCGTCGGGGATGCAGAACTGCCGTCAAGTGGCGGATCCGGCGGCGTCGGTCCCGGCCGCGAGCCGGTGCCGGTGAAGCCAGGCAGCACGATCCACGTTCCCGCCGATCAGCCAACGATCCAGGCCGGGGTCGACGCTGCCACGCCAGGGGATCTGGTGGTCGTGGCGCCTGGTGTCTACCACGAGGCCGTCCTCGTCACGACCCCGTACCTGACGATCCGTGGCGAGGACCGGAACACCGTCATCCTCGATGGCGATTTCACGAAGTCCAACGGTATCCACGTGGTCGAGGCCGATGGGGTCGCGGTCGAGAACCTGACGGCCCGGCACTACGGGCTCAACGGGTTCTACTGGGCCGGCGTCAACGGCTATCGCGGGTCGTATCTCACGGCGTACGGCAACGGCGATTACGGGATCTATGCCTTCGCGAGCGTCTGGGGCCGGTTCGATCACGATTATGCGTCGGGCAGCCCGGACAGTGGCTTCTACATCGGGCAGTGCCAGCCGTGCCATGCGCTGATCAGCGACGTCGTCTCGGAGCACAACGCGCTCGGTTACTCCGGGACCAATGCCGGCGGTGATCTCTGGATCATCAACAGCGAATGGCGCAACAACAACGCCGGGATCGTCCCGAACACGCTCGATTCGGAATTGCTCGCGCCACAGGCCGGAATCACGATCGCCGGGAACTGGGTTCACGACAACTCGGCGACGGACGCCCCACTCAAGCGGCTCGAGTACCCGGCCTTCGGGACCGGGATCCTCATCGCCGGCGGCCGCGACAACCTCGTGGAGGGCAATCTCGTGGAGGGCCACGCGGTATTCGGCATCGCGCTCCTGCCGAACCTCGATGCCAACTTCTGGGCGACTCGCGGGAACGTGGTCAGGGGCAACGAGGTATCGGGATCCGGACGGGCCGACCTGGCGCTCGGGGCGCCGTCCGTGTACCGCGACTGCTTCGCGGACAACGAGCACGTCACGAGCTTGCCGCCGGCCATCGAGACGCTCGCCGCATGCGGGCGCCGGATCGGGGGTGGGGGAGACCCGGCGGCCACGCTCGGGCTGCTCGCCCGTTTTGCCCAGGCGCTGGGCGGTCACTACACGAGCGGTGACTGGCAGGCGGAGCCGGTTCCTTCGGCGCAGGCCCAGCTTCCAGGGGGAGCGGCGGCACCGACGGTTCTCGCGATCCCCGAGATCGCCGTCCCGGGGCCCTACGCCATCCGGTCCATCGCTGAGATCAAGGCCGCCGCGGGCGGCGCTGTTGCTGGCGCTGCCAGGGAGGTGACGATCATGGGAATTCCGCTCACGTCGACGCTCACCACGATTCTCGGCCTGTACGCCTATGTGTTTCCGCTCGCGCTCTACGCGGCCTGGATCGCGATCGCCCTCTGGGACCTGGTTCGGCGTGAGGAAGTCTCCGGCCGACGCCGAATCGGCTGGATGGCCGTCGTCCTCATCCTGCCGCTCGTCGGGCCGCTCGCGTACTTCGCTGCGGGCGGCTCCTCGATTCCACGGTCGGCTCGCTGGTTCCTCGTGGTCGGCGGTGTGGTCATCTATCTGGGGATCGCCACGATCGCGATGCTGGCCGAGGCGCTCTGACCATGGCCGAGACCGGTCAGCCGCGGGCTCGAGACCTGGGCATCGTCATCGGGACCATGACTCCGGGTCCGCTGAATGCGATCACCGATGTGCCGGGGGTCCGGGTCGGTCATGCCACGATCATCGAAGGCGACGGGCCGCTCCAGGTGGGAATTGGCCCGATCCGGACGGGGGTCACGGTCGTCGTTCCACATGGGGGCGATGTCTGGAAGGAGCCCGTGTTCGCCGCC
>JANMPD010000295.1:0-6355 GCA_031369685.1 Chloroflexota bacterium | reverse complement strand
GTCGTCCGACAGGGCGCGTTGATCGCCGTGGTCGGTGCCGTCGGTGTGATCGGGGGCGTCAGGGCCGATTGGTTCGGGGGCGCGTCGTCGCCGATCCTGCTCATTCCCTGGGCGATCACGATCGTCGGAATCTGGCGGGCGGCGCTCGGCGCTACCTCGCGCTGATGCGCGCCTTGCTCCAGCGGTGTTCGCGGGCCTCGGTTCGCGTCGGCGATGAGCTCGTGGCGGAAATCGGGTCCGGCCTCGTCGCCTTCGTCGGCGTCGGCCACGAGGATGATGACGCGACGGCCGACGCCCTGGCGCGCCGGATCGCCGAGCTCCAGATCTTCGCGGATGAATCCGGTCGCACGAACCGTTCGCTGCTCGATGTCTCGGGCGAGATCCTGGTCGTGAGCCAGTTCACGTTGTACGCCGATACCTCGAAGGGAAGGCGTCCCGGCTTCACGGATGCGGCGCCGGGGGAGATGGCCGAACGACTCTACGGCCGAGTTGCGGCACAGCTGGCAGCCCTTGGCCCGACCCGGGTAGCCACGGGTCGTTTCGGGGCCGAGATGGCCGTCGAGCTCGTGAACGACGGCCCCTTCACGATTTGGCTGGACACCGAGGACGGGCGCCCGCCTCGCGAGCGGACATGAAAACGACCGGCCATAACGCGGCCGGTCGGTGGTCGTGCGGTCCGGACCAGCCGGATCTGGGCTAGCGAGCGCTCTTGGTGAGCGTCCGGCGACAGCGAGTGCAGGCCAGCACCTTCTTCTGGCTGCCACCCTCATTGGTGGTCAGCGGTTGAAGGTTCGGCTGGAGGCGGCGGTGGGCGCGAACACGGTTCATCCCCGACGACTGGGGATTGAATCCGCCCATCGACACTTTGCCGCAGATAGCACAGGAGCGAGCCATGGTGTTCCTCGGAGTGGGTTTCGTGGAGCGTCCGAGCCGTTGGGGCCCGATCGGGGCGGTATGATAGCACGCACTCAGGGCCGCTCCGACCCTCGGCTCGCCCCTCGCTGACGAGGTCTTCGCCTGTTGCCTCCTGACGAACTCCCCGGCCGAGCCCTCGCGACCCGCCGCGCGGCTGCCGATATCACGCGCGCCGCTGTCCTGGGTTCGTATGGCGTGGCCGGGTTCGAGGCCGGCGTCATCGAGCGGATCCATGCCGCACTCGTCGGTCGAATGCCCGGCATCAGGATCGCCTTTTCTGAAGACCGGGTCTCGATTCACCTGACACTGCGGGTCACGATGGGCCTCCCGGTCGCGGAGGTCGCTCGCCAGGTTGACTCGGCGGTCCGATACGGTATTCGACGCGCCCTCGGTCGCGAGGTCGACGATCTGCGCATCCGCATCGGCGGTTTCGACGCATCGCCCGGGACCCAACCGCCCGACGCGCCGACGCACAAGGCCATGGGCAGCTCGGACCTCGCCGATAGCGGAACGGACGTCGCCTGATGGCCCGGCGTGCCTGCGATGGGCGAGGCCTTCTCGGGGCATTCCGGGCTGCGGTTGCGAATCTCGAGACGCATGTCGACGAGATCAACGCGTTGAATGTCTTCCCGGTACCCGATGGCGATACGGGTACCAACATGCTGGCAACGGTGAAGGCGGCATTGATCGAAGCCGAGGGTGCCGGTGAGGGTGCCCGAGCGGAGCGCATCGCGGCCGCCGCTTCATTCGGGGCCCTCATGGGCGCCCGTGGCAATTCCGGGGTCATCACCAGCCAGATCCTCCGCGGGATCGCCGAGGCACTCCAGGGCAAGGCGCGATTCAACGGGCTCGACCTCGCGCATGCGCTCGATTCGGGCACGCGAGCCGCCTATGGAGCGGTCGCGAAGCCGGTCGAGGGAACCATCCTGACGGTGATCCGGGAGGCGTCGGCCGCTGCTGTCGCGGCCGCGGAGCAACACAACGACATCGAGGCCGTCCTGACCGTGACCCTCGATGCCGCGGAGAAGTCGGTCGCCCGGACCCCATCGCTCCTGGCCATCCTTCGCGAGGCGGGCGTGGTCGACTCCGGTGGACAGGGCCTGTACCGGCTCTTCCAGGGAGCCCTGCTGTTCATGATCGGTCGTGCGCCCGAAACGCCCAGCGTCGCGGCCGGGGCCGCGCCCAAGCGGTCGGTCCTGGTTGCGCACGCAGACGAGGTATTCGGCTACGAGACGATGTACCTCCTCCAGGCGCGGTCCGGCGAGCTGCTTGACGTGGATGCCCTGCGGGATCACCTCGAGTCTATCGGCGAGTCCGTGCTCGTGGCCGGAGACGCGCGGGCGGTGAAAGTCCACGTTCACAACGACCGTCCCGATCTGGTGATCAGCCACGGGCTGGAAATCGGGAGCCTGTCCCGGATCAGCGTGGAGAACCTCGACAATCAGGCACGGGACGTCCGTGAGACACGCGCGGCGGAGTTCACCGCAGAGGGGTCGAACCCTGCGCCTTCGAGCACGGGGGCACCATCAGGTCCTGCGTTCGCGGGATCCGGCCCCGCCACGCCAGGCCCGATCCCGCCGCTGGCGGTCGTCGCGGTTGCGGCGGGCGACGGCCTGGCAGCGATCTTCCGCGACTTCGGCGTGAGTCGCGTCGTGGTCGGGGGACAGTCCGCGAATCCCAGCACCGGGGAGCTCCTCGAGGCGATCAATTCCGTGGCTGCCGACGAGGTCCTGATCCTGCCCAACAATCCAAACGTCGTGCTCGCGGCACGGCAGGTCGCCCAGATGACGGACCGACCGGTCAGCGTCGTGGCGACGCGTAACGCGGCCGAGGGCTTTGCGGCCCTGTTGGCCATGGACCCGACGCTCAAGGCCGCGGACAACGCGACGGCCATGACCACGGCCGGCCGCGCCATCCAGACGCTCTCGGTGACCACGGCCGTTCGCCACGCCACGATCGGTGGGGTGAAGGTCCGCGAAGGCCAGACGATCGTGCTCGATCCCGATGACGGGCTGGTCGCCGTGGATGACGACGTGACCAGAGCGGTTGTCACGGCGATCGGCTCTTTGGCTTCGGGCTACGAGCTGATCACGGTCTACTACGGCGATGGCACCGATCTCAAGAAGACGGAGCTGCTGGCCCAGCAGATTGGCGAGGCCGCACCCGGGGCCGAGGTCGAAGTGGTGCATGGCGGTCAGCCTCACTATCACTTCCTGATCTCAGCCGAGTAGGCGTGGCGGGCTCGGTCATCCGCGACGCTCGAACGTCGGGCGGACGCGGCTCCCCCCGGCGCGCGGCACGGCCTGCGCGACCAGCCCCGCCGTCCGACCCGCTCGAGCTCCTCGAGACGCCGGTCGGTCGCTCAGGGCTCCCGGGAGCCGTCGCCCTGTCCCGGACGGGTCGCCGGATCGGCGTGAACCTGGTCCGTGACCTGTTGTTCCGGGTCCCGCGCCGCTACGAGGACCTGCGCGAGATGCGCCGCATCGGCGAGCTAGGGGCCGTCGCCGATGGCGAGATCGTCTCGGCGCGCGTACGGGTCGGCGAGCTGCACGTGGAAGCCTCGTTCCGGCGCCGGGTGCAGCGCACGGTCGCGCGTCTCGAGGACGAGACCGGGAGTCTGGACGCAACCTGGTTCGGCCGACGCTTCATCGAGCGACGCCTGAAGGTCGGCGACTCGATCGTGGTCAGTGGCAAGCTGCGACGCTTCGGCTACCGGATGACCCTCGATAACCCGGAATTCCAGGCTGACGACGGCGCGGCACTGCTGCACGCCGGACGGATCGTGCCGATCTATCGGCTCACCGCCGGACTGACATCGGCATCGCTCCGGCGCGCCGTGCGGGGTGCGCTCGATGCCACGGCCGCCGCCTATCCGGAATACCTCCCGAAGGACGTCCGTTCCGAGGCGTCGCTCATCGGCATCGGGGAGGCCGTCGAGGAGGCCCACTATCCAACGAGCTTCGAGCGACGTGACGCCGCGCTCCGACGCCTGGCGTTCGACGAACTCCTCGCGCTGCAGGTGGGAATGGTCGGCCGTCGACGGTCTCGGGTCGGTGAGCACGGCCGGCCGATCCTGATCACCGACGAGCAGGCGCAGTCGATCAGAGAGGCACTCGAGACCGCCCTCTCGAGGAAGGTCGGTCGAACCGTTTCCCTGACCCCGGATCAGTCGATCGCCATCGACGTGATCCGCACGGACATGGCGGGCTCGACGCCGATGCTCCGACTCCTCCAGGGTGATGTCGGATCGGGCAAGACGGCCGTCGCCGCCTGGGGCCTTGCCGCGGCCGCCCTGTCCGGTCGGCAGGGAGCGCTGCTGGCACCCACCGACCTGCTGGCGCGTCAGCACCAGCGGACCCTGATCGATCTCCTCTGCCCACTCGGGATCGAGGTGGAGATCCTGACCGGGTCGCTCAGGGCACCGGATGCCGCCCACACCCGGGACCTCCTGGCGTCAGGGCTCGCACGGGTCGTTGTCGGTACCCACGCGCTGATCTCCGAGTCGGTCCAGTTCAAGGACCTCGCCCTGGCGATCGTCGATGAGCAACATCGGTTCGGGGTCGAGCAACGAGCCGCACTCGAGGCCAAGGGGGGGACGGTGCCGCACGTGTTGCTCATGACGGCGACACCGATTCCGCGAACGCTCGGCCAGGTCCTCTACGCGGACCTCGATGTCACCGACCTGCGTACGCCGCCGGTCGGACGCGTGGCGGTCCGCACCGGGATCCGAGGATTCGATGATCTCGGTGGCACCTGGGACCGGGTCCGAGGCGAGGCGGCGCGCGGAAACCGCACGTTTGTCGTCGTTCCCCTGATCGTGGAGAGCGAATCGCAGGACGAACCAGCCCTCGATCTGTTCGGCCTGCCCGACGAATCCGTGATCGCCTCGACGGCCGTGGCGGCGGAGGCTGAGGCGGTGCGCCTCCGTGAACTCCTCGCCCCGCTCCGCGTCGGACTCGTTCATGGGCGACTCAAGGCTGCCGATCGCGATGCCGAGATGGCCCGGTTCCGCGACGGGGCGCTCGATGTCCTCGTCGGGACCACGGTCGTGGAGGTCGGCGTGGACGTGCCCGAGGCGACGATGATGATCATCCAGAGCGCCGACCGGTTCGGGCTTGCCCAGCTCCACCAGCTGCGGGGCCGGGTCGGGCGGGGGACCGAGGAGTCGTTCTGCGTCCTCGTCTCGGATACGAGCGATGAGACGGCGCGCGCGCGCCTCGCGGCGATTCGAGATGAACGTGACGGGTTCACGCTGGCTGAGAAGGACTGGGAGCTTCGGCGCGAGGGTGATGTCCTGGGCTTCGAACAGAGCGGGCTTCCTGGCCTTCGGGTCGCGTCGCTCCAGCGCGAGGCAGATCGGGTGCTCGCGGTCCAGGCCCGCGAGGTCGCCGAGGCATTGTTGACTTCGGACGGAACGCTCAGGGCGGGGCATGACGCCCTTGATCGCGAACTTCGATCCGGCTGGCTGGCGCCGATCGCACGGGCCGACGCGGAGTCGGGTGCGTGACCGCAGTCCGCTACGAGGCCGGGAGGGTCATTTCCGGATCGGCGCGCGGAGTGCGCCTCATCGCCCCCGGGGAGATGACCAGGCCGTTGTCCGATCGGGTCAAGCAGACGCTCTTCGCCATCCTGGAGCCCGCCCTTCGCGGGGCCACGATCCTCGATCTCTTCGCCGGCAGTGGCGCCGGCGGGATCGAAGGGCTGTCGCGCGGAGCCGATCGGGCGGTCTTCGTGGAACAGAATCAGGCCGCGATCACAAGCATCGCCGAGAACCTCGCACGAGCTCATCTTGAAGGCCCGAATGCCCGCATCGTCCAGCGCGAGGCGATCACCTGGCTCCGTTCGCCAGATGCGCTGGCACAGGGTCCGGTCGCCGTCGCCCTCATCGACCCGCCGTATGATCGGCCCGAACTCCTCGTGGCGGCCCTCGAGCTGCTCGGTGCCCCGACATCCCCGCTGTCCATCGGCGCGATCGCGGTTGCCAAGCACTTCTGGCGAGACCAACCGGCGGACCGGATCGGGCTGCTAGCATCGGATCGAACTCGGCGCTTCGGCGACACCGCACTCACCTTCTATCGAATGGCCAGTACAACGGAGGCGCAGCCGTGAGGACCGCGGTCTACCCGGGATCGTTCGATCCGGTCACGAACGGTCATCTCGATGTGCTCGGACGCGCCCTGGCCGTCTACGACCGGGTCGTCGTTGCCGTGATCGCCAACCCGCGCAAGCAGCCGCTGCTGACCGTGGCCAAGCGCATGGCCGTCCTCGGAGAATCGATCCGCGAAGTGGGACTGCCCGCGGCGCGGATCTCTGTCGTGGCCTTCGACGGCCTCACCGTTGATGCGGTCCGGGTGCACGGCGGCAGTTCGATCGTCCGCGGCCTCCGTGCGGTCTCGGATTTCGAAGTCGAGATGCAGCTTGCCCACAACAATCGGAAGCT
>JANMPD010000246.1:0-1900 GCA_031369685.1 Chloroflexota bacterium | reverse complement strand
CGCCGCCAGCGCGATCCCGACGGCATGGAGCATCTGGGTCGCCACCGGGGACGACAGCGACAGCAGGTTGTTCTCGGCGTTGCCGTAGTGCCCGGGCATCTGGCGCCCACCGGACGATGGGTCGTTCGCCTTGGCGTACTGAGCCATGAGGATGTCCCGGGCGGTCATGCCGAAGGCAAGGCACGTGGCAATCGAACGGTAGAACGGGGCGATCCAGTCCTTCTTGCGCTCGAGCGGCCAGGCGATACCCACCTGGGCCCCCTCGTGGCCCTGGCCGCTGATCACGAACGGGATGCGTCCCGCGCGATTGAGGATCCACATGCGCTCATCGACCGCGCGCGCCAGCGCGACGGTCCGATACATCGCGAGCAGGTCTTCGTCGGTCAACCCGACCGAAGCCGCGAGGTCCGATTGCGCCTTGCCCTTCGTCGTCATCGGTCGATCGGTATGTCCCTGCTCAGAAGTTGATGGACTGGCCGTCGACGGCGAGGGCCGCCTCGCCGATGATCTCCGCGAGCGTCGGATGGGCGTGGGTCGTGGCGCCGATCTCCCACGGGGTCGCATCCAGCTGGAACGCCAGGGAAGCCTCGGCGATCAGGTCCGTGGCGTGGGGACCGATGAGGTGTACGCCCAGGGTGTCCTTCGTGTCGCGATGGCCGATGACCTTGGCGAAGCCCTCGTACTCGCCGCCGATGATCGCCTTCGCCATGGCCTGGAACGGCACCTTCCCGACGGTGTACGGGATCTCCTGCTCCTGGCATTGCTGCTCGGTCAGGCCGATCGAGGCGATCTCCGGGCGGCAATACGTGGCACGGGGCTGCTTCACGTAATCGATGGGATGGACGTCCACCTCCCCGGCGATGACATGCGCGGCCACGATTCCCTCGTGAGCTGCCGTATGGGCAAGCAGCAGCCCGCCGACGACGTCGCCGATCGCGTACAGGTGGGGCACCTTGGTCCGCATCCGGCCATCGACCTTCACGAAGCCACGTTCGACCTCGGCCTTGGTGGTCTCGAGCCCCACGTCCTCGATGTTCGGAGCGCGCCCGGTGGCCACGAGGAGCAATTCGGCCGAGATCTCGGATGCCTCCTTGCCGTCCGGACCGACGGTGATCTTCACGTTCGACTTGGATGCCTTGACCGACTTCACGTCGAATCGCGCGTTGGTCATGACCGTCATCCCGCGCCGAACGAGGCTGCGCTCGAGGAGCTGGCTGACTTCGCGGTCCTCGGCCGGCACGACCGCCGGCAGGTACTCGAGAAGGGTCACGGCCACCCCGAGGTCGTGGTACATCGAGGCGAACTCGACCCCGACGGCGCCGGCTCCGATGATGATCACGTCCCTGGGCAGCGAGTCCGTCGCGAGGACGTCGTCCGACGTTACGATCCGCTTGCCGTCCGGTTCGAGGCCCGGCAGGGACTTGACCCGTGAGCCTGTCGCAAGGATCACGTCGGTCGCTTGGAGAATCCGCTCTCCGCCGGCTCCCGGGGTCCCGTCCTCGCCGTGCATCTGGACGCGAACCGTGGTCGGTCCGTCGAGGCGACCCCGACCCTGGATCCAGGCGACCTTGTTCTTGTCGACCAGCGTCTTGAGCCCGGTCCACATCCGCTTCACGACCTGATCGCGACGGGCAGCCATCCGCGCGTAGTCGACGACGGCGTCCCCGGGGAGATCAAGCCCGAAGTCCTTTGCGTGCTTGATTCGATCCGCGAACGCCGCGGATTCGAGGAGCGCCTTGGTCGGAATGCAACCACGATGGAGGCACGTTCCGCCGATCTTGCCTTCATCGATCAGGGCAACCCGAAGGCCCAACTGGGCAGCCCTGAAGGCGGCGCTGTAGCCCCCGGTCCCGGCGCCGAGCACGATCAGGTCGAAGTCGTTGGACGAACCGACGGCCAT
>JANMPD010000195.1:0-3167 GCA_031369685.1 Chloroflexota bacterium | reverse complement strand
GTACTGGAGGGCCATCGTCTTCTCGTCGATCCCGGAGGCCGCCTGGTAGATCCGGGTCAATGCCTGGCCGAACCACTCTGCCCGGAGGATGGCCGCCTGTCGATCGCCCTCGTCCTTGAGGATCTCCGACTGCTTCTGGCCCTCGGCCACGTTGATCGCCGCCTGCCGGTTGCCTTCCGATTCGGTGATCACGGCCCGGCGCGTCCGCTCTGCGGAGAGCTGCCGATTCATGGCGTCCTGGACGTCCCGGGGCGGCGTGATCTCGCGGATCTCGACGGTCGTGACCTTGCCGCCCCAACGTTCGGTGACCTCATCGAGCTTGACCCGCAGGACCTCGTTGATCTGCTCGCGCTTGGACAGGACCTCGTCAAGGAGGATGTCGCCGATGACGGCGCGGAGCGTGGTCGTTGCCACCCCCTGCAACGCGCCCGCGAAGTTCGTCACGTTGACGACGCTCTTCAGCGGGTCGCTGATCCGCCAGTAGATGAGGAAGTCCACGTTGATCGGCGCGTTGTCCTTGGTGATCGTGGTCTGGCTCGGTACCTCGATGAATTGTTCGCGAATGTCAACGACCTTGCCCGACCAGATGAACGGAACCAGGAAGCGAAGTCCCGGCTCCCGGATCCACTCGGCCTTGGCCTCGCCGAGCCGATACACGACCATCATGTAGCCCTGCCGGACCACCCGGACCGACAGGAAGAGGAGCGTCAGCACGACGACGATGAGGAAGGCCGCGACCGCAAGTGCCAGGGTTAGTTCCACGATGACCTCCGATGCAAGACGATCAGGCTCAACGAGCCACGATCAGGTGCCCACTGATGATGACGGGTCCGGCTCAACCACGAGCGTCAGGCCGTCGACCGATACGACGCGGACAGCCGCGCCACGTTCCAGGGTCGCGCCGTCGCTCGTCCGGGCGGACCACGCTTCGCCGGCGAGGTAGACGGAGCCGACGGGCGCCAGGCCGACGCGAACGACGCCGGTGGCGCCGGCCGCGATGGGCGTCCCGATGATCCCCACGGCCGCTGGGGTATGGCGCGTCCGGAATGCCGCAATCGCGATCAATGCCCCGAGGCTTGCTGCCGACACGGTCATCACCGCGAGCAACGGGAACGCCACCGCGACGAACGGACCGGCGAAGTCCCCGGGCGCCGTATACAGGGCCGACGCCCCGAGCAGGAGGCAGGCAACGCCACCAAGCGTCAGGAGGCCATGGCTCACGACGGTCGATTCGAGGATGAACAGGACGACCGCGAGGGCGATCAGCATCAGTCCAGCCACGTTCAGCGGCAGGCTCCCGAAGCCGATGAAGGCCAGGATGATCGCCAGGCCGCCGAGGATCCCGGTCACGAAATTCGGGTTCTGGAGCTCGAAGAACAACCCGTAGAACCCGACCGTGAACAGCAGGAAGGCGATGTTCGGATCGGACAGCAGGTGCAGGAATGCCTGGAATGGATTCATCCCGAGCTCGTTCGAGGCCGAATCGGTCAGATCCAGGGTTCGCTCGACGCCGTCGATCTTGATGGTACGTCCAGACGCCTGGCGCAGGACGTCCTCGAGCGAATCGGCGATCCCGTCCACGGCACCTGCGGCCACCGCAACCGAGGCCGGCGAGGACTTCGCCTCCGCGACCGTCGCGACGGCCCAATCGACCGGGCGACCG
Organism: Chloroflexota bacterium; assembly: GCA_031369685.1. Taxonomy (GTDB): domain Bacteria; phylum Chloroflexota; class Limnocylindria; order Limnocylindrales; family CSP1-4; genus UBA5189. The sequence goes on along the minus strand of JANMPD010000195.1, from coordinate 1,504 downwards.
CGCGCCTCGGCAATGGCCGTGATGTTGGCGATCGCATCGTTCCGAACCTTCTCGCCAAGGGTTCCGGGAATGTCCTCGCCCTGCCCGCCGACGGGTGACGCGGCACCGATGTTCGTGCCGGGGGCCATGAAGGACAGGTTCGCGGCGAGGGTGATGAAGGTCCCGGCGCTCGCGGCTCTGCCGCCGGCGGGTGCGACCCACACGATGACCGGAACCCTGGCGCCAAGGAAGGAGGACACGATCCGTTGTGTCGCGTCGAGGCTGCCGCCCGGCGTATTCAGGCGAACGACCACCGCAGCGGCACCGTCTGCCTCGGCCGCCTTGATCCCTTCGGCGAGATACCCGGCGAGGACATTGTCGACGATGCCGGTCGCAGGCAGGACCACCACCCTGTGGCTCGCGGCAAGTGCCGGCGCCGCCAGGCCCAGGACCCCCACGAGCATCGGGACGACGAAGAGCAGCCGTTCGATCCGACGGTGCATCAAGCACCTCCACGCCTAGTATCGCACCAGCCGGAGGAACGCTCCGCCGGGGGATCAGGGAGTGGCAGCCCGACCCTCGAGATGACGAAAGACGATCGCACTCCAGGACTCCATGGCTTCGACGTGCGACGCGACTTCGGCGGGCCCGGCGAATCGACCCTCCAGCTTGTCGGTCTCGCGGATCCGGACGGCCCGGCCGGTTGCGTCGGCGACGTAGACCGCACCGACGTGGACGGACCCAACCTCGGTCGAGTCGTCGTTCAGCACCCCGACGAGCTGGAATTCCGGCATGAAGGCCGCATCCAGTTCCTCGGCCCACTCCCGCCGCAGCCCACCGGCGAGATCGCCGTCGCCCGGGTTGAGATGACCACCGACGCCGATCGAATACCGATCGAACAGGCGAGAATCGCCGCCCGCCTTCGTCCGTCGCATCAGGAAATACGCCGGGCCGTCGCGCAGGACGAGATACGGAATGACCTGCTTCAGGCGGCGATCCGATTCCGCGGCATCGCGATCAACGAACTGGCCATGAACGGCCACGATCTCGTCGAACGATGCGAGCCCATCGGTCCGGATACCCTCCCAGCCGGGATCCCCCATCAGGACCGACCGCTCAACAACGAGGACCTGTTCGCCCGGCGTCACCCGGCGTCGTCCGTGCTCGATTCGAGAATCGCGCGTGCCGCTTTGAGTCGGCGCTCGAGCTCATCTGGCTTCGGGCCTTCGGGCCTTTCCAGTTCGGCCAGCCAGGCGTCGAGCGCTGTCCGCAGGGCCCGAACACCCGCGGCAACGTCGGCGCTATTCGTGGCGAGGATGCCCGCACCCATCCGCGGATCGCCGAGTGCCAGGCGGGTTGCGCTCGCCCAGCCGGACGAGGCCAGTGAGCGCGCCATCGCCCAGGCATCGCCCCCTCCCCCGTGAACTGCCTCGACCAACGCAGCGGCCGCAACGAGTGGGAGGTGACTGACCGCGGCTGTCGCAGCATCATGATCCGCGGCCGACATTTCGATCGGTCGTGCCCC
>JANMPD010000149.1:0-2229 GCA_031369685.1 Chloroflexota bacterium | reverse complement strand
GCGATGCGCGTGGCGCGGTCCATCCAGTTCGGCACGGTCTGGATCAACGATCACTTCACGCTCGCATCCGAGATGCCGCACGGCGGTTTCAAGGAATCGGGCTACGGCAAGGACCAGTCGATGTACGCGATCGAGGACTACACGATCGTCAAGCACGTGATGCTGAAGATCTGATCCCGCGGCCGGGCCGCGCAGCGCGCGGGGTCGCGCAGGCAATGGCGCGGCCGCGCAGGCAGCGGCGCTCCAGCAACCTGAGCGCCCCGGAAACCTGGGCGCCCCGGCAGCCTGACGATCGCCCCGTGGCGCCGGCCACGCGCCGGTCATGTGGCTGTCGCACCGCCAAATACGACGCCCATTCGTAGTAGGTGCGTTTCCCCCACGGTCACGACGGTTCGTAGCCGGCATCGTTCGGTCGCGCACGTTCCGCGGTCCGTCGCGGGCAGAGGACACAGCTCGCAAGTGTCCATGATCCGCACCTACCACGAGCCCCTGTCGTAAATGGGCCGGAATTCGAGGAAGGCGTCGGTTAGCACGAGCCGGCGTCGTATTTGGGGGCAAATGCCGCTGCCCAGGGCATCCGTCCCGCGGCAATCAACTTCCGCGGGGACCCAAGTCCCGCGTCACGCACTGCCCGCGGCACGCACTGCTCGCCGCAGAGGCCGCCCGGGCACGCGACGGTAACCAGCCGCAGAGGCCGCCCGGGCACGCTTAGGCACGCGACCCCGTCTAGCCGACGAGCGCCCGGACCTCGTCGAGGCGATTGATCGTCTCGAGGTCGAAGGGGTTGCGGAAGATCCACAGGACTTCCTCGATCCCGACCTCGGCGTAGCGGCGCATGAAGTCCGCGACCAGCTCCGGCGGGCCGCCTACACCAAGGCCGCGGGCCGAGCCGTCGGATCCGATCCGACCGCGGATCTGGTGGATCTCCTCGATCTCATCGAACGCGGCTGCCGCCGCGGCCTCCGTGTCCCGGATGACGACCTCCATCGAGACCGTCCGGCGGATGTCCTCGAATGGACGCCCGATCTCCTCGCACCGCTCCGCAAGCACGGCCGACGTCTCGGCGATACGCTCCGGGGCGCCGTAGCCGTTCCAGCGGTTCGCATAGCGAGCCGTGGTCCGGAGTGTCTTCTGCTTGCCTGATCCGCCGAGGAGGATCGGCATTGGCAGCCGGATCGGGCGGGGCTCGCAGAGCGCGTCGTTGAAGCGGTAGAAGCGACCCTCGTGCGTCACCCGCTCGCCATCGAGCAGGCGACGGATCAAGCCGACCGCCTCGTCCAGTCGATCGAGCCGCTCGCCGAAGCCGGACCCGAAGTCCATCCCGAACGCGTCGTGTTCGCGCTCGTACCAGCCACCGCCGATGCCGAGGACTGCCCGGCCGCCCGAGATGTTGTCGAGCGTCGTGGCGAGCTTCGCAGTGAGTCCCGGGTTGCGGAACGTGTTGGCCGAAACCATCAGGCCGAGATCGGCGCGTGTCGTGAGGGGCGCGAGCGCGGCCAGCGAGGTCCAGCCCTCGAGCTTGGGGCTCGTCCAGTCGCCCTCGTCGGACAGGAGGTGATCGTCCAGCCAGATAGCATCGAAACCGGACGCTTCGGCGGCGAGGCATGCATCGCGAAGGGCGGGCCAATCGGTCCGCTGAATCCAGAACGCCGCGCCAAATCTCATCCTCGCTATCGTACGGCGGTGCCCACCCCGTCCGCCCGGCTCGCCCGGCCGCGCCCCAGTTCCACCTCACCGGGCCGCGGTGCTCCGGCCCACGCTGCTCCGGCCGACGCTGCCCCGGGCCACGCTGCTCCGGCCGTCGCTAACCCGGCCGACGCTGCTCCCGCTCCGGACGTTGCGCCTCGGTCCGTGTCGCCGGAGCTCCGCGACGCGATCCTCGACTGGTATGCGGATCGTGGCCGTGATCTCGCGTTCCGTGGAACGACGGACCCCTACGCCATCCTCGTTTCCGAGGCGATGGCCCAGCAGACGCAGGCAGGGCGGGCCGCGGAGTTCTGGACCCGGTTCATGATCGAGTTTCCGACGGTCGAGGCGCTCGCCCAGGCAACGCCCGCGGCCGTCCTCCGGGCCTGGCGAGGTCTCGGCTACAACCGGCGCGCGATTGCGCTCCGACTGGCAGCGATCGGTGTCGTTCGGGACCACGACGGTCTGGTTCCTGATGACATCGAGGCCCTGGAACGGTTGCCGGGCGTCGGTTCGTACACGGCCGGGGCCGTTGCCGCTCTC
>JANMPD010000144.1:0-19813 GCA_031369685.1 Chloroflexota bacterium | reverse complement strand
AACAACGTCGCGCTGATCCGGCGACACTTCATCTGACCCGGGAGACCGGGAGGGAGCAGGCGAAACTGTGGTGGAAGGCGTCCTCGTCGGAATCGACGTAGGCACGAGCAAGGTCTGTGCGCTCATCGGCGAGGTGGGTCGCGACGGCCGCGTGACCGTGATCGGTCACGGCACGGTGCCGTCCTCGGGCCTCAAGAAGGGTGCCGTCGTCAACATCGACCAGACCGTCCGGTCGATCAGCGACGCCGTCGAGAAGGCCGAGCGCCTGTCCGGCTGGAAGATCGACAAGGCCTTCGTCGGCGTCGGCGGCTCCCAGGTCGAGAGCCTCAACTCCACGGGCCAGGTTGCCGTTACCGCCCACGACCGCGAGGTCAGCCGGGAGGACATCCTGCGCGCCATCGAGGTCGCCCGGGCCGTGGCCATTCCCTCGAACCGCGACGTCCTCCACGTCGAGCGGCGCGGGTTCATCGTCGACGGCCAGGAAGGGGTCAAGGATCCGCTCGGGATGAGCGCCCTTCGCCTGGAGGTCGAGACCCACATCGTGACCGCGCCCCAGACGGCGGTTCAGAACCTGACGAAGTGCGTCGCCGCCGCGGGCGTGAAGATCGACGAGCGGGTCGCCAACGCCCTGGCGGCTTCGGAGGCCGTGGCCACCGAGACCGAGAAGGAGCTCGGGGTCGCCGTCGCGGATCTCGGCGCCGGGACGATCGACCTCGCGATGTTCAACGAGGGTTCGCCGTTCCACACGAGCGTCCTGCCGGTCGGGGGCAACTTCGTGACCAACGATGTCGCGATCGGGATCAAGACCTCGCTCCCGGTCGCCGAGGAACTCAAGATCGAACACGGGACCTGCGACCTGCGTGGGGTCTCGGCCGATGAGGAGATCAGCGTCTCGGTCCTCGGCGAGGACGCCGGTCGGACCGTCAGCCGCCTTGAACTGTGCCAGATCATCGAGGCCCGGATGCGCGAGACGTTCGAGCTGCTGGGGGCCGAGATGCGCTCGGCTGGCGCCGGGATGCTGCCGGCCGGCCTGATCCTGACCGGCGGCGCATCCCAGCTGTCCGGCCTCGCCGAGCTGGGTCGCGATGTCCTCCAGATGCCGGTCCGCGTCGTTGCCCCAACGTCGGTCACCGGGCTCACCGATTCGATCCTGACGCCCGCCTACGCGACGGCGATCGGGCTGCTGATGTGGGGCGCACGATCGCTCGCGGATGATGAACCGACACGCTACGAATCAGCCCCGGCGTTCGGAATCCTCGGCCGGATGCGTGATTCACTGCGGAGCATCTTCCCGTAAGGGGACGCCGCTCAGGCTCGACGGTCAGGCTCGACGCGACCGGATCGTCGGTGACCGATCCCCTCGGTCACGGAAAGGGTGTCGGATGGTAGACTCGCCCGACGACCCTGGGCGTCCCGCCGACCCCGCTTGACAACCGCTCCGGGTCACATGTGCAGAAGGTTCAGCCCCGGCCCCAGAAGGCCATGGAGGAGTACGGTGGCCCTGCGTTCTGATTCTGAGAACTTCGCCCTCATCCGGGTCATCGGCGTCGGTGGCGGTGGCAGCAATGCCGTCAACCGGATGATCCGGGCCGAGATGATGGGCGTCGAGTTCATTGCCCTCAACACGGATGCGCAGGCCCTGCTCCAGTCGGATGCACCCCACAAGATCCGAATCGGCGACAAGATCACCCGTGGTCTCGGCGCCGGCGGCGATAGCGCCATCGGTCAGCGAGCGGCCGAGGAGGACGCGGACAAGATCGCCGCGGCGCTCGAGGGTTCGGACATGGTCTTCATCACGGCCGGCCTCGGCGGGGGAACCGGCTCTGGTGCCGCACCGGTCGTGGCCGAGCTGGCCAAGGCGGCAGGAGCCCTGACGATCGGTGTCGTGACCAAGCCCTTCGCGTTCGAGGGTGCCAAGCGCAAGCTGACATCCGAGAAGGCGGCCGAGGAGCTCAAGGGCAAGGTCGACACGCTGATCACCATCCCGAACGATCGCCTCCGCGACGTCGTCCAGAAGAACACGTCGATCCTCGACGCCTTCCGGGTCGTGGACGACGTCCTGCGCCAGGGCGTCCAGGGCATCAGCGACATCATCACGATGCCGGGTCTCATCAACCTCGACTTCGCGGACGTTCGCGCGATCATGAAGGACGCCGGATCGGCACTCATGGGGATCGGCCGCGCAAGTGGCGAGAACCGAGCCGTCGAGGCCGCGCGCCAGGCGATCGCCAGCCCGCTCCTCGAGGTCAACATCGCCGGCGCCCAGGGCATCCTGTTCAACGTGACCGGCAGCTCCAACCTCTCGCTGTTCGAGGTGACCGAGGCCGCCGAGGAAATCCGCTCCGCCGCGGATCCCGAGGCGAACATCATCTTCGGGACGAGCTTCAACGAGCGCCTCGGCGAGGAAGTGCAGATCACCGTCATCGCCACCGGCTTCGACGGCAAGCGCCCCGGCGCACGCAGCTCGGCCGGCTCATCCACGACGTCTCCGATGGACGCGACGGCTCGAGTACCACGTGACTTCCTGGAGGAACTCGAGCGGCAGCGGACCCAGCTGAATGATGTCGGGGTTCCCGATGCGCCGGGCGCCCGCCCGGACGAGGCAGCCGCGCGGCAGGGTCGGTCGGTCGGCGAGCCGGCGCCGGTCAAGCGCGCCGCGTATGACGCGGAAGACCTGGAAATCCCGAGCTTCCTGCGCCGGCAGAAGTAGGCGTCGCCGGTGGAAGCCGGCCCCGGATCCCGTGCAACCATTGCCGAGTCCGATCTCGATTCCGTGAGTCCCGCCGAGGCGGCCGAGATCGCGGCGGCCCGGGATCGCATTCAGGATCGCATCGAACGGGCGTGCGAGCGAGCCGGCCGCCATCCGGACGATGTCCGAATGATTGCCGTCTCCAAGACGATCTCCGCTGATCGCCTGCGCGCAGCCATCTCGGTCGGGGTCGACACCTTTGGCGAGAATCGGGTTCAGGAGGCCGCCGATAAGGTCGGCCTGGTCCCCGGTGCCGCGTGGCACCTGATCGGGCCGCTCCAGTCCAACAAGGCGCGTCGCGCGATCGAAACGTTCATCACGATCCAGACCGTCGACAGCGTGGGGCTGGCCTCGAGGCTCGACCGGATCAGTGGCGAGCTACGGCCCGGCAGCCGTTTCCCGGTGTTGCTCCAGGTAAACGTGGATGCGGATCCCGCAAAAGCCGGGTTCGCGCCTGCCGAGATCGGGTCGCTGCTGGCCGAGATCCTCGAGCTGCCCAACCTCCGGGTCGACGGGCTCATGACGGTGGGGCGATTGCATCGCGATGCGACGGACGCTCGTTCGACCTTCGCCGGGTTGCGGCGCCTGAGCGACGACCTACGGGCCCGCCAGCCGTCTCTCGGTCCGGACCTCTCAATGGGGATGTCCGATGACTTCGAGATCGCGATCGAAGAGGGCGCGACGATGGTCCGGATCGGTCGGATCCTGTTCGGGGCGCGCTCCCTCGGCGCGGGCTAGACTCGCCGCGTGATTGCCGTCTTCCTCATCACCTTCGTCAAATTCCTGCTGATCGCCCTCGAGATCGCGATCATCGGACGTGTCCTCCTGTCCTGGGTGGACCAGCGCGGTCGGTCCGGGCTGTCCCAGTTCCTGATCATGTTCACGGAGCCGGTGCTCGCCCCGGTCCGTCGGTTCCTGCCCTCGGGCGGTGGCCTCGATTTCGCCCCACTCATTGTGATCCTGGTGCTCGGGGCCATCGTTCGCGCCATCCGGTGAGTCGCCCCGACGACCGAGTCCGAATTCCGGTTCGAGTGACCGCGCGTGCCGGGCGCGACGGCATCGATGGCGTGGTCGATGGTCGCTTGCGGGTTCGCGTTGCCGCCGCGCCGGTCGATGGTGTCGCGAACGCAGCTGTCGAGCGACTCGTCGCCGAAGCGCTCGGGATTCCGCCGTCATCCGTGACAACGATCCGGGGTGGCGCATCGAGGCTGAAGGTCCTCGCGGTGACCGGGCTGACCCGCGAGGCCATCGCCGGTCGGTGGCCGAACCTCGTTGTATGATCGGCGCCCGTCGCGTCCAGATTGAGGGCGGCGGTCCCGGGGCGATTGGCTCAGTTGGTTAGAGCGCGCGGTTCACATCCGCGAGGTCACTGGTTCGAATCCAGTATCGCCCACCACCCCCCACGTTTCGATGTTGACCTCGGTAGGGCTGCGGTGTAGCCTCCTGAAGTCATCTTACGACTGATGACTTGAGGAGGCCCGTGCCATTCACGTCATCGGTTGTGACGTCGGTTCCCAGAGCCTCAAGGGCGTCCTGCTCGACGACGATGGACGGGTCATCGCCGAAGCATCGGAGGCCTATCCCGTCTCGTACCCGCGGGCGGGCTGGGCACAGCAGGATCCGCAGGACTGGCAAAGGGCGCTCGAGCATGTGGTCGCCCAGCTTCTCGAGCGTAGTGGAGTCGACGGCGCGTCCGTGCGGGCGATCGGCCTCGCGTCCCAGGTGGACGGTCTCGTGGCGGTCGACGCCGATCTCCGACCCTTGGCGCCGGCGATCATCTGGATGGATCGGCGCGCGACTCGCCAGACGACGATGCTCCGTGAGCAGCTCAATCCAGCGGATGTCCTTCGAATCACGGGCCTGAACGTTGACGCCGGTCATGTCGCGCCGAAGATCCTCTGGCTCCGCGACGAACAGCCCGATCTCGCCCCGAAGACGCATGCCTATCTGCTGCCGGGGTCATTCCTGGTGGCGACGCTAACCGGGGAACTCGTGGTCGATCACGCCAACGCGTCGTCGACGATGCTATACAACGTTCGGGATCGCGCCTGGTCCAGGGAGATGCTCGAGGCGACCGACATCGATGTCTCGTTGCTCGGACGCGTCGAGGCCGCGCGATCAGTCGCCGGTCCGCTCCGACCGTCTGCGGCAGCTACTCTTGGTCTCAGCACGCGCTGCATGGTGGTGGTCGGAACTGGTGACGAGCACGGTGCGTGCCTCGGCGCCGGCGCAATCCGGCAGGACGTCATCTGCGACATTACCGGCACGGCCGAGCCAGTCGCCTGTGCGTCGACCCAGCCCCTGGTCGATCCGACCGGGCTTGTCGAGACCCACGGGCACGCGGACGAGCGTGTCTGGCTCATCGAGAACCCTGGATTCGTATCGGGCGGCAGCGTCCGGTGGTATCTCGGCCTCACGGGCGAGACAGAAGCCAGCCTGGACGCTGCGTCGGCGGTCCCGCCTGGAAGCGACGGCGTCACGTTCATTCCGGCGTTGGGCGGCGCCACGACGCCTCGCTGGAACGACCAGGCCCGAGGGGCCTTTTTCGGCTTGAGCCTCAGCCACGGGCGGGCGCACCTGGGCCGTGCACTGCTCGAGGGCTGCACGTTTGCCCTGCGCGACCTCGTGGACCGGTTCTCCGAGATGGGACTCGGCGGTCCGGAAATCCGTGTCGTTGGTGGCGGAGCCCAGAGCGACCTCTGGCTGCAGATGAAGGCGGACATCACCGGCCGAACCATCCGCACGCTCGCCGCTCGCGAGGCCACGGCGATCGGTGCCGTTCAGCTCGCCGCCGTCGGTGCGGGCCTGTTTCGGGATCTCGATGAGGCCGTCGATCGCCTGACGGTGCTCGAGCCGCGCGCCTACAGCCCGAATGCAGATACGCGCGCGCCGTACGACGAGGCCTATGGCCGGTATCGGCGACTCTTCGACGCCATCGACCCGCTTTCCGGATCGGCCGGAATCGCATGATTCACTCTGCGGCACCGTTCGATCTCGACGCCATCCGGCGGGAGCTCGGAGACGGCGAGGGACTCAAACCAATCGGGATCCGCGAGCTGGTGATCCGGGGCGGCGCCCTGGATGCGCTCGTCCCGGCGATGAAACGTCTGGTCCCGTCCGGCACCGATGTCGTCGTCCTGGTTGACCACACCCCGATCCGCCGAGGCGACCGGGACCTGAAGGCGACCGTGGTTGCGCTGTTGCAGCAGGACTTCAACGCGCGCCTCGTGGCCCTGGGCAGCGCTGAGGCCGAGCTCCACGCCGACGAGGCCGCCGCCGCCGAAGCCGATCGTGCGATCGCGGGCGCCGGGGCGGTCGTAACCGTCGGATCGGGCACGATCACCGATATCGGCAAGGACGCGACTCATCGCGCCGGTGGCATCCCATTCGTCGTCGTTCAGACGGCGGTCTCAGTCAACGCGTTCTCGGACGACATGGCCGTGCTGGTCCGCAACGGAGTAAAGCGCACCGTGCCGTCCCGATGGCCCGATGCCCTGATCGTGGACCTCGAGACGATCGCCGACGCCCCGGCCGACATGAACCGGGCCGGATTCGGTGAGTTGATCTCCCTATTCACGGCCCCTGCTGACTGGTACCTCGCGTCGGTACTCGGGATGGGGGATCCGTTTGATTCTCGTGTGGTCCAGCTGTTCCGATCGCGGGGGGATGCGTTGCTCGCATGCGCCGACGGGGTGCGCGAGCATCGCCACGACGCGCTGGCGGAGCTCGCCGGCCTGATGACCGTCACTGGTATCGCGATGGGTGTTGCCGGCAAGACAGCTCCACTCTCGGGCATGGAGCACACGGTGAGCCACATGCTCGACATGGCCGCGACGCAGGCTGGTCGTCCGCTGGCCTTTCACGGTGCGCAGGTCGGCGTGGCCGCAGCGGTCGGCGCCATCGCCTGGAAGTGGTTTCTGGATCGCTTCGACCCGACCAGCCTCCGCTCACACACGACGTATCCCGAGCCGTCAACGATGCAGCCTCGCGTCCTCAACGCCTTTGATCGGCTCGACCCGACCGGTGCCGTCGGCGCGGAATGCTGGGCCGATTACGCCATGAAACTCGAGCGGTGGGACGGCCAGAGGGCTCGGGTAGAGGAATTCATCCGTGACTGGCCCGAGCATCGACGCCAGATCGAGTCGCTGCTCGGAGCCCCGGCATCGATCGCGGCCGCCCTGCAGCGGGCGGGCTCGCCGGCTCGGTTCCGCGACCTCGATCCTCCGGCGGACGAAGTCGTCGCCCGCTGGGCAATCGAACACTGTCACCTCATGCGCAATCGATTCACGGTCGCCGACCTCGCGTTCCTGACCGGCAACTGGTCGGGCTCGGCGGTTGACGAGATCCTCGCCGAAGCGACCGTCCTGGGGGTCGGGCTTTGATCGAGTGGAGCCGCCCGAGCCGCTTCTATGCCGGGTACGTCTTCGACCTGGACGGGACGCTGTATCTCGGGGACGACGCCTTGCCGGGTGCGGTCGAGACCGTCGCGACGATCCGGAGGCAGGGTGCCCGAGTCGGCTTCCTCACGAACAAGCCCCTCGAGTTGCCGGCGGACTACGCCGCGAAGCTTCGACGCCTGGGCATCCCGGCAGAAGCCGAGGATGTGGTCTCATCCACGGACGCACTCCGGCTGTACCTGCACGAGCACGCGCGGGGCGCTCGCATCTTCCCCGTGTCGGAACCGGTCGTCGCTGATCTTCTCCGTTCCGACGGCTTCGAGATCACGGACGACCCGGCCAGGATCGATCTGGTTGTTGTCTCGTTCGACCGGACATTCGATTACCAGAAGCTGCTGACAAGCTTCCTCGCCGTGCGGCGCGGCGCGCGAATCGTTGCCACGAATCCAGATCCTTACTGCCCGACCCCCGAAGGTGGCCTGCCCGACTGCGCGGCAATGCTTTCCGCCATTGAAGTGGCGAGTGGAGGGCGCGCCGAGGCGATTGTCGGCAAGCCCTCGATCCATATGTCGCGGGCGGTCCTGGCCCGCCTCGGCGTTCCAGCCGACCAGATGATCCTGATCGGGGATCGGTTGCTGACCGACGTTCGGATGGCACACGAGGCCGGCATGACCTCTGCGCTCGTCATGAGCGGCGCCACCGACGAGACGGAGTTACGCAGCAGCGCACTCCAGCCGGATTTCGTCCTCCGCGGCGTCGCCGATCTCGTGCCGCGCGGTACCGGTCCGGGAGCAACCGACCCAATGTCATCGACGAACGCACGCGCGTAACGGAGGAACCATGGCCGAATTCATCTTCATGCTCACGCGGCACGACGCAACCGTGCCCGACGCCCTGGCGGTCTATGACGAGATCCGATCCCTTCCGATCAAGTACGTCGGCTTCAAGGACATCGGCCAACCGACCCACGTCCTTCGACAACTGACTGAATCCATGCATGCGGACGGGCGTGAGGTGATGCTCGAAGTCGTCTCGGAACGCGTCGAGGACGAGGTCCGGAGCATCGCCGCAGCCCGCGAAATCGGCGTCGACTGGGTCCTCGGTGGGACCAATCCCGGAGACGCCCTGCCACTGCTCGAAGGATCGGGGCTTCGATACTGCCCGTTTCCAGGGGTCGTTGTGGGCCACCCGAGCATCCTGACCGGCACGATCGAGGAGATCGCGGAGAGCGCTCGTTCGCTGACGGCCCGAGCAGGCGTCCATGGGCTCGATCTCCTCGCGTATCGCCACGCGGGCGACGTCGAACAGCTGGTGACAGCCGTGGTTGCGGCATCGGCGGGCCCCGTGATCGCAGCCGGCAGCGTGGATTCGCTCGAGCGAATCCAGATGCTGAATCGGCGCGGCGCGTGGGCGTTCACGGTCGGCAGTGCCATCTTCGAGAACCAGTTCCCGGCGAGCCCAACGGTCCGCGATCAGGTGGCCTGGGTCCTTGCCGCGGCAGGGGGAGGCCAACCAGCATGACTTCGCCCGACCGGCAGGGGACGACCGAAGGCCCTGGGACCGCGCCCGGCGCCGGTGTCGCCGATCGTCCCGAGGTCAGCGCTGACGTCGAAGCGGTCGGCCTCGTCAAGGACTTCGACGACGTTCGGGCCGTCGACGACGTCTCGTTTGCCCTTGAACCCGGGACATTCTTCGCGCTCCTCGGTCCGTCTGGCTGCGGCAAGACGACGCTCCTGCGGATGATCGCCGGTTTCGAGCGCCCGACGGCGGGGGACATCCGGATCGCCGGTCAGGTGGTCACTGACGTGCCGGCGTATCGGCGGCATGTGAACACGGTCTTTCAGCAGTACGCCCTGTTTCCGCACATGGATGTGGCCGCCAATGTCGGCTACGGACCGCGCCAGCGGAAGCGAACGGGTGCCGACCGCGCCTTGGCGGTCGAGGAGGCGCTCGAGCTGGTTCGGCTCGACGGCTATGGCCATCGGCGAACCTGGGAGCTGTCAGGCGGCCAGCAGCAGCGCGTTGCCCTGGCCCGGGCCCTGATCAACCAGCCGACGGTGCTCCTTCTTGACGAGCCGCTTGGTGCGCTCGACCTGAAGCTGCGGCGGGAGATGCAGGTCGAGCTGAAGCGCCTGCAGCGCGAAGTGGGGATCACCTTCATCTTCGTGACCCACGACCAGAACGAGGCGCTCTCCATGGCCGACCGCATCGCCGTGATGCGAGGCGGCCGGGTTCTCCAGGACGGGCCCCCGGCGGAGGTCTACGAGGCCCCCGTGGATCGCTGGGTTGCCACATTCGTCGGGCAGATGAACTTCTACCAGGCAACGGTCGTCGGTCGCGATCAGGATCGCCAAGGCGGCTGGATCGTCAAGACTGACCGGGGCCTCGTCGTGCGGGCGAGCGGCGTTTCGCACGAGATCGCCATCGACCAGCCTGCGACGCTTGCCATTCGCCCCGAGCGGGTCCAGATCCGGCCGTCCGACGCCCCGGGGCACGGGGCCTGCGCGGGCACCATCGTGTCGCTCGCCTACCTCGGTGATCAGATCGAAGTGACCGCCGAGAGCCCGGCCCTCGGAGAAGTGTTGGCGCGTATTCAGAATGACGGACGGCTGACCGTCGACGCCCTTCGGCCCGGAGAGGAGGTGGTGATCGACTGGAAATTGGAATCGGCGCGTCTCGTGGTCGACGGCAAGGTCGATTGACCAACCCGCAACGTTGTTCAGCCACCTAGGAGGGAATTCATGGCTCGGATCGAACCAGAACGGGGAACGACTGCAGAGGATCAACGTGCTCTTGAGCGACTCCTCCGCGAAGGCCGCATCAGCCGACGCCAATTTCTCGGGGCCGCAGCCCTCGGAACGACTGCTGCAATTCTCGCGGCTTGCGCGCCATCTGGCGGCGGCTCGACCGTGGGCCCGACCGGGAGCGCCGGCAGCGGTGGCCCGAAGCTCGGCGACACCCTCAACCTCGCGACGTGGCCGGGATACCACGACCCGGCCGACATCCAGGCCTTCACGGACCTGACGAAGGTCGCGGTCAACGTCCAGGTCTACGGCTCGACCGAGGAGATGGAAGCCAAGATCCGGGCCGGGAACTCGGGTATCGACGTCGTCGTTCCAAGCAACTACGCCGTCGAAGGCTGGGTCAGCGACAAGCTGATCGAGCCGCTCGACTACGCCAAGATTCCCGGCTTCGTCAGGGCCGATTGGAACAGCCGGTTCATGGACCAGTCGTTCGACCCTGGAAACAAGTACACGATTCCCAAGAACTGGGGCACGACAGGCATCGCCTACCGGTCCTCCAAGATCAGCGAGGACATCACGTCCTGGAAGCAGTTCTTTGAGCTCGCCGGAACCACGTACGCCGGCAAGGCGGTCATCGTCGACCATCAGATCTCATCGATCGGATCCGCGGCCGTCGCGCTCGGCTACAGCCTCAACGTGAGTGCGCCCGACGAGCTGGCAGCGGTCGAGAAGATGCTGATTGCCCTGAAGCCCAAGCTCTATGCGATCACCAGCGATGTTCAGCCACCGCTCCGGAACCTCGATTCGTGGATGTCGATCGCCTGGACGGGTGACGGCCTGCAAGTGGGTCGCGATAACCCGGACGGTAAGTACGTTGTGGCCGCCGATGGCGGCGAACTGTGGATCGACAGCTACACGGTAGCCGCCGATTCGCCGCACCGGGATGCCGCGTACGCGTTCCTCGACTTCATCCTGTCGCCCGAGATCGCGGCGAAGGAAACCGTGTTCTGCCTCTACCCGCACGCCAACGACAAGGCAACCGCGTTGCTTCCGGAAGACATCCGGAACAACCAGATCATCTATCCCACCCCTGATCGGTTGACCAAGCTTGAATACGCGTCGAGCGCGACGTACAACTCGGCGGCCCGTGCCGAAATGTGGGCTCGAATCAAGGCCTCTGCCTAGGCCATGTCCGTGGGTAGCCGACGCAGCAGTTCTCGCCGACCGCGAGTAGGGGGCCGCCAGGGAGTCCTGGGCCTCCTGCTCCTTCCTGCTGCGTCGTGGTACCTCCTCTTCCTGCTCGCGCCGCTGCTCGTCCTGGCCATCGTCTCGTTCGGCCAGCGAGCGCCGAACGGCGGCTACGAGCCGGGTTTCTCCCTCGATCAATACGTCAACATCGGGACCCGCCTGACGCCGATCGTCAACACGGTCCTCCTGGGCCTTGCCGGCACGATCGTGTGCCTGCTCGTGGCCTACCCGCTGGCGTACGCCCTTGCGTCACGCGGCGGATCTTGGAAGACGGTCCTGATGGCCCTCATCGTCGTTCCGATGTGGACCAGCTTCCTGATCCGGACCTACGCGTGGATGTTCATTCTCGGCTCCAACGGCATCCCATCGATTTTGGAAGGATTGGGCTTCGGGCCGATCCAGCTCCTCAACACGCCGTTCGCGGTGCTCCTCGGCATCGTCTACAACTACCTGCCGCTCATGGCCCTGCCGATCTACATCAGCCTGGAGCGGCTCGATCACTCCATGCTCGAGGCTTCAAGGGATCTGGGGGCCGGCTCCGTGGCGACGTTTCGGCAGGTGACGTTCCCGCTATCGGCCCCGGGCGTGATCAGTGGATGCCTTCTCGTGTTCATCCCGGTGATGGGCGAGTACCTCATCCCGACGCTCCTCGGTGGCGGCAAGACCTACTTCCTCGGCAACGCGCTCGCCGACCTGTTCCTCCAGTCACGAAACTGGCCATTCGGCTCTGCACTCGCGACCGCGTTCGTGATCGCGATGCTGGTCGTGGTCGGCTTCTACACCTGGGTCACACGGCGGCTCTCCAGCCCCGGCCGCGAAGGGAGTCTGTTGTGATGGGCTGGCGCTCGAGCGAACAAGCCGGTGATCGCTTCTGGTCCTTGGCCGAGCGACTGGGGGATCGCCTGCTCCGGTCCTATGCGGTGCTCATCTATGTCTTCCTGTTCGCGCCGATCGTGGTCGTCGTCGTCTTCAGCTTCAACGCCGGCCGAAGTGCGACCGAGCTCACGGGCTGGTCGACGCGTTGGTTCGAGACGGCCGCCCGGGATCCGTTCGTCCTCAAGGCGCTCCGCAACAGCCTGTTCATCGCGGCATTCTCGGCAATCGCGGCAACGATCGGCGGCACGCTATCCGCGTTGGCAATGCCTTCGCTCGGTGGGAAGGCGCGATCGCTTTTCGAACAACTTACCTACGTGGCGATCATCGTCCCCGGGATTGTCATCGGGATCGCGACCCTGATCTTCCTCGTGACCGCATTCGGCTGGCTGAACGAGTGGCTCGTCTTCCTATTCCCGGTCGATCCACCCCGTCTTGGCCTCGGCGTGTACAGCATCATCGCGGCCCATACGCTGTTCACGATGGCGCTCGTCAACGTTCTCGTGAGGACCCGGATGCGATCGATGGATCGGACGCTGACGGAGGCGTCCGAGGACCTGTATGCGACGCCTTGGCGAACGTTTGTCGAGGTAACGCTCCCGCAGTTGCTGCCGGCCATCCTCGCCGGATCGCTTCTCGCCTTCACCTTCAGCTTTGACGACTTCATCATCGCGTTCTTCACGAGCGGCCAGGATCAGACGTTGCCGATCTTCCTGTTCTCGTCGATTCGCCGCGGCGTCACGCCCGAAGTCAACGCCATCGCAGCGGCATTGCTCAGCGTGACCATCTCCCTGCTGCTGGTCGCCGGACTCCTTCTGCGCGGTCGCCGTCGCGTCGCAACGCCGGTCCGGACTGGCAGGCGCGGCCGGCAGGCCAAGTCGAAAGATGGCCAGACCGGAGGTCAGAAATGACCGGCGCGCCGTCGCATCGGCCCCACGCCCGACCGCTCCAAGCCGATATCGTCCGGGACGGGCTTCGCCGGGCAATCCTGTCGGGCGAATTTCCTCCCCGCTCGATGGTTCCGAACGAAGCCATGCTGTGCATTCGCTTCGGGGTCAGCCGCGCTACGATCAGGGAAGCGGTCCGCGGGCTGTCGGAAGAAGGCTATCTCGTCCGACGCCAAGGCTCCGGAACGTACGTAACCGAACGGCCGCTGCTGCGCAACTCGCTCGATGTCAACTTCAGTTATACGGCGTACCTGGAGAGCCTCGGTGTGCGAGCCACGCGCCGCGTCGTCGCCCTTCGCCGCGGTCCGGCAGGCGACCAGGTTGGACGACAGCTGCGAATCGGGCCTGGCGATCCGATCATCGAGGTGCGCCGCGTTCGCACCGCCGATGATCGCCCGGCGATCTATTCGATCGACGCCGTTCCTGAGGATATTCTCGGGGCGACCCCGGCCGATGCCTTCGGGGGATCTCTATACACTCTGCTCGAGGCAGTCGGCCATCCCGTGGCGCATGGTGATGCGGTCCTCGCCCCGGCAATGGCAGACGAAACGCTGGCCGACGTGCTCGATGTTGCCGTCGGCACCCTGCTGCTCCACGTTGAGCAGGTCGACGTCGATGTCGCCGGGCGGCGCGTGATGCTGTCACGAGAGTGGCACGTGCCGGACGTAATCGAACTGCGCTGCTTCCGCCGCGGGCCGGGCATTTCCACCGTTCCAGCCTCGGATGGGTGACCGCGAGGTCCGGCCGGCCCCGCCTGCCTAGTCCAACTGGTAGAGCAGGTCATCCTCGACGCGATAGAGGAGCGGCGCGACGGTCAGGCGCGGATAGAGCGCCCGCAGCCGGTCCGCCTCCTGCATCACGAACTCCACCTCATCGATGATCCCGAACTTCGGCACGCCCTCGGCATAGAGCCGCTCCGCATCCGCCGGCGCCCAGCCCGCGTGGTCCACCAGGCCGCGAACGAACGGATCGTGCAGGCCGGCGACGCGCTTCATGCCGCAGTCCGTGTGGGCGATGAGGACGATGGTCCTGACGCCGCCGATGGCGATCGCGTATGAGATCCGGAACTCGTTGTCGCGCATGTTTGCCCCCGCCGTCCGGAGGACGAAGGCGAAGTCGGGCGGGACGCGCAGCGACTTGCGACTGTCCATGCACATCCCGATCAGCAGTTCGGGGTCGCCTGCTTCGAAGGGACGCCCAAGGTTGTGGTACTCAAGCAGGCGCCCGACGGGCGTCTCGCGATACGCATCCAGGATGTCGGATTGACGGGCGACCGGCATGAGATTCGTCATCTGCAAACCGTAGGGCAACTGGCCGTCACGCGGGCCGTCGCCGCCGCGTCCCACGAATAACCGGGTTCGCGAAGCCCGGTCAACCTCCTCCAGGTCGACGCCCTCGGGAACTCCCGGGGGCGTTTGGCCGTTCTGGGCCGGATCGCCGAGAGTCTGGCCCTGGGCCGAGACGTGTGACCCTCCATCGGTCCCGTCAGTTCGCGGCGATCCGTCGCAGGACGGCCGGCAGGATCCCGCCCTGGCGGTAGTAGTCGACCTCGATGGGTCCATCCAGTCGGCACAGGACGTCAAATGTGGTGACGTCACCGGTCACGTCATCGCGGGCGACGACTGACAGCTTGCTGCGGGCCTCCGGTCCGTCCTCGACACCCCGGATCGTGAACGACTCGCGTCCCGACAGACCGAGGCTCCCGATCGTGGCGCCGGGCTCGAACTGGAGCGGCAGGACACCCATCCCAACGAGGTTGCTGCGATGGATCCGCTCGAAGCTCTCCGCAATCACCGCCCGGACACCGAGCAGCGAGGTGCCCTTGGCGGCCCAGTCCCGCGATGAACCCGACCCGTATTCCTTGCCCGCGAGAACGATCAACGGCACAGCAGCAGCGGCGTAGTCCCCGGCCGCCTCGAAGATGGTCATCTCGATCCCATCGGGCCGATGTGCCGTGAAGGGACCCTCGCGTTGCACGAGCAGGTTGCGAAGCCGAATGTTCGCGAAGGTGCCGCGGATCATGACCTCGTGATGACCGCGCCGGGAGCCGTAGGAATTGAACTCGAGCGGCCCGACGCCGCGCTCCTGGAGCCATTGGCCGGCGGGCGAGGCTGCGGCAATGGATCCGGCAGGGGAGATGTGATCGGTCGTGACGCTGTCGCCCAGGAGCGCCAGGGCCCGCGCGCCTTCAATCGGTCGGATCGGGGCGGGATCCATGGTCATGCCGTCGAAGTACGGCGGGCGCGCGATGTACGTCGAAGCCGGGTCCCACGCGTAGCGGTCGCCATCCGGGATCGGCAGTGCCCGCCACCGATCGTCGCCCTCGAAGACCGTGGCGTAGGTGGCTTCGAACAGGGCCGGATCGATGGAATCGTTGATCACCGACCGGATCTCGTCCGGATTCGGCCAGATGTCGGCCAGGAAGACCGGGCGCCCGTCGTCGCCGATGCCGAGCGGCTGGGTGGACAGGTCGATGTCGACCCGGCCGGCCAACGCGAACGCGACGACCAGCGGCGGCGACGCGAGGTAGCTCGCCCGGGCGAGCGGGTGAATGCGCCCCTCGAAGTTCCGGTTCCCGGACAGGACCGCCGCGGCCACGAGTTCATCGTGCTCGATGACCTCGGCAATCGGCGCATCGAGCGGACCCGAATTGCCGATGCACGTGGTGCAGCCGTAGCCGGCCAATGCGAAGCCGAGTTGCTCGAGCGGGCCGGTGAGGCCGGCGGCGTCGAGATAGCCCGTCACGGCCCGCGAACCCGGGGCCAGCGACGTCTTGACGACGGGCGAAACGCTCAGGCCACGTGCCACGGCGTTCCGGGCGAGGAGCCCCGCGCCGACCATGACGGTCGGATTCGAGGTGTTGGTGCAGGACGTGATCGCCGCGATGACGACCGATCCGTGTCCGACGACGGCCGAGGCATCGCCGAGCCGGACGCTGGCTGGCGCCCAGGTGCTGTCGACGGCGCCGCTCTGCGGGAAGGCCGCATGGAAGTTGGCGGGGAGGTCCGGCAGCTCGACCCGGTCCTGCGGGCGGCGTGGCCCGGCCACCGATGGCCTGACTGATGCCAGATCGAGGGTCAGGGTCGCGTCGAAGTCCGGTCCGACACCCGGTTCGCGCCACAGTCCCTGCGCCCGCGCGTAGCGTTCGACGAGCGTGACCTGGTCGGCCGAACGTGCGGTGAGCCGCAGGTAGGCGATCGTCTCGTCGTCGATCGGGAAGATCGTTGCCGTGGCCCCGAACTCCGGGCTCATGTTGGCGATCGTCGCGCGGTCCGCCAGGGACAACCCGGCCAGGCCATCACCGGCGAACTCCACGAAGGCCCCGACCACGCCGAACGAACGGAGCATCTCCGTGACCACGAGGACGAGGTCGGTGGCGGTCGATCCCTTTGGCAAGGTTCCCGTCAGCCGTACGCCGACGATCCGCGGCATCGGCTGGTAGAGCGGCTGCCCGAGGAGGACGGCCTCGGCTTCGATGCCTCCGACGCCATAGCCGAGCACCCCGAGCGCATTGATCATCGTGGTGTGCGAGTCGGTGCCCACGAGGGTATCCGGGAACGCGACCAGCCCGTCCTCGTCGGCACGCTCGGTCACCACCGACGCCAGGAACTCGAGGTTCACCTGGTGGATGATCCCGGTGCCGGGGGGCACGACGCGCAGGTCCCGGAACGCCGTCTGCGCCCATCGAAGGAGCTGGTAGCGCTCCCCGTTGCGCTCATATTCGCGGGTCACGTTGACGGCGAACGCCGACGACGTACCGAACGCATCGACCTGGACCGAGTGATCGATCACCAGGTCCGCCGGGACCAGGGGATTGACCTTTGCCGGATCGCCGCCCAGGTCCGCCATGGCATCGCGCATCGCGGCCAGGTCGACGATCGCGGGGACCCCAGTGAAGTCCTGGAGGACGACGCGAGCCGGCATGAACGGGATCTCGGCCTCGCCGCCGGTACCGGGTCGCCAGGACGCCAGGCGCTCGACGTCGGCACGCTCCACGATCCCGCGACCGGCGTGGCGCAACGCGTTCTCGAGCAGGATCTTGAGCGTGACGGGCGCCGTTGCAAGGTCGATCAGGTCCGCGAGGGCAGACAGGCGATAGATATCGGGCAGGCCCGGGCCGAGGGGCTCGCGGGCGCCGAACGGATCGGGAACTGGCACGGGATTCGGTCCCTCGCTGGGTGGCTACACTCGATGGATGCAAGCGTACCGCGCCCGACCGAAACAGCCAGCGCGGGCCTGCCGATGAGAGCCTGGCCTGGGGATGAGTCCGATCCACGACCGTCGAGCGTCGATGAGACGCTGCGGGAGCTCGCGGATCGAGGCATCGACCTGAACCCGACGCCCGACCGCGGGCATTCCCACGACGATGCGCACAGCCACGGCGAGGCCGACGATCACCCCCATCCCCACGCTCATGCGGCCGCGGGCGATCCACCTGTCGTCGGGATTGTCGGAGGTGGCGCGGTGGGCTCGGCCCTCGGAGCGGCCCTGTCGCGGGCCGGTTGGCCCGTCGGGGCCATCGCGACCCGCGACCCCGAGCGGCGCGCACGGTTCCAGGCGTACGTGCCCGGAGCGCGAGCATTCGCAGAAGCTGCGGCGCTCGTCGACGCCGTCGATCTGATCATCCTCGCGGTCCCTGACGACGCCCTGCCCGGCATCGCGGGGAGCCTGCGCCTGTACGGCGGGCAGGCCCTGGTGCACACGTCCGGGGCGCTCGGTGCCGAGGTTCTCGCGCCGGCAATGGCGGCCGGAACCCAGATCGGGTCGTTTCACCCGCTCGTTGCCTTTGCCGACACCGAACTTTCGGTCCACGCGCTTCGCGGGGCAACCGTGGCGATCGAGGGTGACGACCAGCTGGCGACCCTGCTCGCGGAGATGGCGGAGGCCATCGGCGCCACGGCCGTACGACTGGCGCCGGGTTCAAAGGCGGCCTATCACGCGGCGGCGGTGCTTGCGGCGGGCGGTTTCGTTGCCCTCCTCGATGCGATCGTCGAGCTCGGAGCGGTCACCGGGCTTGACGAGCAGGGATCCCTGGCCATCTACGGGCGCCTCGCCGAGCAGACCCTGGCCAACGCTCGAGCCCTCGGTGTCGCCCGTGCCCTGACGGGACCGATCACCCGCGGCGATGTCGGGACCGTGAAGGGCCATCTCGCGGCGATGCGGCTGCATGCCCCCGGCGCACTCCGCCTGTACGTCGCGCTGGCCGAGCGGGAGGTTGCGCTCGCAGAAGGGCGTGGCGTGCTGGCACCGGACGTCGCAGATTTGTTGCGTCGATCTCTTGCAGCCGGAGGCTGACGCGCTACCATGCGCTTGATGGAACACAGCATCGCCGCAAAGTACGCAGCGCGTCCGGCGGCCAGTTTCCCGCGCCCCTCGGTGCGGACGCGCGAACGGCGACTCGGTCTGGCTTCCGCGGTCGCCTTCCGTGCCATGTCCGGACGGACCACCGAGATCCGCAGCAAGATCGAATCTCCGTGGTCTACGATTCGGGGCGCCAGTCGCACGATCACGCCGACACGCTCCCGCATCCCGGCCTCGGGCCGGCCACGCCCGACCGTGTCGATGACGTGGGCCCGATCCGTCCGGAACGGCCGATCGCGCGCCGCGACGGCGCCTTGGCTCGGCTGAGGTCCGCAGCCGCCACTTCCGCCGGCGGGATCGTCCTATCGACCATCGCTGGCCGGCCGGCGCTCGTGGTCGGCCTCCGGCGGCGCGACGGTGACCGGCGACGAGCCACCTGGACCCTTCCCAAAGGAACCCCCGATCCCGGCGAAACCATCGAGCAGACCGCGCTCCGCGAAGTCCAGGAGGAAACGGGCCTGCGGGTCCGGATCATCGAACCCCTGTCCTCGATCTCCTATGTCTTCGTCCAGAGCGGGGTCCGAATCGACAAGACCGTCCACTACTGGCTGATGGAGCCGATCGGTGGGGATCTCGCCCTCCACGACCACGAGTTCGAGCGTGTGCGCTGGGTCACCTTTGATGAAGCGGCCAGTCTCCTGACCTTCGATTCAGAGCGGGCGCTCGTATCGTCGGCACCGCGGATGGTCTCGCAATCGTCGGCAACCATGGCCGGCAGCACGTTGGCAATCCCACGCGATGCGGAGTCGACCAACCGTTGATCGACAACGACCCCGGGCTTCGCGAGACGGCGCTCACCGACATGCATCGATCGCTCCAGGCCAGGCTCATCGAGTTCGGTGGCTGGTTGATGCCGGTCCAGTACGGCGGCATTCTCGAGGAGCATCGGGCCGTACGCGAGCGCGCCGGCCTGTTCGATCTCTCGCACATGGGCGAGCTGTTCGTCGATGGGCCGGAGGCCGGCGACGCCATGGCCGCGGCCCTGGTGTCGGACCCACGAACGCTGGCCGTCGGCCGGGCCCAGTATTCGATGATCTGTGCGGAGGACGGCGGGATCATCGACGACCTCATCGTGTACCGGCTCGGCGATGACCGATACCTCGTCGTCGCCAACGCGGGCAATGCGACCGTGGTGTCCGATGCGCTCGCGGATCGACTCGATGGCTGGAACGCCATCCTGGATGATCGGTCCATGGCCACGTCGCTGGTCGCGATCCAGGGGCCCGCGGCGGCCGGGATCCTGCAGCAGATGACCGATATCGCCCTGGACGACCTCCGCTACTACGCGATTGCGGAAGGTGCCGTCGCCGGGATCGCGGCGTTCGTCGCGCGGACCGGCTATACCGGCGAGGATGGTTTCGAGGTGTTCGTGGACTGGGCCAGGGCGCCCGAGCTGTGGACCGCGCTGGCAGAGGCCGGTGCCGGCCAGGGCCTGATCCCGTGCGGCCTCGGGGCTCGGGACACGCTTCGCCTCGAAGCCGGCATGCCGCTCTA
>JANMPD010000136.1:0-2684 GCA_031369685.1 Chloroflexota bacterium | reverse complement strand
CATGCCCGGTGACAACGTCGAGATGAGCGTCGAGCTCATCACCCCGATCGCCCTCGAGACCGGCCAGCGCTTCGCCATCCGCGAGGGTGGTCGGACCGTCGGTGCCGGCGCGATCACGAGCATCACCGAGTAACCGATGGCAAAGCAGCGCATCCGCATCCGTCTCAAGGCGTACGACCACCGACTGCTGGATCAGTCGGCGGCCCAGATCGTCGAGACCGCACAGCGCACCGGAGCCGACATCATCGGTCCGGTGCCGCTGCCCACGCGCATCGAAAAGTTCACGGTCCTGCGTTCGCCGTTCATCGACAAGGACAGTCGAGAGCAGTTCGAGATCCGCACCCACAAGCGGCTCGTCGACATCATCGACCCATCCTCGAAAACGGTTGACGCCCTGATGCGACTCTCGCTTCCCGCGGGCGTCGACATCGAGATCAAGATGTGATGAATCCCTTCACGACCCTCATCGCCGCCGATGTGCGCCCGGCGCAAGGCGGCGCCGAGCACGTGAGCGAGCGCACTTCAGCCGTGCGTGAGCGAGCGTGCGCAGGAGCGAACGCGGCGACGGGCCGGAGCGGCGAGCGATGAGCATCGGATTGATCGGCCGCAAGGTCGGCATGACCCAGGTCTTCGAGGCCGACGGCACCATGGTCGCGGTATCCGTGATCAAGGTCGCCCCGAACACCGTCACCCGCCTCCGCACCGAGGACCGGGACGGTTACGCGGCCGTGCAGCTCGGGACCGAGGAGAAGAAGAAGCTCACCAAGCCCGAGCTCGGACAGCTCAAGGGCCTGCCGAGCCTCGGCACGATCCGCGAGTTCCGGATGGACGACCTGTCGGGCTACGAAGTCGGCCAGACGATCGGGATCACGGATCTCTTCGCCGCCGGTGACCTCGTCGACGTGACGGGCGTATCGAAGGGCAAAGGATTCGCCGGCCACATCAAGCGGCATCATTTCTCCCGCGGGCCCAAGACCCACGGCTCCGATCACCATCGTGCCCCTGGCTCCATCGGTCCGGGCACGACGCCCGGACGCGTCTACAAGGGCGTCAAGATGGCCGGCCACATGGGCGACGAGCAAGTCACGACCAAGAAGGTGAAGGTCGTCCAGACGGACGCCGATCGCCAGCTGCTCCTGGTCAAGGGCACCCTGCCCGGATCCCGAGGCAGCCTGATCCTCGTGAAGAAGGCCTGAGCGATGACCCAGACCACCCTCTACGACCGAACCGGCGCGACCATCGGCAGCGTCGAGCTCAACGACGAGCTCTTCGATGCTCCGGTCAACCTGGCCGTGCTTCATCAGGTCGTCACGGCCCAGCTGGCCGCTCGGCGTATCGGCACGCACGACACCAAGACCCGGGGCGAGGTCCGCGGTGGCGGGGCCAAGCCGTACCGACAGAAGGGCACCGGCCGAGCGCGACAGGGCACCAAGTCGGCACCACACTTCCGCGGCGGCGGCGTGGTCTTCGGCCCGCATCCCCGTTCGTACGAGCAGCGCCTGCCGAAGAAGATGCGTCGGCTTGCTCTCCGTGGAGCGCTGACCGCGAAGCTCGGCGACGAGGCGATTCGCGTCGTCGACGCGTTCTCCCTCGAGCGCATCAAGACCCAGGACTTCGTCGCTATCCTCGCCGCACTGAACGCGACCGGCCGGGTCCTCATCGTCGCCCCAGGTGCCGATGAGCAGCTCAAGCTGTCGGCCCGCAACCTGCCGACGGTCGAGGTCATCCTGGCCGACTCCCTGAACGTCGTCGACCTGATCAAGGCCGACACGATCGTGATCGAGCAGCCGGCCCTCGCCCGCATCGAGGAGGTGTACCTGTGAGCGCCCTCACCGCTCCGGAGATCATTCTCCGCCCGGTCATCAGCGAAAAGTCGATCGATGAGTCGAGCCGTGGCAAGTACACCTTCGCGGTGCACCGGAATGCCAACAAGATCCAGATCAAGGCCGCGATCGAGGAGCTCTACAAGTCGGACAAGGTCACCGTCGTGGCCGTGAACGTCGTGACCAAGCAGCCTCAGTCGAAGGTCACCGGGACGCGCCGCGGTCGAACGACCGGGCGGATCTCCGGTTGGCGCAAGGCCATCGTGACCCTGGCTCCCGGCCAGAAGATCCAGTTCTTCGAAGGGGTGTAGGCATGCCTCTTCGCGGTTACAAGGCAACCTCGCCGGGCATGCGTCAGATGACGCGCTCGACGTTCGAGGAGATCACGACCGATCGGCCCCACAAGCCGCTCCTCGAACCCCAGATCCGGGGCTCCGGGCGCAACAATGCCGGTCGCCTCACCGTCCGCCACCGTGGCGGCGGCGAGAAGACCCACTATCGACGGATCGACTTCAAGCGGGACAAGTTCGGCGTCCCTGCCCGAATCGCGACGGTCGAATATGACCCGAACCGGTCGGCGCGGATCGGCTTGCTCCACTACCGCGATGGCGAGAAGCGCTACATGCTCCTGCCGCACGGCATGAAGGTCGGCGACGTCGTCGTCTCCGGTCGCGACGCGGAAGCGCGGGTCGGCAATGCCCTCCCGATTGCGAACATCCCGCTCGGGACGACGATCCACAACATCGAGCTCGTTCCGGGCAAGGGCGGCCAGATCGTTCGGTCCGCCGGCGTGTCGGCGCAGTTGCTGGCCAAGGAGGGCGAGCTCGCCCAGGTCCGCCTGCCGTCCGGTGAGGTTCGACG
>JANMPD010000129.1:0-2588 GCA_031369685.1 Chloroflexota bacterium | reverse complement strand
CACGAGCCGTTCGACCCCGCGATCGTCGATGCCGTCGCTCATGGCGTGAAGGAATGGGCGCTCGCCCACGGGGCCACCCACTTCACGCACTGGTTCGTGCCGATGACCGGCTCGACCGCCGAGAAGCACGATTCGTTCCTCAGCCCGGTCGGCGAAGGCCGGACCATCGCCGAATTCTCGGGCAGGAACCTGGTCCAGGGTGAGCCGGACGCGAGCTCGTTCCCGTCAGGCGGCATCCGAGCGACGTTCGAGGCGCGGGGCTACACGGCCTGGGACGTCACGAGCCCGATCTTCCTCCAGTTCGAGCCGAACGGGGTCACCCTGACGATCCCGACCGCCTACGTGTCGTTCACGGGCGAGGCGCTTGACCACAAGATCCCGCTGCTTCGCTCGCAGGCGGCCCTTGGCCAGCAGGCACTCCGGATCCTGCGCTGGTTCGGCAACACGGAAGCTCGCCGCGTGTTCACGAACATCGGTCCCGAACAGGAGTACTTCCTCGTCGATCGCCGGTTGGCTGAGCAGCGGCCGGACCTCGTCCTCACCGGTCGAACGCTGTTCGGGGCTCCTTCGCCGAAGGGCCAGGAGCTCGAAGACCAGTATTTCGGCCCGATCCGCGAGCGCGTCCTCGCGTTCATGATGGATCTTGATCGCGCCCTGTGGCGGCTCGGCATTCCCGCCCGTACCCGCCACAACGAGGTGGCCCCCGGCCAGTTCGAGATGGCCCCGGTCTACGAGGCAACCTCCATCGGCTCGGATCACAACATGATCGTGATGAGCACCATGCGCCGGCTGGCCGCGCAGCACGGGCTCATGTTCCTGATCCACGAGAAGCCCTTTGCGGGCATCAATGGCTCGGGCAAGCACAACAACTGGTCGATGGCCACGGACACCGGCGAGAACCTGCTCGATCCGGGCAACGATCCGGAAGCCAACGCCCAGTTCCTGGCGCTCCTCCTGGGCGTGATCCGCGGCGTGAACGCCCACGCAGACCTGATCCGGGCAAGCATCGCCGACGCCGGCAACGACCACCGCCTCGGCGCCAACGAAGCACCGCCTGCGATCGTCTCGATCTTCCTCGGCTCGCAGCTGGAAGATGTCATCACGCAACTCGAGAAGGGCCCTGCGTCGGGTTCGAAGAAGGGTGGCCAGGTCGAGCTCGGGGTCACCTCGCTGCCGGTCCTGTCGAAGGACGCGACGGATCGCAACCGGACATCGCCATTCGCCTTCACCGGCAACAAGTTCGAGTTCCGGGCGGTTGGTTCCTCGGCGCCGATCTACTGGCCACAGACGGTCCTCAACACGGCCGTCGCCGACTCGCTGACCACGCTGGCGGACGAACTCGACAAGCTCGAGCCGGGCGACTTCGAGGGCCTGACGCTTCTCCTGTCGGAGATCGTCAAGAACAACAAGCAGGTCCTGTTCGAGGGCAACAACTACTCCGAAGAGTGGCACGCCGAGGCTGCCCGCCGCGGTCTCCCAAACAATCGAACGACCGTCGATGCCCTGCCCGCACTGGCGACCGACAAGGCCAAGTCCCTGTTCAGCCGGCTCGGCGTGCTGTCCGAACGGGAACTCGCCGCGCGGGTCGATATCAACTGGGAGCGCTACGTCAAGGTCGGTGCGATCGAGGCGCGCTGTGCCATCGACATGGCCCGGACGATGATCCTGCCGGCGGCCGTTCGCTACCTCGGCGAGCTGGGCGGAGCGTCGGCGTCACGCGGGGTCGCGGCGGTCGCGGGCGAGGTCACCGCGAAGACAGACCGGCTGGTCGATGCGATCGATGCGCTCGAGCACGCCCTGCACGAGGCCCACGAAGCGACGTCCGTCCAGGACGAGGCGCAGGCGGTGGTCGATCACGTCATCCCCGCGCAGGATGTGCTGCGGACCGTGGCCGACGAACTCGAGACGGTGGTCGCCGACGACCTCTGGCCGCTGCCGAAGTACCGCGAACTCCTGTTCCAGTACTAGGGGAGTGGCCGTGCCGACCCTGATCGAACCCGGCGCGGGCCAGGACGAGCACCGTGATCCGCTCGCGCTGATCACGGACGCCGAGACACGAGGCATTCGCTTCGTCCAGCTCCAGTTCACCGACATCATCGGGTCGGTCAAGGCCGTGACGATCCCGATCCATCAGCTCGGTGGGTCGGTCCAGCACGGCACCTGGTTCGACGGCTCGTCGATCGAGGGTTTCACCCGGATCGCGGAGAGCGACCAGTACCTGATGCCGGACATGGCGACGTTCGCCGAGATCCCGTGGCAGCGTGGGTCCGGCCCGCGCGGCACCGCCCGCGTGATCTGCGACGTCTTCACGCCGCGCGGGGAGCCGTTCGTCGGGGATCCGCGCTGGGTCCTGCGGCGCCAGGTCGAGCGAGCCAGGAAGCTCGGCTACGTCGTGAACATGGGCCCGGAGCTCGAGTTCTTCCTGTTCCGGCGCGGCGAGGATGGCAGCATCGAGCCGCTGCCGCACGACCAGGCCGGCTACTTCGACTACTCGACCGACCTGGCCCAGGAAGTCCGCCAGGACATGGTCGATGCCCTCGAGGCGTTCGGGATCCGGGTGGAAGCGGCGCACCACGAGGTGGCCGCGG